>NZ_JBFRFS010000001.1:0-312474 GCF_052114945.1 Glaciibacter sp. 2TAF33
AAACACCAAGCCGGCTGGACCTACACCCAAGCCCGCGACGGCAGCGGCACCCTCACCTGGACCACCCCCACCGGCCACACCTACATCACCGAACCCGACACCCCCATCACCGCCACCCTCCACCCCACCGCGACAACCGCGACCGCACAAACCACGGCAAGAGCGGCAGCGAAAGCGGCAGCGGAAGCCGCAGCGCGAGCAGAGGAAGCCCCAGCGGCAGTGGAAGCGGAAGCCGCAGCGGAAGCGGAAGCTCAGCGCTACCTCGACCAGAACCCGCCCTTCTAAGCAGCACCAGCAGTCGCGACAGCACCTGAAGTAGCGGCACTCCCAGCGGCCGCGGTCCCTACTCCAGCACGTTCGGTGCGCCAGCCTGCGTCAGGTTTCCCCGCGACCTTCGGGGCGCAACTGTCACCACAACGACCAGCACGCACACCACGGCGATGCACGCCACGACGGCAGGCAATCCCACCACGCCTGAAGCAAGAGGCGACAGCAGCACGATGACGCTCGCGGCTATTGTCGCCGCCGGCCGTATCACCAACCGCTGCACAAGCGGCGCATGTACGGCCCACAGCAGAACGAGGAAGCAGGCCACAGGGACCGCTACGGCATATCCGACCACGGCGGCAGGCGCCTCCAGATGGCCGCCGGTGCGCGCGACCGCGACCTCCAGACCCGCTCCCAGCGCGGCGAGCGCGGCGAAAATGCCGTAGTGGCCATATCCCCACAGATACGACAACTCTCGGTGGTGTTCCAGACCGTCGCCGGCCGGCTCCAGGAAGTACAGCCACCACAGGGTGAAGAGCAGCACCAGCCCGGAAATCGCGACCGTGACGAGTGAGCCGCTGAGCCCCCCGGCGCGCAGCGCAGCCTCCACACCTGTCGAAGCGGCGAGCACGCTTTCGCCCAGGAGGATGATCGTAAACAGGCCGTACCGCTCAGCGATATGGTGCGGGTGCCAGCTCGTGCTCAGCTTTCGCTCTGCCCACGGTGGCACGGCCAGCTCCAACACGACCAGCCCGAGGAACACCGGAACCTGCCACGCCTCCGGCAGCAGTCCGGCCTGGGCAAGGAGGAGTCGAAGGACCCATCCCACCTGCACGATCGCGATGCCCGACGCGTAGCGCAGACCGATTCCGCGACTGGCCGGATGTTCGAATGCCACTCGCAGCCACTGGGCCACCAGCCCCACCCGCATGATCAGGTAGCCGAGAGTGACCGCGCGGTAGTCAGTCTCATTCACTGCTGCCGGCACACCGGCGGCGAGCACCAGAACCCCCGCCATCTGCACCAGGGTCAGCAGTCGATACGGAACATCGTCCGTGTCGTACGACGAAGCGAACCAGGTGAAGTTCATCCACGCCCACCAGATCGCGAAGAACACTTGCAGGAACGGCCCCAGAAGTACATGCCCGTCCGAAATGCCGTGCGCGAGCTGGGCGGTTATGCTCGCCACGGCAACGACGAAGGTCAGATCGAACAACAACTCGAGCGGGCTCGAAACCCGGTGCGGTTCATCCGTCGCCCGCGGCGACATCCGTACCCGAAGCCGGCCACCGGTCGGCGACGTCCCGTGCGCCATAGGTTGCGTCATCCGTTGCGTCGCTTGTACCGTTCGGCAGCCTGACGACGGGCGTCGGCCAGTAACGCCTTTGACTGCTCCGCGGTCTCTCCGCCAGGACACAGAATCGAGACCCAGGCCTGCGTGGCATACACCGGGTGGGGAAGCAGCGTGTCGAGCGCCGTGTAGTCGAACTCGGTCGCGTGCAACGGATGCTCAGTGGCCGGGTAACCGATCAGGCTCTCGAACGCGTTCCGGCCCACCGCGATGTTGAGCCGGAAAACGCCGGGACGGTTGAGCTCGGACGACTCGTCGAAGCCGGCGTAGTCGCTTGTGACGAGGGTCGCGAACGGAAAGTGCTGGTTGACGGGATCGCCCACCGGATCGTAGAAGATGAACGAGTCGCCCCAGGCCGCTTCTGGTGCGCCGCTCGCTTCGCTTGCCGTTGTCGCGACAACCCCGTGCAGGCTCCGGGCGAACGCCATGATGTCGTCCTCGGTCATGGCCATCATCTTTCCACCACCCGCGCCTGTGCCACCATGCTGGCGCGGCGAAGCCACTCGTTGTCGCCGTCCGCCCAACGACCGATGACAGCATCCGCTCGCTGGCGTTCCTGCCCCCGCAAACCGGCCACAAGTGGGCCGACGACATCGGCGGCCAAGGGGTCGACCAGTTCCTTCACCCGCGCCTCGCGCACGAAACCCTCGATCCGGGTCAAATCGGAGTTGCGAAGGAGTCCGACATTCGACTGCAGCAGCACGACGGCGGCCAGCCGGCGTTCGAAAACCGGCTCGGCCCACAGTTCCGAACTCAGGGCAGTGACGTCGTCGTGCGTCAGGTCGGGATAGCGACGACCAGCGTCCCGAATGGCTCCTCGTACGGCCCCGACCGATGCTCCGTAGAAGCGGATGTCGCTGCCGCCGAGCCGTGCTCGCGCTTCAGCAGCCCGATAATGGTCGCCCTCGCGCCGAAGGGCGGCGTCCACGAAGTCGCCGGCAGCACTCACCCGGCCACTCCCAGCGTCTCGACCCCGCCTGTCTCGACCCCGCCTGTCTCGGTCCCGCCTGTCCGAGCCCCGCCCCGATCACCGGCCATCACAGTTGGCGGGTGGGACTCGCTGCGGCCACACCCACCAGAAGCTGGTCCAGGATGCTCGCATAGTGATCGTCGCTTCCGAATCGGCTCAGCGGCTCGGCCACTCGCCCGGTGAACGGGTAGTCAGGCGACGCCTGGCCCCGGGCCACATCCCGAACCGCCTGCACGCCACCGGAACCCGAACGGGCAACCACGAAAGACGACCAGCCATAGTTCAGAGCGACGATCCCGCTGAAAACCGCAACCGCATCGTCCCCCCTGATGTTGCCTCGGTCAAGGATTCGCAGCGCCGTCTCGCCGATCGGCAACGCGTTCGGCCCCGGGTACGGGTTCGCGATCAGCGGCGCGATTGCCCAGGGGTGGTCCAGGAGTAACGTCCGGTGATTGACAGCGAACCGGCGCAACGCCTCGATCCACGGTCCGTCCTCCAACGGATGAGCGAATCGTCCGAGCACCCGGTTCAAAAGCGCGTCCACGAGTTCGCCCTTGGTCCCGAAGTAGCGGTACAGGGACATCGGAGAGCTCTCGAGCTCGGTCGCGACGGCCCGAATGGTGAGCGCATCGAACCCGGTTGCAGCGACCTGCTCACCGGCATTGAGGATGCCCTCGAACGTCAACGAGTTACGCGCCCGCCGACTGCGGGCGGATGCCGAACTCACCGCGGGCATGGAACCAACTTTCCGGGAACCCAGATCTTGCATACATTGTACGTTATGGGCTAACGTACGGCGTACACAACCTCTCCCGTGGAGAAGACCCGATGTCATCCCTGATCGCAAGCGCGCAATGACCGACCACGCAACCGGCACTGCCACCGTCCTCGCCGGTGTGCTGCTCATCGCCCTGCCGGTCGCCTTCAACGCGACCTTCGCCGGCCTGGCCCGGCTGTTCGACTACCCGGACGTGCTCCGTCGGCCAACCGAGGAGATCCTCGCGAAGTTCCGCGCCGGTGGATCCGCGCTGGTCCTGCTCTGGTGGGCATTCGCGATGACCGCCGTGCTCCTGGCGCCGCTGGCGGTCCTGCTGGCCGCATCCCTCGCCGGCGCCGATCCCCTCCTGCTCGGCGTCGGAGCCGTGGCCGGTGTGCTGGCAGCGCTTGTGCAGTTCCTCGGTCTCATCCGCTGGCCGTTCCTGGTGCCCTATCTCGCCAGGGCCGTCGCTGACCCCCAGGCCACGCCGGCGCGAAAGGATGCGGTCGACACTGTCTTCCAGTCCTTCAACCGCTTCCTCGGCGTGGCCGTCGGCGAACACCTGGGCTACTTGTTCACCGGGGCCTGGACCACTCTGGTCGGAGCCGCCATACTCCAGACCGACGTCGTTCCCGGCTGGGTCGGCTCGATCGGCATAGTCATCGGCGCAGTCCTGGCGGCCTGCTCGCTCGAGTTCGTCGGCCCGTTCGAACCGGGCGGCTGGAAGGTCGCCGCCGCCGTCACACCGATCGCCTACATCGGCTGGTCGCTCTGGCTGGTCGGCGTCGGTGTCGCGCTGCTCTGGGCCTGAGAGATCTCTGAATGATCTCGGTCAGGCAGCCAGTGTGATCACGGCGCTTCCGGTCTTCCGTCCGCTGTCGACCAGCCGATGAGCCTCGGCCCCCTGCTCCATCGCAAATGTGCGGCCGATGACGGGTGCGAACCTGCCCGAGCTCGCAAGCTCCGCGATGAAGCGGATGTTCTCGGTCATCACCGCGGGTTTGGCCAGGCCTGTGAGTGTGACGGCGGCCCTCCTGCTGCCGATCCGTGAGGTCCAGAGCATCTGCGCGAAGATCGGCGGGGTCGGCTCGGTCGTGAGGTAGATCCCCCCGCGCTTCAGGGCGCGTCGGCTGCGTCCGAAGGAGCTGCTCGCGACGGTGTCGAAGATGACGTCGTAGGCATCCCGGCGCAGGGTGAAATCGTCCGCCGTGTAATCGATGACGGTGTCGGCCCCCAATGACCTGGCCAAAGCGACGTTGCCCGTGCTGCACACCGCGGTAACTGTTGCGCCGTAATACTTCGCAAGCTGGACCGCCGCGGTTCCCACTGCGCCCGAGGCTCCGTTGACCAGGATGGACTGGCCGGCTCCCAGCCCGGCGGTGTCCCGCAGGAACGGCAACGCCGTGACCGAGCCGTCGAAGACAGCGGCCGCTTCGGGGTGCGTCAGGTTGGCCGGCGTCGGCACGACCACCCCGTCCTCCCCGACCACGACATATTCGGCGTGTGCGCCGAAGTCCGTCACGTTGACGCCGGAGACTCGGTCACCCGCCCGGAAACGGGTCACCGCGCTTCCAATTGCCTCGACCTCGCCGGAGAAGACCGTGCCGAGGATTGGCCACTTCGGTCTCCGGAGACCGAAATACAGCCGAGTCGAGAACGGACTGCCGGATCGAGCGTGGCACATCGCGGCGGTGACAACGGAAGCGTGGTTGCGTACCAGCAACTCGCCCGCGCCCGGCACCGGCGTGGCGACCTCCTCAATGCTCAGGACATCGGGGGTGCCGTAGTTGCGGGAGACGATGGCCCTCATCGGCCGACTGCTTCCGTGCGAGCGCCGGCGGCAACGAGGCGGCGGCCCTTGATCAACAGCCAGAAGATGATTGCCACCTCGCCGATGAAGAGAAGGCTGCCGAAAACGGCGGTGAAGCCGGGAATGAATACCGTGCCGACGGCATCCGCGATGTAGCCAAGGCCGGCAACAGCGAGCAGGGCGCCGAAGATACGCGCCACGAACCCCGAGCGGTAGGCCAGGGCGGCGATCACGAGTAAGTGGGTGCCGAAGACCCCCAGGCTGATCAACCAGATCGTCGAGAAGGCGTGGGTGGCGCTGACGACGGCGGCGGGGTCGTCAAGGCGGTCGAGCGCGACCACGAGTTGGCTGATGGCAACCATGAAGCCGACGGCGAAAGCGACGCGCAACCACGCCGCGACGGCAGAAACGACGCGGCTGACCGGCGCGAAGAGCACATACCAGGCTGCGGCCACGACGATGTCGAGGATCGTGACCAGGAACAGGGCGACGACGCCGAAGAGCCACTGCGCTGGGGCGTTGCCTATGGCCGCGGCGGTCTGCGCCGCGTCGCCCGCCGCAATGAGCGGCGCGATGGCGCCGAAGTTGCCGAGTGGGGCCAGCACGGCCATGAGCGCGAGGCTCACGCCGGCGACCAGGCTGGCCGTCCGCGGAGACCAGGAGATGAAGCCGGCCACTGACGTGCGGCGAGCCGCGGCACCTGTCATCGGTGGGTGCAGGAGGATGGTCATCAGCTTTCCTTACGTTGTATGTTTACGATGTAAGTACCGTACATATACGTAGTAAGGTTTGTCAATGGGCAGATCGACGGGAATTCGACGATGACGCCCCGCGCGCAAGCCGCCGCGGGACCTCGGGTACGCCTCAACCGGGACCGCGTGCTCCGCACCGCGATCGAACTGGCGGATGCCCGCGGCATCGACGCCCTCACGATGCGCAAGCTCGGGGAGGAGCTCGGGGTCGAGGCGATGTCGCTGTACAACCACGTCGCAAACAAGGAAGACCTGCTGAACGGCATGGTTGACGCGATCTTCGGCGAAATCGAACTGCCCTCCGACGGTGACGAGTGGAAGCTCGCCATTCGCAAACGCTCGATCTCATTCCGCGAGGTCTTGGCGCGGCATCCGTGGGCGACCGGGTTGAAGGATTCCGGAACCCAGCCCGGACCGTCGACGCTGCGCCACCACAACCGGGTGATCGGCACCTTCCGGAATGGCGGTTTCTCGGTAGCGATGACAGCCCACGCCTTCTCCGCCGTCGACAGTTACGTCTATGGCTTCGCCGTGCAGGAGAACAGCCTCCCGTTCGAGTCGGAGGAGCAGACGCAGGCGATGGCGCAGGTCATGCTCGCGCAGCTCCCGGCCGAGGAGTACCCGCACCTCGTCGAACTGATGACGAAACACATCCTCCGGCCGGGCTACGACTATGGCGACGAATTCCTCATCGGCCTCGACCTGATGCTTGACGGCCTGGAGCGGGCGAAACTGGGAGCCTCCGCCGCCGAATAAGATGGAGGCCATGTCTAAAGTCCTCACCTCCCTGCCCGTCGGCGAACGCGTCGGCATCGCCTTCTCGGGAGGTCTGGATACCTCCGTCGCCGTCGCGTGGATGCGTGACAAGGGCGCCGTGCCCTGCACGTACACGGCCGACATCGGCCAGTATGACGAGCCGGACATCGACACGGTGCCGGAGCGCGCCCTCGAGTATGGCGCCGAACTCTCGCGCCTCGTCGACGCCAAGGGCCCGCTCGTCGAGGAGGGGCTCGTCGCCCTGCAGTGCGGTGCGTTCCACATTCGCAGCGGCGGCCGCACCTACTTCAACACGACGCCCCTCGGCCGCGCGGTCACGGGCACCATGCTCGTGCGCGCCATGAAGGAGGACGGCGTCGACATCTGGGGCGACGGGTCCACCTACAAGGGCAACGACATCGAGCGCTTCTACCGCTACGGCCTGCTCGCCAACCCGCAGCTGCGCATCTACAAGCCGTGGCTGGACGCCCAGTTCGTCACCGAACTCGGGGGTCGCCAGGAGATGTCGGAGTGGCTGGTCGCCCACGGCTTCCCGTACCGCGACTCGGCCGAGAAGGCCTACTCGACCGACGCCAACATCTGGGGCGCCACCCACGAGGCCAAGCGCCTCGAGCACCTGGACACCGGCATCGAGATCGTCGAGCCGATCATGGGCGTCGCCGCCTGGCGCGACGACGTCGAGGTGAAGACCGAAGATGTGACCCTCACCTTCGAGGCGGGCCGTCCGGTCGCCATCAACGGCGTTGAGTTCACGGATGCCGTTGCCCTGGTCCACGAGGCCAACGCCATCGGCGGCCGTCACGGCCTGGGCATGAGCGACCAGATCGAGAATCGCATCATCGAGGCAAAGAGCCGCGGGATCTACGAGGCACCGGGCATGGCCCTGTTGCACATCGCCTACGAGCGCCTGCTGAACGCGATCCACAACGAGGACACGATCGCCAACTACCACTCGGAGGGTCGTCGCCTCGGCCGCCTGATGTACGAGGGCCGCTGGCTCGACCCGCAGTCCCTCATGCTGCGCGAGTCGATCGTGCGCTGGGTTGCCTCGGCCGTGAGCGGCACCGTCACGCTGCGCCTGCGTCGCGGCGAGGACTACACGATCATGAACACGACCGGACCGGCGCTCAGCTACCACCCTGACAAGCTCTCGATGGAGCGCGTCGGAGATGCGGCGTTCGGCCCGGTGGACCGCATCGGCCAGCTGACCATGCGCAACCTCGACATCGCCGACAGCCGGGCTCGCCTGGAGCAGTACGCGGCGCAGGGCATCATCTCGGGGGAGACCGCCGCGCTCGTCGGCGCCCTGGACCAGGGCGGGGCTGCGGCAATCGTCGGCGCCCCCGTCACCGACGAGGCAGCGGATGCCGCCGAGGCGTCGCTCGACCGCGCTGCGATGGAGTTCGGCACCGACTGAGTGCGGTCCCGGCGTCGCGGCTTTCCGTCACGCAGCGACGGCGGGATGCGCGACAGCTATAGACATTTTCACTATCGGATATACATAATATCTGTTGTGAAGATCTCTCAGCTGAGCGCCCAGAGCGGCATCCCGCTTCCGACGATCAAGATGTACTTGCGTGAAGGGCTCCTGCCGCCTGGCGAGCGCACCGACGTCAACCAGGCGAACTACTCCGACGACCACCTGCGACGATTGCGCGTGATCACGGGGCTGGTCAAGGTGGGCGGCCTCTCTATCGCCGCCGCCCGGTCGGTCCTCGCCGCGGCCGATTCCGAGATCCCACTTGCCTACACGCTCGGAGTGGCCCAGCATGCGGCATCCGCTCCGATCGATCAAGCGGATGTCCGTGCCGACGACCTGGCGCACGCTGACGAGATCATGGCCGCCTGGGACTACAGCCCCGACGGGCCGGGCCGCCTCGGCGTCGCACAGGTGGTGGGCGCCTTCGCCGCGTCCGGCCAACCGGCGGACACCAGATGGCTCGCGCGCTACGCCGAGGCGGCGCTGCTCGTCGCCGAAGCCGATCTGGACTTGATCGACACCCGCGAGACCCGTGAGGAGAAATCCGAAACCGTCGTGATCGGCACGGTGCTCGGGGACGCGCTCTTCGCCGCGCTGAGGAGAACTGCCCAGGAGCACGTATCCAACCAGCGCTACAACCCCCCAACCGGCTAGTACGACACCCATTTGGAGCAGTGATGACATCCACCCTGCGGCATCCTCCCCTGGTGACACGCACCTCAATCACCTGGCACCGCCCCCTCATCCTCCTCGCCGGTGCTATGCTGGCGCTGGTCGTCGTCAGCATCATCGGGCTCATGATCGACCCGCGAGTGCTGCTCGGCGCGCCCATCTGGGCGAAACCGTTCAAGTTCGCCGTCTCAATCCTCCTCTACGCTGTGACGCTGTCCTGGCTCGCGGGGATGGCCGGACGGCACCGCCGCCTGGCGTGGTGGGCCGGGACCATCGCGGCTGGTGCGCTGCTGGTGGAGATGGTCATCATCACCGGTGCCGTCATCGCCGGAACCACGAGCCACTTCAACGTCTCCACCCCGTTCCATGCCGCGCTGTGGGCGGCAATGGCGATCTCGATCGTCGTCGTGTGGCTGGTCACGCTCCTGGTCGGGGCGCTCCTCGCCTTCGCCCGGCTCGGCGACTCCGCCCGCTCCTGGGCCATCCGATCCGGGGTGGTCCTGGGCCTGGCCGGAATGGCCCTCGCCTTCTTCATGACCTCACCGACATCCGCCCAGCTCGGCAACTTCCAGGGCATCGCCGGCGCGCACGCGGTGGGAGTGGCCGACGGCGGTCCTGGCCTGCCGATCCTCGGCTGGAGCACGGTCGCGGGTGACCTGCGCGTTCCGCACTTCGTGGGCATGCACGCCCTCCAGCTGCTGCCGCTGGCCGCGCTGCTGCTCGAGCTCGGCTCGTCCCGGGTGCCTGCCCTTCGCAGGGAGACGACCCGCCTGGGCCTTGTGATCGTGGCCGCGGGACTGTACGCGGCCGTCATCACGATCCTCTGTGTCCAGGCGCTCTCCGGCCAGTCGGTCGTGCGACCGGATGCCACGGTGACCGTGATCACGCTGGGAGCGTTCGGCGCGGCGTTCGGCGCATCCGCCGTCATCCTGCGGCCGGCTGTCCGCGGCGTCCGCGCGGGCGGCTGACCAGCCATACACTGTCTGCTGAAGGGAGGGGGACATGGCGGGCCCACTTCTCGAGACCAAGTTTCACACTCCCACGCTGCGCCGCAGGGTGGTCGCGCGTCCCCGACTGAAGGAACGACTGGGCCGCGGCACTGAATCGACGCTGACCCTCGTGTCGGCTCCAGCCGGCTTCGGTAAGACCACACTCCTGGCCGAGTGGCTGGCATCCGCTTCCGCCCGCGGATGGTCGACCGCGTGGCTCTCGCTCGACGCCGGCGACAACGAACCGGTCCTGTTCTGGACCTATGTCGTCACCGCGCTGAAGGCATCCGTGAACGACGTCGGAGCAACCGCGCTCTCGCTCCTGCAATCACCGCAGTCGCCCATCGAGGCGGTGCTGGCCACCCTCGTCAACGACCTCCACGTCCTCACGAACGACGTGATCCTGGTGCTCGATGACTATCACCTCATCGAATCGCGGGAGGTTCACGAGGGGATGGCGTTCCTGCTGGAGCGGCTGCCCCCGCAACTGCACCTCGTGATCGCCGGCCGCGCGGACCCGATGCTGCCGCTGGCGCGGTTGCGGGCACGGGGTGAGCTCGTCGAGATCCGCGCCGCCGACCTGCGCTTCACGGCCGAGGAGGCGGCTTCCTACCTCGCCGACGTGATGGGACTCGCGCTGACGGCCGACGATGCCGCGGCACTCGACGCGCGTACCGAAGGCTGGATCGCCGCGCTCCAGCTGGCGGCACTGTCGATGCAGGGGCGCACAGACGTGTCCGCGTTCATCGCGGGTTTCGCCGGTGACGACCGGTACATCGTCGATTACCTGGCCGAAGAGGTCCTGCAGCGCCAACCAGCGGATGTCCAGCGTTTCCTGCTCCAAACGTCCATCCTGGACCGGCTGACCGGCCCGCTGTGCGATGCCGTCACCCGACAGGACGGCGGGAAGGCCCGGCTGGCTGCGCTGGAGAGGGGCAACCTGTTCCTTGTTCCGCTCGATGAACGTCGGCAGTGGTATCGCTACCACCAGCTCTTCGCTGACGTGTTGCAGGCCCGGCTGGTGGACGAGCGCGGCGACGAGCTCGCCGAACTTCACCGGCGCGCAAGCGCGTGGTGCGAACAGGCCGGTGACACGCGGGAGGCGATCCGCCACGCGCTGGCCGCGGAGGATTTCGAGCGGGCGGCGGACCTCGTCGAACTGTATGTCCCGGCAATCCGGAGGAACCGGCAGGAGGCCATACTGCGCGGCTGGTTGGAGCTGCTCCCTGATGAGGTGGTGCGCGTCAGGCCGGTGCTCGGCATTGGGCTGGTCGGCGCGTTGCTGGTGAGCGGGGACGTCGACGGAGTCGAGGAGCGGCTGCGGAACGTCGAGCGGTGGCTGGGGCCGCCGGGAGACGACGGCCGGGAGATCGGTACCGGATCACCGGACATGGTCGTCCGCGACCACGAGGAATTCCGTCGTCTCCCGGAGACCATCGAGGTGTATCGGGCTGCCCTTGCCCTGGGGCGTGGTGACCCGGCGGGCACGGTGCGCCACGCACAGCGTGCGATCGCTCTCGCTCCCGCGGAAGACCACATCGGTCGTGCAGCCGCATCCGGTCTGTTGGGGCTCGCCTACTGGGGGAGCGGTGACCTGGAAGCAGCGCACCGGTCGTACTCCGAATGCCTGGCCGGGCTGTACAGCGCCGGGCACCTCGCCGACACCTTCGGGTGCGCGATCGCATTGGCGGACATCCGCCTCGTCCAGGGGCGTGTGAACGATGCCCTGCGCACCTACGAGCACGCGCTGGAGCGTGCGCCGGGGAAGCCGGGGTCTGTTCTCCGGGGAACTGCCGACATGTACGTGGGGATGAGCGGGATCCTCCGCGAGCGCGACGACCCGCTCGGCGCGACCGAACTGCTCAGGCGTAGCGACGAGCTCGGGCCGCTGGGCGGGCTGGCGCAGAACCTGTACCGCTGGCGGGTGGCCATGTCCCGGGTCCGGGAGTCCGAAGGCGACCTGGCCGGTGCGGTTGACCAGCTGGCCGAGGCGGAGCGGCTCTACGTGAGTGACTACTTCCCGAACGTTCGGCCGGTGGCGGCGTTGCGAGCACGGATCTGGATCAGGCAGGCGCGGCTGGGTGAAGCGCTCGGCTGGGCGCGGGAACGAGCACTGTCGTCAGCCGACGACCTCAGCTACCTGCGCGAGTTCGAGCACATCACCCTGGCCAGGGTACTCCTGGCCCGCCATGCCGCGGAAAGCACTGAAAGCGCGAAACGCACCGGGCGCCCGGGTGACTCCATCCACGAGGCGGCGGTCCACCTCGACGAAGCGATCGGCCTCCTCGCTCGACTGCTGCGAGCGGCGGAAGACGGCGGCAGAACCGGGAGCGTCATCGAAATCCTGGTGCTCCGGGCCCTCGCCGAGCAGACACGCGGGGACACGGCAGCGGCGCTCGCCGCGTTGCATCGCGCTGTGGCGTTGTCCCAGCATGAGGGCTACGTTCGAATTTTCACCGACGAGGGGGAACCGATGGCCGCGCTGTTGCGAGCCGCGGTCAATCAGGGACCGGCCGTGCCGTATGTTCGTCGGCTCCTGGCCACCATGAACGCGATGAGTGCGACGGGGAGGAGGACGCCCGTCGGCCCTGGCCTGATCGAACCGCTGAGCCAGCGGGAGGGCGAGGTGCTCCGGCTGCTGGCAACCGACCTTGACGGTCCCGGGATCGCCCGGAAACTGGTGGTCTCGCTGAACACGGTGCGCACCCACACCAGCCACATTTACGCCAAGCTCGGCGTGACCAACCGTCGTGCCGCCGTCCGGCGGGCAGAGGAACTCGACCTCTGAATCACCACGATTATCACCACATCTGGTGATGGCCGCTCACCAGCACCGCTCCTACCTTCGAATCAGGAAGGAGTGCCATGAGCGGCTGGTACGAGGTTCGCCTCGAAGGACACCTGGACCCCCGGTGGACCGAGTGGTTCGACGTGCTCAGCCTCAGCGCTGAGAGCGACGGCACCACCGTACTCCGCAGTCGGGTGACCGACCAGGCTGCCCTGCATGGACTCCTCCAGAAGGTGCGCGACCTCGGCCTGCCGCTGGTCTCCGTCAGCCAAATCGATGTCACCCAGATCGACCCCGACCTTCCCACAGCCCACGAAACGATCAACAAAGGAGATTGACACCATGACTACCGTCGTCACCCCCACAGCGAAACGAGTCCCGATGAGCTCGCTGCGAAAAACCGCGCTGGTCGCCGGCGTGCTTTACCTGATGACCTTCGTCTCGATCCCGACCCTCGCGCTCTATGGTCCGGTGCGAACCGACGCTCACTTCATCGCCGGCGCAGGCCCGGTAACCGGCGTGATCGTTGGTGGCATTCTGGAGATCATTGTCGCCCTCGCCTGCATCGGAACCGGTATCGCACTCTACCCGGTGGTCAAGCGGCAGAACGAAGGGGTCGCCCTCGGCTTCGTCAGCTCACGCATCCTGGAGGCGGCCACCATTTTCGCCGGAGTCGTCGCACTCCTGGCCATCGTGACCCTGCGGCAGGCGGGCGCCGGAGACGAGGCGGTGATCACCGGGCAGGCGCTGCTCGCCCTGAACACCTGGACGACCGTGCTCGGTCAGGGGTTCCTCCCCGCAGTGAATGCGCTGCTGCTGGGATCGCTGATGTACACGTCCCGCCTGGTGCCCCGGATCCTTCCCATCCTGGGATTCATCGGGGCGCCCCTCCTCATCGCATCCGTTGTCGGCGCGCTGTTCGGCCTCTGGGGGCCGGTGTCCCCGCTGTCCGGTCTCGGCGCACTCCTGCTCGCGAGCTGGGAGTTTTCACTGGGCGTATGGTTGGTCGTGAAAGGCTTCAAGCCCAGCCCCGTCACCACAAGCCCTGCGCCCGCGGGGTCGGCGGCTGCCTCATGAACGGCCAGGCGATGATCAACGCGAAACCTGCCCAACCCGGTGCCGGATCCCGCGGGGCTGCGCCCCTGATGAAGGCAGCCGCATACGGGAGGTTCGGACCTCCCGAGGTCGTCCAGCTCGTCCAGGTGCCCAAGCCCGCACCACGGCAGGATGAGGTGCTCATCGCGGTGCACGCGAGCACCGTGAGCGTCGCGGACCACCGCGCCAGGAGCCGCAGCGTTCCGCGCGGGTTGGGCGCGTTTGCGGCATACGGCCTCGGCCTGCTCCGGCCCCGCCACCCGGTCCTCGGCATGGATGCCGCCGGGGTCGTCGAAGCCGTCGGGGAGAACGTCACCCGGTTCAAGCCGGGCGACGAGGTGATCGCAATGCTCGGCGGAGCATTCGGCGGTCATGCCGAGTACGTGTGTGTGCACCAGGACCACGCCATCATCGCGAAGCCCCGCTCGATGACCTATGAGGAAGCGGTGACGCTCGTCTTCGGCGGGCTCACGGCGCGGGGATACCTGAATCAGGTGGTGGTCGAACCGGGTGACAGTGTGCTGGTCAACGGGGCTTCCGGTGCGGTGGGTACGGCAGCAGTCCAACTCGCCCACGAGCTGGGCGCCCGTGTCACCGCGGTCTGCAGCGGCGTCAATACGGAGCTGGTCACCTCACTCGGTGCAGACTGGGTGATCGATTACACGAGCGACGACTTCACGGCGCATGCCGAACGCTTCGACGTGATCGTGGACTGTGTCGGCAATGTCCCGCTCAACCGGATGACGGGCTCCGTCAAGCCAGGTGGCGCGCTGCTGCTCGTCGTCACTGACCTCGCCGGTCTGCTGCGGGCATCGCGTCGGCGTCGGAAGAGCGGACTGTTGGTGACGGCCAGCGTCGGCAGGAGCAGGGCCGAGGATCTGGCATTCCTCGTCGGCCTCGCGGAAGCAGGTCGATATCGGGCGGTCATCGACCGCACCTACGACCTCGTAGACATCGTCGACGCACACCGCTATGTCGACACCGGCCGCAAGAAGGGCAACGTCGTGCTGCGGATCACCGCGTGATCTGCTGCAATGCCCAGGAGTTGCCGTCGGGGTCGCTGAAGTAGGCGTACCGAACGCCTCTGCCCATGTCATGCACGTCCGAAACGTCGACCCCGTTGTCGACGAGGGTCCGGCGGGAGACGTCGACGTCGTCCACGACCAGGTGGAGGCCACGGACGGGTGCCGCTTCGGGCTCGCTGATCCCGACACCGATGACGATGGAACAGGCGGAGCCCGGCGGTGTCAGCTGCACTATGCGCATCCCGTTCCCTGGCTCAACATCGTGGTCGAGGGTGAAGCCCACCCGGTCCACGTAGAACGCCTTGCTTCGGTCGACGTCGGTCGAGACCAGTGGCACCAGCTCCAGGCGCATGTCCATAACGCACTCCCTCTTCTCACAATGGTCCTGTGAGCGTACATCGTGCATGACGAAGGTGGGACGCGAGGGCGTTAGCCCGGGGATGTTCAGGCGCTGATCGCCGGTCCGCGCCAGTCGGAGTGCAGCAGTGCGAATGCACGGGCCCGCGAAACGGACTGGCCGACCTCGACGGCGAGACCGAGGGTGACGCCTCGGAGGGCGACGTAGACGGTGCCGGCCCGATGGATGTAGCCCAGGATCGCCTGGTCCAGCTTCACGACCAGGGTCGCTTCATCCATCCTGGCAACCGACACGCGGTGATGGGCTCCGGCCTCGCGCGATTCGGCGCCGTGGTCAGCGGGCCCCGGCGGAGCCGTTCGTGGGTCCTTCGCGTCCGCTGTCGCGGCATCCGCTTGAGACGTGGGGGTTGGCGTGTGCGCGAGCTTCGGAATGGCAACCGGACCGGTTTCTCCGAAGAATACGTTTTTCAAGAATGAACTCCCTCGAGCGCCGCACGGGGCCTGGATGCGGATGATCCCAGTTGAGGATTACACAGGTTGTATCCACTTGTCGAGACAATTTCATTTCATGCCGCGTTCCAGGGTCAGCCCTTGTGCTTCGCCTTGACGATCTCCGACTTGGCACCATGCTCGACCAGGACCGGGATGTAGTCGCGAAGTTTGGCGTTCTGGAGCTTCGTGTAGTTGTCGTCGACAATCTGTTCGATGTGCTTGCCGGGGATGTCGGGATATTTTTTCTTCAAACGCTTGACGACATCGTCGATGGCCTCACGTTCGCTCTTCTTCTTGTCCACCATGGCTGAAGAGTGGCAGCGGGAGATGACCGCCCGCTGTGAATGCGCGGGGCCGACGGGGCGGCCGCTTCGCCGCTCTCACATTTCGGCGGGAGTGAACTCCTGCACGAAGGCGAGGGCGACGTCGGCCGGTTCGCGCCATCCGCTGTCGATGGTCAGGGAGTGGCCACGGTTCGGCACCCTGGCGACCCGGGTCACGCCGTCGTTGCGCGATTGGAGCTTGTAGCCGGCTTCCATGATCGGCCACGGTACGGTGTTGTCGCCCTCTCCGGAAATCAGGAGCGGCGGACCGCGGTCGGGATTCTTCGTGTCGACCCTGGTCTCGGCGAAGGGGTTCAGGTTGGCCGTCGCCGCCTGGAACAGCGGCACTCCGGAAGCTGGAACGTGATAGGTGTCGTATAGCTCGTGGGCCTCTGCCTCGTCGACCTGGTTCGCCCAGCCATAACGGAACTGCTCGAACGTGAGCGAAACCGCCTTGCCGAGATTGGTCGGGTTGGCCAGAACCGGCGCGGCCGACTTCAGCGAGGACGCGGGCAGCGGGAGTACGCCCCGGAAGGGTGCGTTGTCGATTGACACTGTGGCCGCAGCCGCTCCATCGCCGGCGATCTTCTGTGCGATCAGCCCGCCGAAGGAGTGCCCGATCACGGCGGGTTCGTGCTGAAGCTCGCCGATGGCTTCCAGGTAGTGGTCGGTCACCTGGTTGACCATCTTCTTCGCGAAGACGTCTGGGTCACGCCTCGCATCCTCGACGCTGTCTGGATCGTCCGGCCAGCCCGGTGCGACAGTCGTGTATCCGTTGTCCTCGAAGAGGGCGCGCCACTTGTCCCAGCTGCTGGAGAGCAGCCAGAGGCCGTGGATGAATACCACCGGCCGCCTGCCGCCCTCGTTCGCTCGCGCGACCTCGTCCCGCTCCCATTGCGTCAAAGTGCTCATCGGGCACCCCTTGCTCTCCGGTCGGCGCACTGCTGCGCGAACTGGTCAGAGCGTAGTCGCAACGGCCGGTGCCGCGGTAGAGGTAACTGAGCCGTCCACGTGATTAGTTATACTTATGTAATTATATTTTCTATGACCAAGAAAGAAGTGTCTGTGGCCTCCGCATCCGCCCCCCTCGGAACCGACGTTCCGCCCTTCCGGCGCCCGGGCCATCCGGCGCTCACCTTGATCGCCGTGTGCTTCGGCCTGTTCATGGTCGGTCTGGACTCCACCGTCGTGCACATCGCCAACCCGGCGATCCAGGCAGACCTCGATGCCACCTTCGGCGAGCTCCAATGGGTCATCAACGCCTACCTGCTCGCCCTGGCCGTCTGCCTCATTCCAGCGGGCAAGCTCGGCGATCGCTTCGGCCGGAAAAGGATCTACATCATGGGTGTCGTCCTCTTCGGCATCACCAGCGTCGCGATCGGCCTCATCGGAAGCATCGAAGGCGTGCTCGTGCTCCGCGCCCTGCAGGGCGTGAGCGCGGCGCTCCTGATGCCGCAGACAATTGCCCTGCTCCGGGCGACGTTCTCGCGCGAGAAGTTCGGCATGGCCGTGGGAATCTGGGGCGGGGTCTCCTCCGTCTCCATCGCCGGGGGGCCGCTCGTGAGCGGCCTGTTGGTGCAGGGCGTCGGGTGGGAATGGGTCTTCTACATCAACGTACCGATCGCCATCCTCGGTGTGGTCATGGCCGCCCTGGTGATCCGCGAGACTGCCGTTGAGAAGGGTGGCGGGATCGACTACCCGGGGATCATCCTGCTCGGCGGAGCGCTGTTCTCCGTCGTTTTCGCCGTGGTGCAGGCGCAGAGCTGGGGCTGGGGCAGCGCCGCGACCATCGGCGTCGGTGCGGCCGCTCTGGTGCTGTTCGCCCTGTTCGTGGTCGTCGAGAGTCGCGTGGCATACCCGCTCCTTCCGCTGAGCCTCTTCAAGTCGGCTGGTGTCAGCGTTGGTGGCCTCGTCTTCCTGGCCAATTTCTTCGCGATTCTCGGAGTCACGTTCCTGCTGACCCTGTTCCTGATGAACTCGCTGGGTAACAGCGCGGCAACCGCGGGCCTGATGATGCTGCCGATGAGCGTCTTCTCGATCCCGTCCGCGCCCATCGGTGCATTCCTCACCTCGAAGATCGGCCCCCGCACGGTTGCCGCGCTGGGCCTTGGCCTGATGGCGGTCGGCCTCGCGTTGTTGACGCTGGTTGGCGTGGAAACGCCGTATTGGATGATGGCCGTGCCCTTCGTGGTCATCGCCTTCGGGTCCGGCTTTGCGATCCCGTCGGGGGCAGACCTCATCGTGGGCGGGGCCCCGGTGCACCTTGCCGGCGTAGCCAGCGGCTTCCAGACCACCTGCATCCAGGTCGGTGGTGCCATCGGCACCGCCATTCTGTCGGCGATCGTTGCCGCCCACGTGATCCCCGCCGTCACCGCGACTGCCCTTCCCGCCGACGCGGTCGAAGCGGCATCCGCTGGCGCGGTGTTCGACGGGTTCCCCGGTGTGAACGGCGCCTTCGTCGATGGCATGCACCTGGGCCTGTGGGTCGCCGCAGCGCTGTGCGCAGCGGTCGCCGTTCTGGTCCTGACCGCGGTGCGCATGCCGACGGGCCACGACATCGAGACGGTGCTCGAGGAGTCCGCCGAAGCCCTGGCCGGTCGCCGCTGACGGAAACAGGAAGGGCCCCTCCTCGCGGAGGGGCCCTTTGTCACTCCGAACCGCGGCCCGGCGGGCCGCTGATCACGGTGGGGATGTACTCGAGCAACTGGATCCGGCCGTCGAAGGTCTTGCTCTCCACCATCTCGAGCGAGACGTCCGGATAGTCGTCATAGATCCGTTCCCGCCCGGTGCGCCCGGTGATCACCGGGAAGACCACCACCCGGAACCGGTCCACGAGGCCCGCGCTCAGCAACGACCGGGACAGGCTGAGGCTTCCGAGGGTACTGAGACGGCCGGTGCGGGTGCGCTTCATCTCGGTCACCGCCTCGACCGCGTCCCCGGAGACCAACTCAGAGTTCGGCCACTCCAAGGGCGCCTGCAGGGTGGAGGAGAAGACGACCTTCGGCATGGCGGCAAGGCCGGTCAGGCTGGCTCCCTCGTTCTCGGAGAAGTCCGAGCCCTCGGTCGCTGCCTCTTCTGACATGCCGCTCATCAGCCGGTAGGTGGTCGCCCCCATGAGGACGGTGTAGTCCTTCTTCCCCTCTTCCTCCAGCCAGGCCAGGTACTCCGGCCCCTCCAGCCCCCACCATCCGGGCCAGCCCTCGGCGGAGGCGTAGCCGTCCAGCGAGATGATCAGGTCGATCATCAGCTCTGCTGAAACCGTGCCTGCAGGTTGTTCGCCCATTGTCGTCTCCTCTGTCCGATTGACGTCGTCTCAGGTCATGTCGCCCGTTGCCGGCACAGCACCTGTCGGGCCGTAGCGCAGGAGAACCACGCCCTTCTCCGAGGCCGCCTCGGCACCGATCAGGTCAAGGGACGCGGGTGGTCCGTCGGCGGGGAACAGCCGTTTGCCCGGACCGAGCACGATCGGGTACACCCACAGGTTCAATTGGTCGAACAGAGCATCAGCGACGAGGGTGCGGGCGAAATCAATGCTGCCGATCACGTGGATTTCCTGGTGCCGCTCGCGGAGTGCCGACAGCTCCGCGGCAAGGTCCCTGCCGAGCAGGTGGGAGTCTCTCCACCCGGGTTCCGGCGCGCCGCGCGACACGACGTATTTGGGGATCGCGTCGAATTTGCGCGCGATGTCGGCGGCGGGTCCGTCGAGTTGATACGGCCAGTACGAGGCGAAGATGTCGTATGTGCGTCGGCCCAGGAGCAGGGCGTCCATGGCTTGAATCCCAACGGAGACCTGGGCGCCGACGGTGTCGTCGAGCAGGGGCGCCTGCCAGCCGCCGAACGCGAACTTGCCGTCGGTGTCCTCTTCGGGACCGCCGGGAGCCTGGGCGACCCCGTCGAGCGTGGTGAAGAGGTCAATGTGGATACGACCGGACATCGAAGTCTCCCTTGCTCGCGGTGCTGCCTGCCCGGGTGGTGGCCCTCTGTCCCGGCTGTGCAATTCGCTGGTGCTACGTCGCATTTTCAGAATATCGCGGCGAGGGGGTCTTGCTGCAAGCCCCCAGGCGCCCAATACGCTGTTCCGTCGGAGGGTCGAGGAGAGGTTTCTATGGCTGATGTGATCATCGTGGGCGGCGGGCCAACCGGGATGATGCTGGCGGGTGAGCTCGCTTTGGCGGGCGTCGACGCGGCGGTGATGGAGCGTCGCGCAACATCGGAGCTGGTCGCGTCACGTGCAGGGGGTTTCCACTCGCGCACCATCGAGATTCTCGACCAACGCGGGATCGCTGAGCGGTTTCTCGCGGAAGGGCAGATTGCGCAGACCGCGCGGTTCGGCACCTCCGTGCTGGACATCAGCGACTTTCCGACCAGGCACCCCTATGGGCTGGCCCTGTGGCAGAACCGGATCGAGCCGATCCTCGCGGACTGGATCGAGGAGCTTGGAGTGCGAGTCGACCATGGTCGCGAGGTGACCGGATTCGTGCAGGATGAGAGCGGAGTCGACGTTGCATTCCGTGACGGTGGGGCGATGCGAGCGAAGTACCTCGTCGGGGCCGACGGCGGCCGCAGCGTGATCCGCAAGGCGGCCGACATCGATTTCCGCGGGTGGGATGCGACGCGGAGCAACCTCATCGCAGAGGTCGAAGTCGCCCAGGAACCTCCGGCCGGCTTCGTCCAGGACGAGGCAGGTGTCCACGCACTCCATCTGATGCCGGACGGGCACTCCTACCGCGTAGTCACGACGGAACAACAGATCGGGCCGGCCACCGATCCCACTCTTCCAGATCTCAGCAGTGCCCTCACCTCCGTGTTCGGAACCGACTTCGGGGTGCACGACCCGACCTGGATCTCACGGTTCACCGACGCCACCCGGCAGGCAACGGCGTACCGGGTGGGCCGAGTCCTCCTGGCCGGGGATGCTGCGCACATCCACTACCCCGCCGGTGGACAGGGGATCGGGTTGGGCATTCAAGACGCCGTCAACCTGGGGTGGAAGCTCGCCCAGGTTGTTACCGGCATCTCCCCGCAGGCGCTGCTGGACACCTACCACGCCGAGCGGCACCCGGCAGGAGCCCGAGCGCTCAGGCTGTCGATGGCGCAGACAGTCTTGCAACGCGCGGACCCGCGCACCGGTGCGCTGACCGAAATCATCGACGACCTCATGACGACGGCCCCGGCCCGGAACCGGATCGCCGGGCTCATCCACGGACTGGACGTCGCCTACACCCCGGGGAACGGGCATCCGCTTCTGGGACGACGGATGCCGGACTTCGACCTCGACACCATGGGGGGCCCGACCCGCGTATACGCCCTTCTGCACGAGGCCAGGCCGGTTCTGCTCACCTTCGCCGGGCCGCGGCGCATCGACATCTCCCCATGGGCCGACCGGGTGCGGGCCATCGACGCGCGGTTCACCGGTGCGTGGGAATTGCCGGTACTGGGGGAGGTCGCTCCTCCAACGGCCGTGCTCGTCCGGCCAGACGGCCACGTGGCCTGGGTCGACCCTGGGAGCGATGAAACACTCACCGACGCGCTCAGACGCTGGTTCGGGCCGGAACTGGAGTCCCCGGGTGAACGCTGACCGGTCCCGCGTCAGCCCGGGGTGAGGACACAGAACTCGTTTCCTTCCGGGTCGGTGAGGACCACCCATGGCACGTCGCCCTGGCCGATGTCGGCGTCGGCAGCGCCCAGGGCCCGCAGCCGGGCAACCTCCGCCGCCTGGTCGTCACCGGCGTACGGCCTCAGGTCGAGATGGACCCGGGTCCGCACGCTCGTCACATCTGGTACGCGAAGGAACTCAAGATACGGCCCCACACCGTGGGCAGAGCGGAGCCTCGCATGGTCGTCGGTCAGCTCGTGCAGCGTCCAATCCATCGCCTCGTACCAAAACCGGGCCATGACCCGTGGGTCCGCGCAGCTGACCACCACGGCGGCGATCGGCCCGGTGTCCTGGTAGATCGATCGAGGCTCCAGCACCCGGAAAACGTTGCCCTCCGGGTCCGCCAGAACCGTCCAGGGCACCTCGCCCTCGTCCACGTCGGCGGATGTCGCGCCGAGCTCCCGCAGGCGCGCCACCACGTTCGCCTGATGAGCCGTGGACGTGGTCGCCAGGTCGAGGCTCGCGCGGTACTTCACTGTCTCAGGGTCAGGGACGGAGACGACATCGACGCAGACCGCGGCAGGGTCCGGCCAGACGAATCCCGGGGGTTCGACGTTGGTCACACCGGGGCCCTCGCTGGAGACACCCCAGCCCAGCGCATCCGCCCAGAACCGGCCGAGGGCTGCGTCATCCCGGGCCTTGAAATTCACCTGAACCAGTCGGAGCGCCATGGCGCCCCAGCCTATTCCTTGCCGGCGCGGGAAATCTCGCTCCAGCTGCCGCGGGTCAAGGCCTAGTCACGGTCGTCGCCGAGGTCCTGAATGTCGTCCGCGTCTTTCGGGAGCGCCGGCAGCTGGTCGGTCGGGTGCGGCCTCGGCGGGGTGAGCAAGGATGAGGTGTCGGTCTCTGCCGTGTGGGTGAGGAACGCGAGATGCGCCTCGTATCGGTCGAGCACGTCGTCGATGATCTGTTGTTTGGTGAGGCCCATCAGGTCATAGCCGCCGGACCCGGTCTGGGTGAACACCTCCAGCCGGAAGTACACGTCTGTCTCGCGCGACATCCGCCCGCTGAACATCGGCACCGGCGCTTCGACGATCGCTACCTGGTAGTGGAAGGGGCGGAACGATTCCATTGACACGCGCACCACCGGCTCGGTGCCGTTCGGACCGGCCATGCCGCCCTGCTCGACCTCGTAGCCCTGCTTCCGGAATTCGGCGGCGACGTCGTCGAGTGCCGGCCGCACCGTGCGGTCGAGGAACTGCGCGACCTGGCGGAGAGACGGGAACGCCCGCATCCGTTCGAGCCGCTGCCGCCACGATCGCTCCGGCACCTGCCCGCCGGTGGGGGCCATGGATCGGCGTCGCAGCACCTGGCCCTCCCGGTCGGCGCGTTCCATGCGGAGTACCTTGTAGAAGGAGAACATGACCAGGTAGGCGATGATCGTCACCGGCAGCCCGAAAATGAGCGTTGCGTATTCCATCGTCGTCACACCACCCGCCAGAAGCATCGCCACGGTGAGCACCGCGGTGAGCAGGGACCAAAAGATCCGCAGCCACTTGGGCCCGTCGTGGGCGGGGTCCGGGATGGACGCCGAGAAGTTCGACATCACCATGGCGCCCGAGTTGGAACTGGTGAGGTAGAACAGCAGCCCGGAGAGGGTCGCGAGGCCGATGAGGAACATCGGCCCCGGGAACATCTCGAGGAGTGCGTACCAGCCGGCCTCCGGTCTCTCGACTGCCAGTTGGGCGAACGTGGTGTTGCCGTGCAGCACCTCGTACAGGGCTGAGTTGCCGAACAGCGAAACGATGATGAAGTCGCACAGCACCGGTGCGGTGATCGCCGCGATCACGAACTCACGGAGCGTGCGCCCACGCGAGATTCGGGCGAGGAAGACGCCCACGAACGGCCCCCACGCCAGCCAGAACGCCCAGAAGAACAGGGTCCATCCGCCCATCCACTCCGCGCCGCCGGGCTCGTATGCGAAGGTGCGGAGTGTGCGTTCAGGGAACGTCACGATGAACCGACCGATGTTCTCGACGAACGCGTTCAGGAGGAAGGCGGTATGGCCGGTGACGAGGATGTAGACCATCATCGCCGCGGCGCTCCAGAGATTCAGCTCCGAGATCCAGCGGATGCCCCGGTCAACGCCCGACGTGGTGGCCGCGATGGTGAGGAGTGCTGCGACTACGACCAGCGCGATCTGCAGAGCAAGGCCCTGCTCCAGGCCGAACAACAGCGAGAAGCCGACGTCCAGCAGGACGACGCCGATCCCCATCGACGTCGCCACGCCGAAGACGGTGCCGACGAGGGCGATGATGCTGATGGCATCGCCAACGGTGCCGCGCACGCGCTTGCCGAGCAGCGGGTAGAGGGCAGCGCGGATGGACAGCGGCATGCCCCAGCGGTAGGCGAAGTACCCTAACGCCATACCGAGCAGCGCGTAGATCGACCAGCCGGCGATCCCATAGTGGAACATCGTCCAGACGACCGCGTCCTGGGTCGCCTCGGTGGATCCGCCTTGGCCAGAAGGCGGCGTGAGGTATTGCACGACGGGGCCGGTGACCGAGAAGAAAAGCAGGTCGATTCCGACGCCGGCGGCGAAGAGCATCGACACCCAGGTGAAGAGTTTGTACTGCGGCCGCGAGTGATCGGGGCCGAGGCGCACGCTGCCCTCCTTGGAGAACGCGACCCAGAGCACAAAGCCGATGATGAGGGTGATCGTGAGCACGTAGTACCAGCCGAGGTTGGTCGCGATCCAGTCGACGGTCGCATGCAGCGTCGCGCGGGCGCCGTCAGGCGTCGCCATCGCCCAGATCGAGAATGCGAGGACAACCGCTGACGAGATCCCCAGCACGCCCCAGTTGATCCGCGCCTTGCGGTTCTCCAGTAACTCCGTCGGCCCTTTACTGAGGTCGTTGCGCGACACCGGCGCTTCGCTTTCAACAGGGCGGTCGCGTCGGCGTTCGGTGCCGCCGAATCTGGTGCGTTCAAGCGGTGGAGTCGTGTGGGGGACGTGAGGGTTCTCCTGCGCGGCCCCGTCCCGCTCCTCGTCGGACGGGTCAGCTGACATGGGTCCACCTCTTCCCGCAGGCGCGCATCGTGCCGCCGCTACACATCCTCGGCCCAAGGTGCCAATTGTATTCCGACGCGCAAGCGGTGCGGTCTTGTTCGAGATGGCCGGGCGGGCGTCGGGAGGATTGAAAGAATGGCAAACGCGGGACGGACCAGGCGGACTGAGAACGGATGCCTCACCCGGCGGTGGGGGCTCAGTTCGCCACTGCTGACCTGCGTGCGTTGACGTCGACGAGGACGTCGACGTTTTCGGTGCGTTGATCAACTGACCCCCGGCCGCGCGGCAGCGCCCGAACACTCGGATCCACTATCCCGTCCAGCAGCTGGGCAATGATAACCGGGTCGGTGTGCAGATACGGGCGATCCCAGAACGGGATCGTTGCTCGTGTCGTTGCGGTCAACTCGAGGGCATTCTGTCGTCTGAGCAGCGGCTCGAGCGCGGCGGCAATACCGAGCTGTCGACCGGCCAGGTTGTTGGCGCGGAGGGCAGAGTCAATCGCCAGGCCCACCTCATCTGCGTGGGCCAATGTGCGGAACAGGGTGCCGAACCACTTTGAGTACGGAGGCCAG
This sequence comes from Glaciibacter sp. 2TAF33, assembly GCF_052114945.1. Taxonomy (NCBI): domain Bacteria; kingdom Bacillati; phylum Actinomycetota; class Actinomycetes; order Micrococcales; family Microbacteriaceae; genus Glaciibacter; species Glaciibacter sp. 2TAF33. The sequence continues at coordinate 25,144 of NZ_JBFRFS010000001.1, forward strand.
CGACGCTCCACCATGAACGCCATGTGCATGACGCTGCACACCAACCGGGCCGCGATAACGCGGGAGCCGGCGTCGTCGCCCAGGTCAGCTGCGCGTCCCATCAGAGGGAGTTCTTGATCGACGCGGATCCAGTCGCAGGCGAGCACGTAGCGCCAGACATCGTCGGGATACCACTCGAGCGCCCGTCGAGCTGAGCCAAGCTCGTCGGAGGTCTCAGAGAAGATCGGGCCGGCGACGACTTCGAGCGCAGCTTGCCCTGAGATCGAGAGCCAGTCGCGCGCGGACATGCCGCACGAGGATCGAAGCCCAGTCGCGCGTCCAGGAAACGGGACACGCTCGTCACCTCGACCCGGTGTCGCTGCGCCGTCTGGCCCGTGAGGGCGAATCGGACCGGTAAACCAACGAAGCTCTCGGGGAGCATCCGTTCAAGTTCCTGGTCCACCTCAGCAATTGCAGCATCGGGCACGAAGAGGTTCAGCCGCAGGCCCCAGTCATGATCGCGCGACACGGCATCATCGAGACCGAGTACATCAGACCCAGCGCCCAGGCGACCAGCGGTATAAGAAAGGCCGGGGAACCGTTCCGCCAGCATCGGTGCCACGATTTCAAGGAAATATGCTCGGGAAAGGGCGATGCCGTTCGCCTGGGTATCGGTCACTTCCCGATCCTTCACCGTGAACCAGGTCGACAGACGACGCCTGCAGGCCCACCACTATTCGGACGCCCCGTCATGCTCTCTCTTGTGGGCGAGCCGCTGTAATTGCCACTCGTGCGCGTCTCGCAGCCAATCCAACGTGGCTGAGGGGCCGACCCGGGGGTCGTCGGGATCACGGCCGTCCCGCAGCGCCTGCACATAGGCATTGTCCTGCGTGATCCGTGCCCGAACCTGACCAGCCCGTCCGACGGATCCGTGACCGGGGATGACGACGTCAACGTCATGCGCCACCCCGTCGAACAGCTGCAGCGCGGCACGGTGATCCTCAATCGGATTCGCCGCCTTCAGGTCGAGGAACGGCATCAGAATATCCGAGAGCATGTCGCCGGCGACGAGGACGCCGCGCTCATCGATCAACAGTGCCGCGTGGCCCGACGTATGTGCCTGATGCTCGATGATGCGGACTCTCGGGCCATCCCAGGGAATCTCCGCAGTGTGCGCGGGCAGGCCGGTTATGAGGCCGAATAAGTCCAGCGGAATCTCCTCGGCGAACTCCGGCGGCAACACGTCGGCCACGCGGGCCTTCCAGGTCGCGTCCGACAGCAGATCGTGCATGGCCGCCGCGCAGGGAGCTGTACCGTACCGGGGCGCGTCGCCGAAGTCCGCGTGCCAGAGCACGTGGTCCCAATGGGGATGCGTCGAGAAGCCCGCCACAACGGACTGGCCCAACTCGCGAAGCTCATTCGCAAGGGCAGCCATTTCATCCCGCGTGATGCCGGGATCGATGAGCAGCACACCGGCGTTGCCCTGGACGACAATGGAATTGCTCTGGATGAACTCGCTCTCGCGAACCAGCACGCCCTCCGCGATCTGCTTCAGCACTGGAGCCCCTTCGTCTGTGGGTGTGCAACACATCCTCGGTGACATCGGCTTCGGAGACAAGTGCTGTTTCCTGGCTCGCCGCCCATCATTGATTCATGATCGTGCTGAGTTGGGACGGCCTCGAATCGAACAGCAGGGAGACCTGCTCAGTGAGCGAATCCGAGGATGGCATCCGTGTTGAGAGCATCGTCGACGGAACTTTCGGGCACTGTACGTACACGCTGATCGCTGACGATCGCTGGGAGTTCCGTTCGCTGGCACTCGTGCTTGGTTCCCGATCGCTTCGGATCGAGTGTGACGGCGCGGAGTGGACCGTGGACAGCCGTCAGCGGCGCGACCTCGAGGCGGCCCGTGAGGTGGACATCGCCATCTCACCGCTGACCAACACGTTGCCTGTCCGGCGTCTCGGACTCGCAATCGGGGAGAGTGTCGACATCACGACCGCGTACGTCGCGGTACCCGACCTCACGGTGGTCGCCGACCCCCAGCGATATACCCGTCTCGCCGACCGTGAATACCGGTATGAGTCGCGGGACTCGACCTTCGAGCGGGTGATCACGGTCGACGAGCATGGGCTGGTGGTCACCTATCCGGGCCTCTTCGCCCGGACTGCCCGATAGTCGAAGCGGGTCCCACGGTGCGAAGACGGGGACCTCCAGCGGCCGTGCCGTCGTCCGGCATCGAAACCGTGTGTGAACAGGAACTGCAATCAAATGCTCAGCGGTTTGACCGTGAGCGGCCGCACCACCGCCCAAAGGACGATGAGCGCAACCGTCGATGTGACTGCCATCACGGCCCCCATGGGGACAGCGCTAGCAATCCCGAAGACCCCAACGAGCGGCGAAATAAGGCCGGCGAGGCCGAAATTGATGGCGCCAAGCACTGAAGCCGCCGTGCCACTTTCGTAGGGATGTTGTTCCAATGCGAGCACCTGGATGCAGGGAATACAGAATCCACCGAGGGTGATGAAAATGAATAGAGGTATGAGGGTGCCCCATGGTCCAGCGTTGGCAAGCGAAAGCGCTACCATCGCACAGGCTGAAACGATCATCGCCGGTATGACTACCGCCAGAATCCATTGTGGAGAAGTGTGGTGGATCAGGCGAGCCGTGGACTGAACACCGATAATGACTCCGACCGAATTGACCGCAAATACCATCCCGAATTGCTGTGCATTGTAGGCATAGACGTCCTGGAACAGGAAGGGACTCGACGCCAGGTAGGCAAATAGTCCGGTGAAGTTCATCCCTCCGATGACGGCTATCCCGATGAAAACGCGATCGCCGAGCACTGAGCGGTATCTGCCCGACGGGGACCTCTGCCCTGTGGGCTGACGGCGATCGATGGGGAGTGTTTCTACAATCAACAGGGCCACGGCGACAATGATGGCGGCCCCGTATACGGCGAGGAACACGAAGATCCCGCGCCAATCTAGGACGCGGAGCAGTTGCGAGCCGACCACGGGGGCGAGGATCGGTGCGAGACCACTGACCAGGGCGAGTCGTGAAAGCATCCGAACGAGCGGGCGCCCGCCAAACAGATCTCGGACCATTGCCAGCGCCACGACGACACCGGCCGCCGCTCCAATACCTTGCAGGACCCGCGCAATGGACAGCCACTCAATAGTCGGTGCAACGGCCGCCGAGACGCTCGCGGCAATATGAAGCGCCGTCGCCATGAGAAGCGGTTTCCGACGACCGATGTGATCGCTCCACGGCCCCACCACTAGTTGCCCCACGGCGAAGCCTACGGTCGTTCCGGTCAACGTGAGCTGTATGGCGGTGACTGATACGCCAAAATCCGCGGCAAGTGCTGGGAACGCTGGAAGGTAAAGATCAATCGTGAACGGTCCCAGCGCCGTGAGGGCTCCGAGTACGAGAATGTACACGAGGCGTTGTCGTCCGGACAGTGAATCGCCCGGATGGACGACGGTCACAGTTGGATGCTCGAGTCGGCGGCGGCAGGCGTATCTGACGACTCGGATCGCGTCAGCCGGACGATGTAGTAGATGTCGATAACCGACACGACCGCGTTCATTGCCACCATCGGCCACACGCTGATGACGGTGTTATATGCCACGAGCGCCAGAGACGCGATCAGGTTCATGGTTCGCAGCCGCAGCATCCCGGGTTGTAGAAGGGAGATTACGAGGAGAGCGGATCCGGCCCATCCGAAGACTTGCAGTGCTAGTTCGAACAACTTCTCACCGCACTCCTCCTCGTTCCGGCGCGAGGAGTCCCAATGGCCGAGCTCACGTCGACAGCTCGCTCATCAGTTCAGCGCGCCGTGCATCCGAAGCGAAGGATGCCTGGATGGAATTCATCGCTAGGGACTTCAGGTCGGTGTAGTTCAGACCGAATGCTGCGATGCATGCTTCCAGGTTCTCATCGAGGTAGCCGCCGAAGTATGCCGGGTCGTCGGAGTTGATTGTCACGACCAGGTTGCGTTCCAGCATTTGTCGAAGCGGAAGCTCACCGAGTTCGTTGACGACGCCTAGCCGCACGTTTGAGAGAGGGCAAACGGTCAACGGGATGCGGTCAACGGCGAGCCTGGTGACGAGCGCATCGTCTTCCAAGCAGCGGATGCCGTGATCGATTCGTTCGGCGCCGAGGTCGTCGAGTGCTTGCCAGATGTACTCGGCTGGTCCTTCCTCCCCGGCATGCGCAACTCGGCGGAGACCATGGGAATGTGCCTCTTCGAAGACTTTCTTGAAAAGGGCTGGCGGATTGCCTATTTCGGCGGAATCGAGACCGATGCCGGTGAGCGGTATGCCGCTGGCCAGCACCGACTCGAGCATGCGGTGAGCGGCCGCGACGGGCTGGTCGCGCAGGACGCACACAATGATTTCTGCTGTAAGGCCATACAACTCCGTTGCCTGCGTGATCGCCTTGCTTACGCCACCCAGAACGGAGCCGGTCGGGACTCCGCGCATGTTGTGCGCTTGCGGGTCAACGAACAGTTCGACATGCCGCACTCCGGCCGCGTGTGCGCGGGTGAGGTAGCGGAGCGCGAGATCGTAGTAGTCGCGCTCCTCGATCAGGACGGACAGGTTGTCGTAATACAGGTCGAGAAACGATTGCAGATCCGTGAATTCGTATCGGCGCGCCAAGTCATTGACGTCCCGATACGGGAGGGTCAGCTGGTTGCGTTCCGCCAGGTCGAAGATGGCAGCTGGTTGCAGCGTGCCTTCGACGTGAACGTGCAGTTCGCAGAACGGGAGCGGCTGCTCCCGGAGGCTGGCTAGCGTCTCCGCCGTTGAATCGGTCACGCCGACAGCTCCGCGGTCACGAGGTCCAGGAATCGCTCGTAGTCGAGAGACGACACGATGTCGATCTTGGGCATCGAGGTCCACTGGTGGTGCATCCGCCGGTCGACGACCGTCATCCCGCGGGTCAGTTCACCGTTCACCTCGACATCGCAGTAGACGGTCTCGACCGTGACCAGCGTCGGGTCGATGAGTGCGGCGATGGCTGAGCTGTCGATGAGGGAACAGTAGGACTGGTATCCACGTGATTCGACGAAATCGACGACCCGGGTTGCCAGTTGCGCCTCCGGGCGGGGCGACGCGCGTAGCGCCTCTCGGTCTTCGGGACGGAAATTGATCGAGGGGTGCGTAGCGACGTCCAGGCCGACGGCGAGGAGCCTGAATCCGGCTCGGAAGACGAGGCGCGCGGACTCGGGGTCAACGAAGATGTTCCATTCACTGACCGGGTTGTCGCCGGTGGCTTGGGTCCACGCGTACGGTGTGACGCCGAAGGAGCCGCCGATGATGGTGAGTTGGTTGACCTTGCTGGGGAGCGCGGGGTCGAGTTCGAGTGCGGCAGCGATGTTCGTGAGCGGTCCCAGGCAGCACAGCGAGATATCACCGGCGTATTCGTTGACCGTGTCGACGATGAGTTGTGCGGCGGATCGTGAATCGATGATGCGCTCGGAGTCAGGGAAGTGCGACTCGGCCAAACCATCGGAGCCGTGCGAGAAGGGGTCAGAAGGGTAATTTCCTCCGCGTGGGACGAGCGGGCCTTGCCCGACCGGAACATGTCCTACCCCGAGCAGGTCGAGCAGCTTCAGGGCGTTCCCTACTGTCCGATCGGACGGCAGGTTGCCGGTCACGGCAGTAAGGGCTCTGACCGTGAGCTTCTCGGACTTGAACGCCAGCGCCAGGGCCAATGCGTCGTCCATCCCTGGATCTGTATCAATCAGCACGTTCGTCACAGCATGTACTTCCTCTCGGTCATAGCCCGAAAATGTGTGCACCATCTCGGAGTGGTATGGTAAATATAACAACAAGATGATCAGTTATGCACCCGAGGAGGCAACGTGACCGGCAAGATAGCAGTCCTCTCACACGTGGTCGTTGACGAAGTCGTCGGCGCAGAGCTCGATTCCCCGGTCATCGACGTCGGGGGCGCCGGAGCTTACGCGGCAGTGGGGTCGAGCCTTGCTGCGGCGCCAGACGCTACCGTCATTGTCTCCGGGGTCGGTGCTGCGGACGAGGCCACATTCTCCGAATGGTTCTCCAGCCGTGGCGTCGACACCTCGGGACTTTTCATCGTCGGCGAACAGAGCCCTCGAACCCGCATTCGCTATTTTGCGGACGGCGACCGCATCGAAACTCCAGTCTTCGGTTTTGATCACTTCGATGCGCACACGCCTCTGCCCGAGCACATCCCTTATGCGCCAACTGATCTCGCGGGCGTGTATCTCTTTCACGACCATGAAGCGGACTACTGGCGTAGCATCGACCGCTTTCGTGCCGGTTTTGGGGGCCCGCTTTTGTGGGAGATCTCTCGTGATTCCTGCCACGGCGAGCTGTGGCCGACCGTTCGTGAGTGTTTGGAGCGGGTCGACTTGTTTTCGATCAACCGGGCCGAAGCGCTTGAACTCTTCGACACCGGCGACCTACGGCATGCAATCGAGTCACTTCGTATGGCCGGGCTGACGACTGTACTCCGGTGTGGGACCGCCGGGTCGCTTGTGATCGATGGGCAGTCGGTCGTCGAGATTGGAATTTCGTCCGTTGACGCCACGGATCCAACCGGAGGCGGCAACAGCTACAGTGGCGCATTCTTGTCTGCGTTCACGGTCAGCGGAAGTGCGGTGGAGGCGGCCCGCGTCGCTGCGGCAGCTGCCGCGGTCGTTGTTTCTCAGCACGGTGCGCCTCCGATCGATGCGGCACTCCGCGTGTCCGTCGCGGAAGCCGCGTTGCGCGTTTCAGTAAGCCCTCGATGAGACCAGGAGGTCTTCGTATGTCACCTGAATGGAATCCCGCCGCACTGTACGACGAGTACCGGTATGCCGACAACCTTCCGCGTCGCGGCCTGCTGGTCGACGGGAAGCCGGCGCTCTCGCAGATGGATATCGACAAGGTGGCGCGTTATGTGATCATTACCGTCCGGGACCCGCTGTGCGCCTATGACGACGACCCGGCGACCCAGATCGCGCGCGGGCTTGACAATGCCGAAGCCATCGGCAAATCGGGAATGTTCACATCGTGGACCGGTACTTACAAAGAGGTCCCCATCACCGTGATCTCCGGTGGCAGTGGATCACCCGAGGCTGAACTCATCATGCACGAATTACTCGAATTCACCCGCGCGGATACGTTCCTGCGCGTCGGCGGCTCCGGGGGAATTCACCCAAGCGTCGAACCGGGCGATGTAGTGATCTCAACGGGAGTGGTCAGGGACGAAGGCATGACCCGCGCCTACATCCCCGAGTCGTACCCGGCCGTTGCCTCGTATGAGGTCGTTGTCGCGATGGCACAGGCCGCCCGAGCGCTCGGACACCCCCACCACCTCGGGATCACCCGCTCCAGCGACAGTGACTTTTGTGGAGTGGGACGGCCCTCGGTCGGCGGCTACTTCCAGCCGTGGCACACGGACATACTCGATACCTGGGCGCGCGCCGGGGTGCTCAACGGCGACCGTGAATCAGCCGCCATCGTCACTCTCGCCCAGCTGTTCGGAAAACGCGGGGGATCCGTGTGCTCCGTTGCTGACAACGTGATCGCCAACCGGACATTCACTGCCGGCGCCGGGCACAACGCCGGCATCGACATTGCCCTGGAGGGCATCGTCCAACTGGCGCGGATGGACGCGGCAACCGAGTCCGCCCAATCCGAACGGTGGATTCCCGCATTCGATTGACATCACCTGTCCTAAGGTTATAGAGTCAATACAACTGAACCACTGGTGGTTCATCCGATTCGAACCTGGCACATAACAAAGGAGTTCGTCCATGAATCGCAAGAGGCTCACAATGGCGGCCGTCGCGGCCGCCGCATCGCTGGCGTTGCTGCTTAGCGGTTGCAGCGCAGCGGGAGGCGCCGGCAGCGACGGCGGCAAGAAGACGCTGCAGCTGTGGTTCTGGGGTGCGCCGCCCCAGCAACAGCAAACAATGAAAGACGTCCTCGTCGACGGATTCAACAAGTCCCAATCCAAGTACGAGCTTCAGGTCACGTTCAACAATGCGGTGGACAAAAACATCCAGGTCGCGCTCAGCGCCGGCAAAGGCCCCGACATCGTCTACGGTTCCGGTCCCGCATTCGCATCGGCCTACGCGGCACAGGACAAACTCGCCGATATGACGCCGTACGCCGAGAAGTACGGTTGGAAGGACCGGATCCTTGATCCGATGTACGAATCCGGCACCGTAGACGGCAAGCTCTACTCGCTTCCGAACTCCATCGAAGACATCGGAGTTTTCTATAACAAGACAGTCCTGGACAAGCTCGGTGCGGATGTCCCCACAACGTACGACGAGTTCGTCACTGTCATGAAGAAGGCGGCCTCCGAGGGTCTGTACTCATCGGTGACGGGGAACCAGGGCTGGAAACCCGTGAACCAGAATTACGTCTCCCTCTTCATGTCACAGATCGCGGGCGGCAAGACGATTCACGACGCGCTGCAAGGGAAAGTCAGCTGGACCGACCCCAGCATCGTGAAGTCCATCGAAGAGTCCGCATCCTTCTACCAGGACGGCTACCTCGGCGGCAAGGACTACTCGACACTGAACTTCGACCAGTCCATGCAGCTCCTCAGCCAAGGCAAGTCGCCATTCTTCATCGGCCCGAGCCTCGCGTTCCAGTTCGCGTCGAACTACTTCAACGACAAGACCGGAAACACGGCCGACCTCGGATACATGCCCTTCCCAACGATCAACCCGGACCTCCCGTCGCCGTACTTCACGCTCGGCACAACCGCGTCGCTCTCGATCAACGCGGCATCGTCTAATAAGGACGGCGCGGCGGAGGTCATCGACTACATGATGAGCGACACATTCACGAAGAACATGAACAAGACATGGCCGGGATACTGGGCCGTTCCGCTCAAGGACTTCAACCTGAACGAAGACGACTACAGCGGCCTCTCGAAGCCGTTTATCGCCGCAATGAAACAAACCATTCAGGGCGTCAACGACGGCAACTACGGCTTCTTTGCTGGAACATTCTTCCCACCAGCGACCGCGACGGCCTTCACCGACATCGATTCGGTGTGGCTCGGCAAGGAGAGCGCAACGCAGTTCCTCGAGAACGTTGACAAGACCTTCAAAGCCGAACTGGCCAAGGGTCTCGTGCCGCCACTTCCGGAACCGAAGAACTAAGAACCATCCGCGGATGGGTGCGGGCCGCGCAAGCCGTGACCCGCACCTGTCCAGCAATAAGGAGTTCACATGTTGACCGAAATGGTTCGCCAGGACGTGCAGCCGCAGGTCGTCGTGGCCCGGCGAGGAAGCCTCCAGCGCCGCCGTAATGCCGTCAACTACCTTCTCGTCGCGCCAGCCCTGGTGCTCTCCATCGTGATCGTAGTCATCCCCGGCATCCTCACGCTGCTGCTCTCTTTCTCCGACTGGAGCGGCATCGGCCTCGATATCAAATTCATCGGGGTGCAGAACTTCCAAAGCATCCTCGCCGACCCCGTCTTCGCAACATCGCTGACCAACAACCTCAAATGGCTCGTCCTCTTCCTGACGCTTCCCGCCATCATCGGGCTGGTCACAGCATCTCTGCTGCTCACGCGAAAGCGTATGCGCACCTTTTACCAGGTGATCTACCTGATGCCCTATGTGCTGGCGCCCGTTGTCAACGCGCTCATCTGGATGAACATCATCTACAACCCCAATGGCGGAGTCGTCGGAGCGCTTGGCATCCCGTCTCCACTTGGTGACACCAACGGCGGTGCACTCTATGCAGCGGCAGCCGTCGACATGTGGCACTACTGGGGCTTCCTCACCGTCGTGTACCTCGGAGCGATGCGCCAAACCCCCATCGACCAGGTCGAAGCTGCCATCGTCGACGGTGCGAACGGCTGGAAGGTATTCCGTCACGTGTATTTCCCGAGCATCCGACCCACCCTGCTGCTCATGGGTGTGATGACCGTGATCTTCTCCTTCCTCGCATTCGACTACGTCTACCTCCTCACCCAGGGAGGGCCCGCGCACTCCAGCGAAGTGATGGGCACATACGCCTACGCGTTCGCTTTCTCCTCCTTCGAATTCGGCAAAGCCGCAGCGGTCGGGCTCATCATGAGCATCTTCGGGCTCCTTGCCTCGTGTCTCTACACCTGGATCAGCAGAAGGGACCTCACGCGATGACTCGCTTCCTGAAAGGCGCCGTCGGACACATCGTTCTCGCCGTATTCGCAGTGATCGCTTTAGTGCCGCTGCTGCTCGTGCTGGTCAACAGCTTTAAATCCAACTCCGAGATCCTCGAAAGCCCGTTCTCCCTGCCTACCGGCTTCAACGTCGAAAACTTCGTCACAGCGTGGACATACGGGCAGTTCGGGCAGGGATTCATCAACAGCATCCTGCTCACCGGAACGACCATCATCATCGTCCTCGTCTGTTCGTCCCTAGCCGGCTACGTGCTGGCGGGGCAGAAAGTGCGCACCTGGCCCATCATCATGGTGTACCTGACGATGGCCATGACCGTCCCGATCCAGCTGTTCATCTTCCCCCTCTACTCGGTGGTCGCCTGGATGAACCTGACCGACAACGTCTTCGTCGTCGGCATCATCCTCGCCGCCATCAACATGCCATTCGCAACCTTCCTGATGCGAACCTTCTTCCTCAACGTCCCACCGGAACTGGAAGAAGCAGCGTTCATGGACGGTGTCAACACGCACCAACTCGTGACTCGAGTTCTGTTTCCCATCGTCCGCCCCGGGATGATCACCGTCGGAGTGATCGTCGGGCTGAATGCCTGGAACGAATTCCTCATCTCATCCACCTTCCTCCAGAACCCCTCCGGTCAAACCCTCACGCTTGGATTCCTGACCATGAACGGCACCTTCAGCACCCAGCTGGGCACAATGATGGCCGGCGCCCTCATCCTGATCGTCCCCATCCTCGCGATCTTCATCGCCCTCCAACGGTTCGTCGTCGACGGAATGGCCAGCGGGGCGGTCAAGGGATGAGCGGCGTCGACATCCGCGGCACCGACTACGCCGCCCAAGTGTACGCAGGAGTCCTCGGCAAACTCATCGGCGTATACCTCGGCCGACCGGTCGAAGGCTGGCCGTACGAGACCATCCGCGACCAATTGGGTCAACTCGACACCTACGTCAACGACAAACTGGGCATCCCGCTCATCGTTGCTGACGACGACATCTCCGGCACGCTCACCTTCGCTCGCGTCGTCGAAGATGCCGAGCCCGGGCAGGACATACAACCGTCCAATGTCGGCGACACCTGGCTGAACTACATCATCGAAGACAAGACGATCCTGTGGTGGGGAGGGTTCGGCCGCTCCACAGAACACACGGCATTCCTCAACCTGAAGGCCGGGATCCACGCACCGGCCAGCGGCTCGATCGCGCGCAACGGCCAGACACTCGCCGAACAGATCGGCGCCCAGATCTTCTCAGACGCGTTCGCCATGATGCACCCCGGCGACGCCAAGCGTGCGGTAGCGCTCACCCGGGCGGCCGCCAGCGTCAGCCACGACGGTGTCGCCTTGGACTGCGCCGGCTTCCTCGCCGCGATGCGAGCCAATGCGTTCGAAGAGAGAAACCTCGACCGTCTCATCGACGGCGCACGGACGTTCGTCACCGATCCGCGATTAACACGTTTGGTCGACGACGTCTGCGAGAACTCGAATTCCACAAGAGATTGGCGCGAAGTGCGGGACTGGGTGGACGCCGAATACGGCTACTCCCAGTACACCGGTCCCTGCCATGCGCTCTCGAACACGGCGATGACGTTGGCTGCACTACGCGTCGGCGGTGACGACTTCCGCCGGGCCATCATGGTCGCGGCATCCGTGGGCTTCGACACCGACAGCAACGCCGGTACCGTCGGCTGCCTCAACGGAATCCGGCTTGGCATCCAGGCCATCGCGGACCTCCCCGATCTGCGCGAACCCGTCGCGGACCGTGCACTCGTCGTCAGCGCAGACGGGGGCGAGTGCGTTACAGATGCCGCACGCGAGGCGTACCGCATCGTGGATTCGGCCCGGCACCTCGCCGGGGATACCGAACCGTCCAGGCGTCCCCGCTTTGATTTCACGCTCCCAGGCTCCGTCCACGGGTTTAGCGTCTGCCCCTACCTCGGTCAAGACCCGGGCGCCTGGGCAAGAAACCTCAACGTCGAAGACGGCATCGATGCTGTGACGCTTCACCTCCCTGCCGGTACGAACGCCGGCGTCGGGTTCTCGACGCCGACTTTCCTCGACCCGCTCGACGAGATGACCAACTTTTCCACTGTCGCGAGCCCCAGCCTCTACCCCACGAACGTCGTCACCGCCCGGTTGAGCGCCACTTCGGTTGCAGAGATCCGATTCTTCGCTCTCTACGCCGAGGGCGATGGCACGCACATCGAGCGCAGCGGCAGCATCACCGTTCAACAGACAGAGAACGAGGTCGACTGGGAGGTGCCCGCTCATAAGAACCACGTTCCCTTCCGCATCGGACTCGAGCTGATCACCTCGCCGAACACAGAGGTCGACCTTCGGGTGCACTCACTCGACTGGGCTGGCGCCCCCCGCGACTTCAAGCAGCAAGGGGTCCTGCTCAGTTCGATCTGGGACACCAAACCAAGCGGGCTCGCGCCCTGGGTGAGCTCCGCCAAGAACTTCGAGGCAGACTTCGCCACCACGTTCGCCGTGTCACATCCAGACAAGCTTGGCCTCGTTACCACCGGCACTCGCGACTGGGCCGACTACGAGGTGCGCTCACACCTCCTGTTCTCGCTCCATGAGGTCGGCGGCCTCGTCCTTCGAGCGCGCGGTCACCGCCAATTCCTTGCGGGCATCTTCACGGGCGGCGACACCATCCAAATCGTCAGACAGGACCACGAGCGCCGCGAAGTTCTCGCCGAAGCAGCCTTCGCATATGAACTGGACAGAACCTACTCCGTGGTCGCCAGCTGCGCCGGCAGCCGCCTGACGGTGACCGTCGACGGCGTGTCGATCCTCGAAGCGACCACGGAATACACCAAAGGCGGGGGAGCCGGTTTCATCGTCGAACGCGGAACCCTGACCGCGGACGGCTTCAGCGCCCGCGCAATTCACACTCTCGACCCAAACACGAAAACCAACGAACGAAAGGCAACGCAGTGACAAACGTCTCTGGCAAATGGAACAGCTTCGCGATCAACACGAAACCAGCGGAGGGATTTGCGAACCCCGTCCACTACGTCGATGTGACGGAGCAGCTGCGGGAGAGCATTCCAGTCGACAGCGGAGACGGAGTGCTTCACGTCTTCATCCCGCACACGACCTGCACCCTCATCTTCAATTCCGGCGTTGACGGGACGACTCTGCAGGACATCCGCCTCTTCATCGAGCAGCAGATCCCCGTCGATCGGCCTTTTGTGCACCTCCACGACGGGCCGCAGGACGCTGCCGCGCATGTTCGCCTGGTGTTCGGTGTGCAGTCGTTGCAGCTCCCCATCGTTGACGGAGCGCTCGCAATCGGTCACAGCCAGGGCCTCTACCTGCTTGAAATGGACGGCCCCCGGGACCGCACCGTTCAGTTCGCCGTCCAGTCGTTCTGATGTCGTTCACGGTCGGCGTCAGCGGAGGCCTCTCGGTCGACCACCTCGTGGTGGCGCCGACCGGGGCGCGCTTCAACCAGTTGGGCGGTCCCGGGCTCTACGCAGCACTCGGCGCCCGGCTCGTCGACGGTGCCGCGGTGAGGCTCAGCGCCGACGTGCCCCGGGATGACCCGAGATTCGACCAGCTCTTTACCGAGCTTGGGATTGACCACACCCAATGCGCATACGTTGGATCGGCGTCGCGTCTCTGGATCCTCAACTCAGATCAGGGTCGACGCATCGTGTTCACGTCGGCTCAAGGCAACGTGGAGCTGGAGACTGAGGAGAGCACGGTTGAGTCGTTCGACTTCGCCAGCGTGCCAGCCGCCTTTTACCGGGGGCTGGACGGTCTGCTCGAGTCATCCCCGGATCGGCTGCCCCCGACGGAAGCAACCACCATTGTCGGCATCGATCCGCACCAGCTCCGCGTGCTCTCCGGCGGACTCGACTACCTGCGCGAGGTCAGTCCGGAGCGCGCGGTAATCCTCCCCAGCCGAGTCCAACTCACGCTGATCGACAACGACCCGAAAGCCGCGGCACGCACAATCGCGACAACCCTGGGATCTCCCGTTGTCGCCCGTCTCGACAGGGAAGGCATGTACGTCGTCTCCGAGGACGGCACCTGGAGCGTGCACGACAACGACGTAACTGTCTACGAGACGACCGGGGCTGGCGACTCCTCCGCAGCCGCAATAATCGCCGCACTCAGCGGTGGCGCAGACCTGGTGACGGCCGCCATGTTGGGCGTAAGCGTCGCCCGGCTTGCCGTCGCCGATTGGGGGCACCTGGTGTTATCGGGTGCCACGCCTCTTATCAACCCCTTCAACGGAATCACCGCAACAAAGGAGCTCAAATGACCAACCAGCAAAGTCTTTCCGCCCTCATCGAAGCGCTCAAGGCCGTCGCCGATGTCGTCCCGCCGAAGGGTATCGAGCCGCTCAGTAATGCGGTCTTTGTAGGATCCGGTGACTCGTTGTCTTCAGCGATGCTCGCCAACAGGTTTGGCCACCGGTCGATGTCCTCCGGTGACATCACCTGGATGGACGAGCTACCCGCGCGGTGTGAGACCCTGGTTGGGATCTCGCACTCCGGCACGTCAGGAGCAACGGTCCGGGCGCTTCGCCTCGCAAATGCGGCTGGCATTCGCACAATCGCCATCACGTCCAACCCAGACTCCCCTCTGGCGGAAGCTGCTGATTTCGTGCAGCAAGTCCCGTCGCTGCACGTGTCCGAAACGGTGCCCTGTTCTGGACACCTGATGCTCGGCCTTGGTGTCGCAACGCTGACAGGTGCAACAACTGCCGGCGCAGGGCGCACCCTCGCCCAGCTGCTTGAGGCCAACCGGGAGATAATCGAGGACGCCATCGAGGCGCTGCCTGTTGAGGCGCCCAGCGGAATCTCCGTGCTGACACTTCCTGACGTGCGCAGTGGCGGTGATTTCTGGATGCTCAAACTCATCGAGGCGTGCGGATTGCCCGTGCGGAGCGTTGCACTTGAGGAGAGCGGTCACGTCGACTACTTCATCGGCCCGCAGCCGTATCTCGCCCTCAGCCTCGTCGGTGCAGCCGGAGCGGGCCGACACACACGTCTCGCGGAAGCGCTCGCTTCAACCGGCCAGCAAGTGCAGACCGTCTCGGTCGCCGGTTTTGCTCAGACCGACAACGGCACCCCGGACATGATCATGGACCTCGGTGCCGCAGTCGTCGGAACATTCCTGGCCGCAGGTGCGGCCAAGAGGTGGGGCCGTCCTCCTTTCCGTGGAGGAGCCGTGAACATGGATGCGCGGCACATCAAGCTGGACGAGCAGCCCGCGATCTGACGCAGCAGCCGCCATTCCACTTGAGGTACTAGTTGTCATGATGTTATGATGATATTGACCACATAGCGACAATGAGTGAAAGGGCGGCGAATGGCGTTCGATGCAGTAACGAGTGAACTGTCTTCAGCGGCTAAGCCTGTCGACCGCAAGTTGCCGCTGCCGGCTTGGGCCCAAGTCGAACGGGACATGCGGTCCCTCATCGACCAGGGCCTGGAGATCGGCTCCCAACTTCCACCTGAGAATGAACTGGCAGCGATTTACGGCGTGAGCCGAATTACGGTCCGTCAGGCGCTCTCCAGCCTTTCGGATCACGGCTACGTGGAACGTCGGCAGGGGACCGGCACATTTGTTGCTGACCGACCGCAACTGATCCAGCACGACTTCGGCCTCACCGAACCGTGGCGGGATCGTTTTCAGGCCGCCGGTCATCGCGCGGAGTCCCGACAATTGTCCGAAGAACCAATCGAAGCCGAACCCTACGAACTCGCACGGTATCTCCCTGAGTCCGAACGTGACTTGAACCGCGTGCACTTCAAGCGGCTTCACCTGGTGAACGATCGGCCCATTGGTTTGACCGACTCGTGGGTGGTATCAGGTGTTGCCCCCTTGAAAGTGAAGTCGAAGCTCATTGACGGGTCTCTGTCGAAGACGCTGACGCATCACGGCGTAACGGCAGCCCGCATCGATCACTTCCTTGAGGTGCGCATCATCAACTCACAGGAAGCCGAACTCCTGCAGACCAACCTTGACGCGCCTCTCTTCGTCGACTGGTCGGCCAGCCGTCTCCCGGACGGGTCGTTGATCGAGACATCCAGAACGGTCTGGCTCGCAACTCGCGTTCGATTCCACTACGTCTCGGGCGTGGACTAGAGACACATTGGTCAGCGCTGGTAGCGCTTGTATGCTGTGCGCATGGCGGCGCCGCAGATCTATGTCACGTTCCCCGGCACAGCGCGGGAAGCACTCGGCTACTACGCGGACGTGTTCGGTGGAGAGCTCTCCTTGCACACCTACGAGGAATTCGGGCGCACCGATGGCGCGCCAGATTCCATCGCGCACGGGACGCTTGATGGCGTCGTTGCTCTCGCAGGATCCGATGCGGCACCTGGCCAAGAAAGTGTCCGCCTCGAAGGCCTCATGCTTTCGTTGCTCGGGACCGCTGAACCAGACGTTCTCCATGTGTGGTTCGACAAGCTCGCAGTCGGCGGAACGGTGGTCGACCCCCTGGCCCCGAAACCGTGGGGCGCTTCGGATGGCCAGGTCATCGACCGGTATGGACTTCATTGGCTCATCGGATACGAACCCGCGATTTCAATGACTTCGCCGGGTCTGCCGTGATCGAGAATTGATCGGTCCATCCTCCGCCTCGCCACAGGCGGCACCTTGTGGGAAAGCGGGTCCGCCGATCACCGCGTTCGGGCATCCGTTGGCCGTCGCTGCTGCGACAGACTGGTGAGATGCTCAACGATCTCTCGCTGCCTGCTTCTCTCGCGATAGGAACTGGCTCGGTCACGCTTCGCAACGCCACCGAGCAGGACCTTGGCACCCTCATGCGGTTGTTGGCCGACGACCCAGTCAGTGCCACCCGCGGCGACATCGGCGACGCACACGACAAACCCCTGTACCTCGCGGCGCTCCTCGCAATCGTCGCCGACCCGGCGAACGCACACCTCGTGGCCGTCGATGCCTCTGGGGCCGTCGTCGGCACAATGCAGCTGACCCGCATCCCGGGAATGGCCAGGAGGGGGTCAACCCGGTTGCTGGTGGAGGCGGTGCGGGTCCGGAGCGATAAACGTTCGAGCGGCATCGGCGGCGCCATGATGCGATGGGTAATGGATGTCGCAGCCCGCGAGCTTGGTTCGAGCCTGGTGCAGCTTACATCCGACGCTGCACGGCGCGACGCGCACCGGTTCTATGAGCGGTTAGGCTTCACCGGATCACACGTAGGGTTCAAATTCCGAGTCGACTGACGTGAAAACTTCTTGCGGTACACGTTTGGCGGTGCCAGTCTGGGAGCCAGGCCTCAGATGCCCCGTCAGTTGAATGCGGCACCCCCTCCTGGGTTCGGGAAGTCATCTCCTTGTGCAAGCAAATACTCATCACCACCGGGATGTGAGCGGGTAGGCGATGTCAGAGCACATCGATACGGTCGTCATCGGAGTCGGGCAGGCCGGCCTCGCCGTCAGCCGCGAGCTCGGGGTTTGCGGCGTCGAGCATGTGGTTCTCGAGCGGGCCCGGGTCGCGCAGGCGTGGCGTGATCGATGGGACAGCTTCACCCTGGTGACGCCGAACTGGACCATGGACCTGCCAGGGACTCCATACGCCGGCCAGGACCCTGAAGGCCACGTGCCGTGCGACGAGATCGTCGGTTATCTCGAGAACTACTGCTCGACGTGGGACGCGCCGGTCCGGGAGGGAGTGGCCGTCAACTCGCTACGGGCCGCGAACGGTTCGAGTTTTGAACTGGACACAACGCTCGGGCCGATCGCCGCGCACAACGTCGTGGTCTGCACCGGTTCGTTCCGGATCCCGTTCCGGCCTCCCGCCGGCGAGTTGCCTCCCGGAGTGCCAGCGATAGATGCGCTCGAGTATCGCAGTCCCGCCGGAGTCCCGGCAGGCAAGGTCCTGGTGATCGGGAGCGGGCAGACCGGCTGCCAGCTGGCCGAGGAACTCTTTCTCGCCGGCCGTGAGGTGTTCTTGTCCCGCGGCCGCGCGCCCTGGATGCCCAGGCGACTGGATGACGTTGACACGTTCACCTGGCTGGCCCGCGTCGGCTTCTTCGACCAGCCGCTCAACGCCCTGCCGTCACCCGCGGGCCGCCTGCTGGCGAACCCGCAGACCACGGGCGCTGCCGGGGGTCACGACCTCCACTTCCGCACGCTGCAACGGCTCGGCGTCGTTCTGCTGGGGCGCCTGGCCGGGATCGACGGGCACCGCGCTTCGTTCGTCGATGACCTGGGCGCGTCCGTGGCCTTCGGCGACGCGCGCTGTGTCGAGTGGCGCGCCCTCCTCGCCGGCGAACTCCCGGCCCAGGGATACGCCGCGCCTGAGCTGCCCATTGCGGGCCCGTTCCACTACGACCCGGTGACGGAGGTCGACCTCCACGACATCGGGGTAGTCATCTACACCACCGGCTTCAGGCCGGGCTACCGATGGATTGAGCTTCCGGTTTGTGACGACCTGGGTTTTCCAATCACCGACTCTGGAACGAGCCCCCATCCGGGGCTGTTCTTCTGCGGCGTGCACTTCATGCGGGTCCGGCGTTCGGCGACCTTGTTCGGAGTGGGCCTCGATGCGGCACTCGTGGCAACATCGGTGGCGTCGTCCCGTGGCCCGGGTTCAGGACTTACACCAGCACCACGTAGAAAATCACCCAGTTCATCGCGAGGTTGAAACCTGCGTGGGCGACGATTGCGCCACCCAATGAGCCGGTCAACTTGCGGAAACCGTAGAACATCAGCGACGCCAGGAACATGGCGGCGACCCAAAACACAGCAGGAAGCGGCAGGAATGCCCAGGCGCCGGCAATGAACACGAGGCCGAAATGAGCGAGGTGGGTGAACGCGAACGCGCCGGCGTCGATGAGCGCCGCTCCCCGGGTGCCCCAGCGGGTGGCCAGCGCCTCGTGCGCGAGACCGCGGTACAAGACCTCCTCGCCGATCGGGCTGAACAGCATCCCGATGATGGCGAAGATGATGAAGAACACCAGTCGATCGCCGTCCTCCAGCGCAGCCGGGACATTCGCATATGAGAGGGAGATGTAGACGAAAGGACTCGAGGTCGTTGAACCCCACAGCATTGTGGCGACGAGGTGGACCAGAATGGCCGATGCGGCCCCCGCAGCAGCAGCCGGAATCACCCACCGCCAACGAGACGGCCGCACCAACCCGATGTCCCGTCGCCCCTCGCGCGTGAGCAGCACCCACGGGAGGGCGATCATCGCCAGGAACACGATGCTCACTGCCTGGTAGGTTCCGGTCACATTGGCCTGCAACACGAGGCCGATTCTCACGACACCGAAAACGAGTAATAACAGGACGCCTGTGCGCGCGTTCAGCGCGACGATGCGGCGCAACGGCGGGCGGATGCTGGTGGTCACGCCCTGAGCCTAGGGGAGAACCGGCCGGAACTCAGGCGGCCGATCCGTCGGTTCCGAGCAACCGACGCGTGAGCTTGTCCCTGCTGGAGAGCAGCGCATCCATGGCCGTGGCGAGATCGACGTCAGCTGGCGGCCCGCCCCGCTCGGCCGCGAGGAGCACGGTGCGGCGCATGAGTTCTTTCGCGAAGGCGCCGGTGACACCGTTCGCTCGCGACGCCGCATCCGTGATCGCTTGTGGCGACACGGGTATTCCGCCGGCGTAGAGCGTGAACAATCGGTGCCGGGCGGCTTCGTCTGGTAGCGGGATTTCGACGGCGAGATCAATCCTTCCCGGCCGGTCGGCGAGGGCCTGCTCGAGCACCTCGACCCGGTTCGTGGTCAGCACGAACGCGACATCGGCGTCACCGTCGAGACCGTCGAGGGCATCGAGCATTGCGAACAGTAGAGGCTGCGGGCCAACCGACAGGCTTCGATCTGCTGCTATCAGGTCGACGTCCTCAAGCACGACGATCGCGGGCTGCATGGCGCGGGCGAGTTCGGCGGCCTCGGTGACGAAACGGATGCTGTTGCCGGCGAGTACCACGGCGGTGATGCCGGGTGTCTCGCTCAGCAGGTGCCGAACCGTCAAGGTCTTGCCCGACCCGGGAGGGCCATAGAGCAGCACACCGCGTTTCAAATGCCGACCGGCGGCGCGTAGTGCATCCCGGTGCATTCCGATCCCGACCACATGGCGTACGACGTCGTCGAGTACACCGGGGGGAAGGATGATCTCGTCGCCCGGAACACGGGGGCGCGCCAGGAAGTCGACCCCCGCCGCACCGGGGCCGTATTCGTTGCCGCTGAACGAGAGAACCTGGCCGCGCAGCACGCTGCGTTCGAGCATGAGGCGGCGCAGCGCGCCCAGCAAAGCTGCGGATCCATCCTCGTCTGCGGCCAGGATCTCCAGCCGGGCGCTGCTGCGGCCGAATTCGGGCCGGGCACCGCGCTGCAACACGGCCACCCGGTGCCCGTCCACGGTGAGTAGGCGCACGCCGAATGAGACCACCCGGCGTTCGGTGTCCGGCCCGGTGGCGGCCGAAACATAATCGACGGGACCCGGCGCGAATGTGAAGAAGGGACCGCTGAGCAGCTCCTGGAAGGAGGAATGTTCGCGCTGCTGGCCGCCGGTGACGCCGAACACCGGTGACGGGGAAGCCGCGCTGAGTTCGTCGAGGGCAATGTCCGCGTCAACGAGGCGGTGGGTGGCGAGGTCTTCGGTGACCATGGGAAGGAAGGTGACATCCGTTTGCAGGAAGTCCTGGACCAGCTCGCCCAAGGGCGTGCGTGCGTCGACCGGAGGGCGAGGAGCGAGGATGAGCTCTTCCACGAACCGGCGGAACGTCTCAATGAACGCTGTCTGCTGATCATCCACGCGTGCCCCGCATCGTCCGTTGATGGTGCCTACTTGCCGTTCAGACTATCGACTGGTGCTGGGCGCCTTCATCCAGTTGTGACTGGTTGCCTGGCATTCGGCGACGGGCGTCCGCGGACTCACCGAAGAACGGCGGCGACGGCGCTGATCTCCACCAGCGCGCCTGGGACGCCCAACCCAGCGACTCGAGCCCCGGTCACCAAGCCAGGTTCCTCCGAAGCCAGTCGAGTCGCGATCGCTCCATAGGCTGCCGCAAGGTCTACCCCGTCGACAAACAGCACCGTCCACTGCACAACGTCGGCGACAGTCGCACCGGCCGCAGCCAGCGCAGTCGTGACATTCTCCAACGCGCAAGTGGACTGTGCCGCGACGTCGCCCTCGCCGACGAGGGAACCGTCGGCCGCGACTGAGTTCTGACCGCCGACGTAGATCGTGGTTGCGCCGGCCGGCACAATGGCCACATGGCTGAAGGCCGGGCTGTGGACAAGCCCCTCGGGGCGAATGCGTTCAATAGTCATGGCGAGATGATGGCATGGATTACCGCACCCGTGCTCGCCTTAATGGTGCCGACAGTTCGGGGAGCTGTTGAACCAAGCCACGTGTAGCTCATACGGCGCTTGGATCGATCCTCCAGTGGCATCGGAGCCGCCTCTTCGCTCAGCTGGCGGAGAAGCGCAGCGGCCGGAATGAGTCGCGGACCTCGTCGCAGTACGCCTCCGGCTGCTCCCACGCCGCGAAGTGGCCGCCCTTCGATAGCCGGTTGTAGTGGATGAGATTCGGATAGGCCTTCTCCGCCCAGCTCCGCGGCGCGGAGTAGATCTCCTCAGGGAACACGCTCACCGCCACCGGCAGGGTGACGCCCTTCGGCGCGAAGAAGGGCAGCTTGCTCTCCCAGTACAACCGCGCGGATGAGACTGCGGTCTTAGTCAGCCAATAAAGGGTGATGTTGTCGAGGATGTCCGTCTTCGACAGTCCCTCTTGCGCGCCGTCGAACACCCGCACGATCAGTTCGAGGTTAGCGGCGTCGTGATCGAGCATCCACGCCGCGAGACCGATGGGGGAGTCCTCGAGGCCGTAGAGGGTCTGGGGGCGGTTCGCCATCTCGCCGGCGTAGCCGAGCCCGTGCTGGTAGAAGTTCGCAAGCTGATCCCAGGCCCGCTGCTCGTCGGGCGTGAATGCGTGGGGCGCGGGCTCGCCGTACTGCAGCGCGTGTGCCACGTCATCCGGGATCGTCGCCGGCATATTCGTGTGGATGCCCAGGAGTCCCGCCGGCTTCAGCAGCGCAAGTTGCTCGGTGACCGCGTTGCCCCAGTCTCCACCCTGGGCAACATAGTGGTCGTAGCCGAGCCGGGACATCAGCTCAGCCCAGGCGCGGGCGATCCGGATCGGATCCCAGCCGGTCTCCGTCGGCGTCCCCGAGAAGCCGTGGCCAGGCAGCGAGGGGATCACAAGGTCGAACGCATCCGCCCCATCCGCCCCGTGCGACATGGGATCGGTGAGCGGTTCGATGATCTTGAGCTGTTCGATGATCGATCCGGGCCAGCCATGCGTGACGACCATCGGCACGGCGCCCTCGTGCAACGACCGCACGTGGAGGAAGTGGATGTCGACGCCGTCGATCTCTGTGATGAACTGAGGCAGGGTGTTCAGCCGCGCTTCGATGACCCGCCAGTCGTGGCCCTGCCAGTCGCGCGCCAGCTGCTGGATCGTGGTCAGCGGCACGCCTTGCGAGCGGTCGCCGACGACTTCCTCGCTTGGCCAGCGGGTCTGGGCGATGCGGCGGCGAAGGTCGTCCAGGTCGGCGTCGGGGATGTCGACGTGGAACGGGCGGATGTCCGTTCGGGCTTCCAGAATGGGGCTCACTGCAGCCTCCCAATGGGAATGGAGGAAACGACTCTGATTCCGCGACGAATCCGGAGTCGGGGGATTATGAGGTGACTGATCGCGTTCGGCGGCGATGAGTGTCGGTGCTGAAACGGGCACCCTTCGTCCGAAGGCGACGGCCACGTTACTCCCGTGCCGCGCTCCCGGACAAGGCCAAGCGAAGAGGGAAAATCACCCGGTCGCTTGCGGCCCGTCGCGGACGTACGTGGCTTCTGACGCACATCGTTGACGAACCCGCACCGGGCCCCTTGTCCGGCGAGGACGTAGCGGCCAAGCTTGATGTGGCGCGAGTCTGGCTTCCGATCCCGGTCGCTGCTCGTGTGCTGTCCAAGGAGGAGCCATGCAAAACGCAGATGAACTCCGTCAGGCGTACGTACGTCTTATCGCCGCCGTCGAAGCGAACGATCCCGAGGCCTTGGGCGGAATCGTCAGCCCGGACATTGTGGACCACAGCGCCTTCCCCGACCAGCCCCCCGGGCTTGAGGGCATAGCGCTCTGGATGCGGGGGATGCACGCAAGCCTCTCGGGGCTCAGCGGAGTGGTAGAGGACACCGTAGTAGAAGGGGATCAAGTCGCCGGCCGGATCACGTGGGGTGGGACCCATGTCGGACCCTTTCTGGGCTTGCCGGCGACCGGCAAACCAGTCAGCTTCAGCTCCATGCACCTGCTCCGCTTCCAGGACGGGCTGGCCACCGACTGGTGGGGCGTGCCCGATCTCTATGGTGCGCTCACACAGCTGGGCGCCAAGTTAGAGCCGCCGCAGCCCGAATAGGCAGCACGCAGGTGTCAGTCGTACGTGTCGGTCCAGGACGCGATGTCCACGCCGTGGTTGTCGGGCGACGCGAGCGACCACCAGTCGGGGGCGTGCGAATCATCGGCAAGTCTCCCTCCGGCGGCGAGCGCGGCGTCCACTCGTGCCCGCGCCTGGTCGGCTGGCACGAAGACGTCGAAGTGCGTCCGGCCTCTCGCCGGAGAGTCGCCGGTGATCGGGTTGAAGGCGAGCTGCGGCCCGCAGCGCATCGGATCGACGGCATCCGTGTCGCCGAACGCCTCGTAGCCTAGAGCGGCGGCGAAGAACGGTCGCACGTCGGACTGGGAATGCTGGGCGACGTAGATGCCGATCAATTGCGCGAGCGACGGGTCGGCGGTCAGCAGCAGTTCGGCGGCTGCCTGGGACACGGCGGCCGCAAAATCCGCGGCGGCTGCGGGGATGCCCTCGGGGTCGCGGTACGGGATGCGCACGACAACTCCCTCGGGACGCACGTCGATGTCGGGCAGAATGCCGAATCGCTCGGCCGCCGCGACGATGGGGGCGGTGAGGTCTGCCGCGTGGGAGAGTGAGGTCGCGGTGAAGACGGTCTGCGGGCCTGTCCCTGTGACACGCCAGTCGGAGACGCCCGGCGCCCGGTGGAACTCGGCCGCGGAGATCCATTCCAGCCCGCTCGTCGACTCTCCCATGGGAACTCCTTCACAAGCTGTCAGAGTCCCTCTCCACTGTCGAGCGGAACCTCGCGCGGAGTCCACGGTACTCGGAGGTCGCGGCGAGCCGCCAGTGTGACCTGACACTGCGAATGCCCCCAAAAGCATCGGGCACAGGTCGGTCGCCGCTCTCGTCACGTACAGCGCTTTCCAGAGAGTGACTACAGGGTCGTGCTTCGGGAGTCTCCAGCACCGTCACGACACGCTTGCCGCTCTCGCTCGCGCTTTGATCGCGAGGATGACGTCGGTCTCAGCATCCGCGTAGGAATTCATGTCGTTCCATCGGCTACGGAGCAACGACCTCTTGGTGCTCTCGTAGAGAGCGCGATCGTCGGTGTTGGAGCGCAACCAGTCTCGGAGCAGCAGGTACTCGAGCACCGCAGGATCGCCCTGCTCATAGACATGCACGTGAACGTCGCGGGTCGGCGTGCGCACGAGACGGTGCCCTGGCTCGCGGGCGCGCAATTCGTATCCGGCGACCAGCAGCGGGTCGAGGTAGTCCTCTTCAGCGGTGATGTCCTCAACGGTGACCACGATGTCGATAATCGGTTTCGCTGCCAGCCCTGGGACGGAGCTGGAACCGATGTGCTCGACGCCAACGTTCGCTGCCCCGAGAGCGTTCAGGATCCGGCGTCGGTGATCCAGGTAGAGGCCGACCCACCGCTCGTCATAGCTGTGGAGCTCGAGCTCGAGTGGTTCGGTGCCGCCCACCAGCTCTACCGCCGTTGCGTCCGGCCGGCGCGCACTGCTGCTCTTCCTCACTTGAACATCCTCGCATCGGCAGCCACCCGGCCGACGAACAGCGGTGTTCCATCAGGAGACAGGTAGTGGACGCGTCTCGCGGAGCACTCCGATCGGGGCGCGGGGCGGGTCGCGGCCTGGGCGTCCTCTTCCTGCTGAGAAACGCGCTCGACGATCCAGGAAGCCAACGTTGCTGTGACCACACCCAGAAGTGCGATGCCACCGAGCATGAGTCCGCCGGCGATGAGCCGGCCAGCATCCGTAACCGGCGAGAAGGCTTGAGGAGCGGACCGTTCGCTATCGAGTACAGCCAGCGCCGCCACGAAAACGAGCAGTCCGGATGCTCCGGCGACATACACGACGACCCGCCCACGGAAGGCGACGCCGGCGGTTCGTTGAAGAACGCTGAGCAAGGTCACTAATCGCAACAGACGTAACGGCCTAAGGAGTGGAAGCGCCACAACCAGTAGGTCAAGGATGTGGGAACGAAACCAACGCCATCGCGGTTTAGCCAAAACCAGATTGACTACGTAGTCGAGGAGAAATATTCTGCTGCAACTACCGCGCAGCGGGCCGCCCCGTCCGGCACCCGAACCTGGATCAAGACCGATCACATCAAGGTTGCGCTGCGGGTGCTCATGTTTGCTGGCGTCTGACTCGTCAATCGCTCACGATCGCGGCGACGCCAGTGGCGGCCCAGGAAGCGAGCAGGTGGAGCCGTTCGGCGCTGGCGGAGCCTGGTTCGGCGCTGTAGATCATCAGAACGAAGCCTGGGTCGGCGGTGATGGCAAGTTCTTCGTAGGCGAGGGTGAGTTCCCCGACCACTGGATGGTTGAATCGTTTCGTGCCAGAGCCGTGGGTGCGTACGTCGTGGGCCCCCCAGAGTTGCCGGAACGTGTCGCTCCGGGTGGAGAGCTCCCCTACGAGGTCGTGCAGGCCTTTGTCGTTGGGGTCGCGGCCGGCTTCGGTGCGCATGATTGCCACACACATCTCGGAGAAGAGGTCCCAGTCCGGGTAGAAGTCCCGGGATGCGGGGTCGAGGAACTGGAATCGGGCGAGGTTCGGGGTGCGACCGCCGTCGCCGATGAGGGGCGAGTAAAAGGCGCGACCCAACTCGTTCGTCGCCAAGAGGTCCTGGTGTTGGTCTCGCACGAACGCGACGCCCTCGGTGATTGTGTTGAGGGCCCATTGGAGACTCGGGCGGCCGACCGAATTCCTGCTGGCACGGCGGCGCGGCCGCCCGGAGAGCGGGATTCCGTCAGCGGCGCGGGCCAGGTCGAAGAGATGTGTCCGCTCCGTATCGTCGAGTTGCAGTGCACGGGCGATGGCGTCGAGCACGGATGAGGATGCTCCCGCGATGGCACCCCGCTCGAGCTTCGCGTAATACTCCACGCTGACGCCGGCGAGCGTTGCTACTTCGGTGCGGCGTAGCCCCGCAACGCGTCTATTCGGCCCGGCCGGCAGCCCCGCCCGCTCTGGGGTGACCTTCGCGCGCCGCGACATAAGGAACTCGCGCACTTCGGATTGATTGTCCATGCCGACGAGGCTACGTCCTCGAGACGCCAGTAGGGGTCCTCTGCCGGTACACCCCTTTACAGAGGCTCCCTCGCGTGAAGCAGGACGCGTTTACTGGTTGACGACTCGCAAGCAACAAAAGGAGCATCCACATGCGTGGTGTCATCATGTACGCGCCCGGCGACGTCCGGGTAGAAGAGCGCGAGGAGCCGACCATACTCCAGCCGTCGGACGCGATCATCCGCCTCACAGCGACCTGCATCTGCGGGTCAGACCTGTGGCCGTATCGCGGCATAGAACCGGTTGACCACACGCCGATGGGCCACGAATACGTCGGCATCGTCGAGGAGGTCGGCGACGAGGTCAAGACGGTGAAAGTTGGCGACTTCGTTGTCGGTTCGTTCGTAGCCTCCGACAACATCTGTGAAATCTGTCAGGCGGGCTACCAGTCACGTTGTGTGCACAACGTCATGATGG
This sequence comes from Glaciibacter sp. 2TAF33, assembly GCF_052114945.1. NCBI lineage: Bacteria > Bacillati > Actinomycetota > Actinomycetes > Micrococcales > Microbacteriaceae > Glaciibacter > Glaciibacter sp. 2TAF33. The sequence goes on from NZ_JBFRFS010000001.1 coordinate 52,136, forward strand.
GGTCCATCGGCACGCAGGCCGAACTGGCCCGTATCCCACTCGCTGACGGCACGCTCGTACCAACCCCGGGCGTGCCCGACCCCGAGCTCATTCCGTCACTCCTGGCCGCATCCGACGTGCTCGGCACGGGCTGGTTCGCCGCCGTGGCCGCTGAGGCCGGGCCAGGGAAGACGGTCGTCGTGGTCGGAGACGGGGCAGTAGGCCTGTCCGCCATCCTCGCTGCCGAGCAGCTCGGAGCGGAACGGATCATCGCGATGTCACGGCACGCCGACCGTCAGGCACTGGCTCGGGAGTTTGGCGCCACTGACATCGTGGAAGAACGCGGCGAGGCCGGTGCGGCCAAGATCAAAGAACTGACGGACGGTCTCGGCGCGCACTCGGTGGTGGAAGCCGTCGGCACTCAAGAGTCGATTGAACAGGCCATCAAAGCCACACGTCCCGGAGGGCATCTGGGCTACGTCGGTGTCACGTACGACGTCGAGTTGAACGGGCTCGAGTTGTTCTTCAGCGGCATCCATCTGCACGGTGGACCCGCTCCCGTCCGTCGATTCCTACCCGATCTGATCCGGCTCATCTGGGACCGGAAAATCAACCCCGGCAAGGTGTTCGACCTTTCGCTCCCGCTCGAGGATGCCGCCGAGGGGTACAAGGCGATGGACGAGCGACGGGCCACCAAAGTCCTTCTCACCTTCTAGGACCCCGGCACCGCGAACTGTGCCACCTCACCAGCGGTCCGTGCACGCGCACATACGTGAGCACGAGCCGAGCACCACCCGCACGCCCAATCGCTTTTCACGTTCATAGGAACGGGCGATCGAGCACGCCGTCCCCGACAAGGAGCCCCTTGGATACCATCACACTCGCACCCTCTGCGGTCGCCGCGGGAAAATCACAACGGCTACCGGTCGTCACACTGTTCGTCTTTGCACTGATCGGCTTTGTCCTCGTCGCTATGGAGACCATGCCGGCCGGCCTGTTGCCGGTCATCGCGATCGGGATGGGAACCAGCGAAGGCACGGTCGGGCTTTTCGTCAGCGCATACGCCCTCGGCACTGTACTCGTCACCATCCCTGCAATCACCCTGACCAGAGGGATGCGCAGGAAGGCGCTGCTGCTCGCCGCCGTTCTAGGACTCATGCTGGCCAACAGTGTCACAACGATCTCCAATGACGTGATCCTGTCACTCGTCTCACGCTTCGTCGCCGGCGCGTTTTCCGGAATCATCTGGGGAATGCTCGCCGCCTACGGTCGCAAGATCAGCCCTCCCCGACAGGGCGGCCTGGCGTTGGCGATCGTGTCAACAGGCGCGCCCGTCGGGTTCGCACTCGGCACGCCTCTCGGCACGTGGCTCGGGAGCGCGTTCGACTGGCGATGGGCTTTCGCCGGGCTCACAGCGGTGGTGCTCGTCGCGGGGACGCTGGTCGCGTTGATCGCCCCGGACGCGCAGGGGCAGCCCGGCAATTCCCGACTTCCCGTGGTGCGGGTGCTCCGAATCCCAGGGATAGCGGTGATCCTCGCCGTGATATTCACGTGGATGCTCGCCCACAACACCACCTACACCTATATCACCGCGTATCTACGGGCGACCAGCAGCACCCTGACCGTCGACCTCCAACTCTTCATCTTCGGAATCGCCTCGATCGCGGGAATCGTGCTCACGGGGGCTCTCCTCGACCGCCACCCCCGCCTCCTGCTCCACGGAAGCGTCATAGTCTTCATTTCGGCTGCAGTCATGCTCCTTGCCGGCCACAACTCGACTCCCGCAATCGTCGTTGCCACAGTGCTGTGGGGGATCACCTTCGGCGGAGCATCCGCGCAGGTCCAAGCAGCCCTCACAAGCGCCGGCGGTGACAACTCGGATGTTGCGAACTCTTTCCTGCCCGTCGCTTTCAATGTCGCGATCTTCGTTGCGGGTATCCTCGGCGCCGCGCTTCTGACACATTTTGACGGTCTCGTGATGCCTATCGTCATGATCGTCTTTGGACTTATCGCACTACTGCTGACGATATACGGGCGTCGCACCGCATTCCGTATCCAGATCTGATGCGAACGCTGCCGACTGATGCCCTGGTCGCTCTCGCGGCTACGCCCTCACCCTGTAGACAGCCGGTGCCGATGCTGTCAACACTCGGAGGCAGGCGAACGCACGCTCTTCGAGCAGGTAGCCACTCACCGGCATCTCTCCGTCTGGCTTCGCTCACGGCCAAGACCCACACTGTTAGCGCACCACAAAAGAAAGGATCATGATGACTGACCAACTCAAGCAGGTCGGAGGCGGCCGCAAGATGTTCGACGATTTCGCTCCAAAACTCGCCGAGCTCACTGACGACGTGCTCTTCGCCGACATCTGGAACCGGCCGGAACTCTCCGCCCGCGACCGCAGCCTCATCACCGTCGCCGTGCTCACCGCCGGCGGAAACACGGACCAGTTGGGTTTCCACCTCGGCCGCGCCGTCGAGAACGGTGTCACACAGGAAGAACTCATCGAGGCCATCACCCACGTGACCCTGTACGCGGGGTGGCCCAGGGGTATGGCCGCAATGAGCGTCGCCAAGCACGTCTTCACCGAGAACAAGTAAGGAAACAACATGAACATCGAACCGGCCATCCCCACCTCAAAGAACCCGCCCGAACAGTTCGCCGGCGACGTCTGGCTGGACCCCATCGCGCTGCCTCACGAGTCCGACCAGGCAATGGTCGTGGCGACCGTGCGCTTCGCACCCGGAGCCCGCACGGCCTGGCACTCCCACGAGCACGGTCAGTACCTTCGCGTGACACAGGGCGTCGGCCGCTTCGGAAGCCGCGACGGCACAATCATCGAAGTCCACCCCGGCCAGACTCTCTACACTCCGCCCGGCGAAGAACACTGGCACGCTGCCGCCCCCGGCGTCTTCATGGAACACATCGCGATGCTTCAGAACGGCGACGACCCCACCAAGACCACTATTTGGGCGGAGCACATCACCGACGACGAATACAACGGCTAGTAAGTTGCGGCCGCGCGACGGCTGGACACAGCAAGCAGGCGGGTGCTGTTGCGGTGCTGTCGCGGTCGCTGTCGCGTGATTGTTCTCGCTACCGCAGCGATCGTAAGAAATCCCTTACGTCGACAGCGAGCAAGTCCGGCTCTTCGTGCGGTGCGAAGTGACCGCCACGGGGCATTTTCGAATACTTCGCCACCTTGTACGTTCTCTCGGCCCAGCTGCGGGGTGGCTGCGTCAGATCATGTGGAAAGACTGCGACCGCAGTCGGCACGTCGACGCGCCGAACGCGGCTCGTCAAACCGGATGCATACTCCCAGTAGGGCCGGAACGACGTCGAAATCGAATTCGTGAACCAGTACAGGGAAGCCTGCGTCAGCAGGAAATCGTCGCTGAATCGCGCAGACAGATCTCCGTCGCAGTCACTCCACGCCCGGTACTTCTCAATCATCCATGCGAGGAGGCCAGCCGGAGAGTCAGAAAGTGCCGGTGCGAGGCTGAGTGGACGGGTCTGCTGTTCGTGCTGGTAACCGCCCTCCCCGCTAATCCAGGTTTGCACGGAATCCAGGTACGCCTGCTCTTCGCTCGTGAGGGACGCAGAGTCGACGTCGGAAGGGGCGGCCACTGCGAGAAGGTGGATCCCGACCACCGACTCCGGGTGGGACTCCGCAAGGCGCGACGTTATGCCGGCGCCGAGGTCGCCGCCGTGAGCGGCGTAGCGCTCGAAGCCGAGTTCTTCGAACATCAGCAGGTGCCAAATCTCGTGAACCTGTTCGACGTGGGTTGGACGTTGCGGTGAGAACGGGAACCCGGGCAATGCCGGCACGATGACGGTGAACGAGTCCGCAGCATCTCCGCCGTACGTGGACGGGTTCGCAAGGCGTCGGGCAAGGTCGACGAGTTCGAGCGACGTACTCGGCCATCCGTTCGTCAGAACGATCGGAAGCGCCTCGGGACTCTCCGCCTCGAATCTCAGATAGCTCAAGGGAGTACCCGAGATCGTTGCGCTGTGCCACGGCAGTTCATTGATGTGGCCCTGCTGAGCCTCCCAATCGAAGCCGTCTACCCAGTAGGAGACCAGACGGCGCAGCTCGACGTGGTCAGTACCCGCAGTCCATCCAGTCACAGGCCACGCGGGTGACCACCGAGTTCGCCGGAGCCGGTCGCGAAGGTCAATGACGTCTTCATGAGGCACATCGAGCAAGAATTCAGAGTTCATCCCGGAATCCTCCTCGCCCAGACAGTTGGTGAGTCCCTCGGGCAGCTAGCGCTCGTCGAGACTGCCGATTTTCTCACCATCGGTGCGGAAGACAATAAGGGTGTTGCCGTCAACCTTGGCTGTGGAGGCGAGGTTGAGCCAGGGGGTGACCCCTTCACAAGCTTGCAGGATGGAGGCGAACGGGCCGAACGTGAAAGTGTCGCCGGAGATTGTGCCCTTGCCCTCGAGCGGGTTGCACCCGTCGGTTCCGGAGAACGTCCCGTCGGCCTCTATCTTCAGCGAAGGCTTCCCTGCGGCGTCCTCACCCCAGGTTCCCGTGAACTGTGAACCCGAGGTCGAGCATCCGGTCAGAGCAATCGTCGCCAAGGCGACCGTAACGGCGAGGGCGATTCTGGCTATCCTAACGGCCATGACTCGAGCCTAGCGGCAGGCCGTTATCGAAGGAAAGAGACCCCGCGTCGTCGACCGCTGCACGGCGTGGAGTTCGCCGACGAGCGTGATGATCAGAGACGTGTGCTGCGTCGTACCGGGAGCGAAGACTCGCGCCGTGGGAGTGCTTCCGGCTTCGTAACAGAGGCTGACCGGCGCGCTCACATTGCCGAGGTCCGCTAGGAGCTCCAGCCCCACTGGAGCTAGTCGTCCTGGCTTGGTAGCGTGCAACGCATGGCCATCAAACTGGAGAACGTCGGCATCGCCGTTCGCGACCTCGAAGCAGCAATCGCCTTTTTCACCGACCTCGGCCTCACGGTCGTCGGCCGGGACACGGTCAGTGGCGAGTGGACCGACACTGCCGTCGGCCTTGATGGCAACCACGCCAAGATTGCGATGCTTCAAACACCAGACGGTCACGGTCGCCTCGAGCTCTTCGAATACATCAGCCCCGAAGCGATCGAATCGAACCCCACGCGTCCCAACGAGATCGGCATGCACCGCGTCGCGTTCTCAGTGGACAACATCGACGAAGCCCTGGAGATCGCCGCGAGGCACGACTGCCGTCCGCTTCGCGGCGTGGCGACATACCACGATGTCTACAAACTCGCGTACGTTCGCGGTCCCAGCGGCATCATCGTGATGCTCGCCGAGGAGCTGAAGAAGAACTGACGGCCGAATCGGCGAATCCTCAACGGGACCTCCGACGGGCGCCAGATCAACCTTTCGGATTTCTTTCCGGCAAGCTATCGTCGGCAGCATGTGCCGCAACATCCGCTGCCTCCACAACTTCTCGCCACCGACCACAGAAGACGAGGTTCGGGAGGCCGCCCTCCAGTTCGTCCGCAAGGTCAGCGGGTCGACTCACCCCTCTCGTGCGAACACTGTGGCGTTCGATCGTGCGATCGACGAGATCGCTCAGGCGACCCGGCGGATGTTGAACGAGCTGGTGACGAACGCGCCGCCCAAGAGCCGCGAGGCCGAGGCGATCAAAGGCAGGCAGCGACACGAGAAGCGCATGGAACGCGAGGTCCAGATACGCACGGCGTCGGCGTGACAGCCACTGCCCAAGAGCAAGCGGATGCCCCACTTCCCCAGGTCACACCGTTACTTGCTGGGCCGGTATCGCAGCGCGGTCACCCCTGACCGGAACTCATGTCGATCCACGAGCTCTAGTCGGATGCGCTCGCGGAGACCAGCGAGCAAGGTCGGCCCGTGTCCGGCAATGACCGGCTGCACAACGAACACGTATTCGTCGATCAGTCCCAGGTCTGCCAACGCCAGGGGGAGCGTTACCCCACCGACGAACAGGCCCTCGCCTGGCTCCTGCTTGAGCCGTTCGACCGCTTGCCGCAAGTCGCCTCGCAGCAGCTCTGCGTTCCAGTCGACCCCGCTCAGCGTGCCCGACACGACGTGCTTTTTCGCCCCATCGATGGCCTCGGCGAACGGGATCTGCAATTCATCCATCCACTCAGGCCACGTACCCGTGGCCGGCTTCCGCCACGCCGACTCCATCATCTCGTAGGTCACCCGGCCGAAGAGCAGGGCATCGGCTCGCTCCATCTCAGCGGCCCAGTAACGCATCGACTCCTCGTCGGGGGGAAGCCCTGCCTCGTGATGGCAGCAGCCGTCGAGCGTGACGTTGATGGAGTATCGAAGTGGTCTCATCTCGTTCTCTCCCTTGATGCGCGCGTTTTCACTGGACCGTACTCAAACTACCGTCGGCGCCATCGTGTCGGTCCTCTGCGGCAGACTGGGCCCGTGAACGAATCAGGCAAGGAAGCCGTGCGAGGTGATCCGTTGCTGCGTGCCGTCGACGCCGTGATGTTCTCTGTCCCCGACCTGGACAGCGGTATCGCCTTCTATCGTGACCAACTCGGTCACCAGCTGCTCTGGCGGAATGACCAAGTGGGGCAAGCCGGCCTTGCCTGTCTGGAGCCGGGTACTGAGATCGTGCTCTCCACACAGCTACCGAGTGAAATCAACTGGCTGGTTCATGACGCGGTCGCTGCCAGCGAAACCATTCGAGCCGCGGGCGGTATGATCATCGCGCCGCCACGCGAGATACCAGTCGGCCACGTTGCGGTCACCCAAGATCCATTCGGAAACAGACTCGTCCTCGTCGATCTGAGTAGGGGCCACTACCGTGCGGACGACACCGGCACAGTAATCGGAACGACAGCGCTCACCTGACGATTGCAAGGTTGGTCGCCCCATGCGCGTCATATCGCCTTGGCCTCACTCTAAGCCTCCCATCCTTTGACTCCGCGGGCTAGACAAAATGATGTCCGCGAGGCGACCCGCTTTCAGACTCTGACCCTTCCATGTCGGCCGCACTTGATACGTTGACCGTGATGCTCCGAGGAGGAGGCGCTTGCCGGCCCGGGCGCGCACCGCGGGGTGCGCACTTGGGCAGGGTTCCTAGCCGAGAAAAGCGCGGATGCGCCAACAGCAACTGCAACCGTTAAGAACCGGCGCACGTGAGGTGTGGAACGCTATCTGGACCCCGCGCGCTCGTGGCCATTCGATGCTGTCGGTGAACAGGCCGCCACCGTCGAGGGCGATCACAACGTGGTTGCCGGCGATCGCGCCCGCGCCGTCTCGTGTGCGCTAAGCCTGCCCCGGACATCCGCCACTTCGCACCAGAAAAGCAGCACGCTTGCAACCAACCCCACAGCAGTTGCAGAAAGACCGCTGTTCTCGACCTCCACTACGGGACATTGCAGCGGATAGGACTCCATGCGGGCGCCAACGACGCCGATGTTCGGTACCGCAAGGACGAAAACGATGAACCCGGCACCTCCGACTGATCCGTACCGGCAGAATCGATCAGGATTCGAGAAGTGCGCCTGGGCCGCGAGCCGTAGTGTGATCGCAGGCCGGGAACGGTCACCGTACATCGACAAGGAGCAAGAAATGGCTGAGAAGACCGGTGGGCTGTCCAAGGAGGAGCGCGAGGCGGTCAAGCAGCGCGCCGCCGAGCTGCGCACGCAAGAAAAGGCTGGGAAGAACCGTGCCGCCGGGGAGCAGGCGGTCCGCGAGGCGATCGCGGCGCTGCCGGACGATGATCGAGCTCTCGCCGAGGGGATCGATCGGATCGTGTCCGAGGTTGCCCCGCATCTCGTTCCAAAGACCTGGTATGGGTTCCCGTCATACGCGGACGAGGATGGGAAAGTCGTCGTTTTCTTCAAGGCCGCCTCGAAGTTCACCACCCGCTACGCGACCCTCGGGTTCGAGGAGTCAGCGCAACTCGATGATGGCGACCTCTGGGCCACCTCATTCGCAGTCGTCGCACTGACCCCGGCGACGGAGCGGACGATCGCAGATCACGTCCGCAAGGCAGCTGGCTGACCGGCGGATTCTCCGTCCTGGATCGGCTGGAGATCGGCTTGCGCGTGTTTGGAACGTTGTGGTTCAGTCGCGTAGCGGTGATCCGATGACTCTAAAGCGGAATCCGCCGGTGAGATGACGCGACGATTCGACGATCTCGGGCGCACCTAGGCTTTCTCGGCGCCCCAGCGTCCGAGCGCGATGATAGTCGGGCGCAAGGCGAGCCCGCGATCGGTCAGCGCGTAAGCCCGGGTGTTGTGCCGGAGGGGCAGACGGTGCAGGATGCCAGCCGCTTCGAGCTCGCGCAAGCGGGTTGCGAGGATATTCGTCCCCATTCCGAGGTCGCGCTGCAGATCCCCGTATCGCTGCGGCCCGTCGAGCAGCCGCTCCACGATGAGTAAGGCCCACCGTGCTCCGACGATGTCGAGGGCCGCGGCCAGGTCGCTCACGCGATCGGATCGGTGTCCGGCTTCATCCAGAACGGCGAGTAGTGGTAGCCGTCAGGGTCATCGAACTGGCGCTGGTACATGAAGGGGTAATCATCGATGTCACCGACGCGCCCGCCGGCAGCGCCGGCGCGCTCGACAAGTTCATCGACCGCCTCAGGGCTGCCGAGGTCGAACGAGACCGTCACCTTGGAGGGGGTGTCGGGCCCGCCGACCATCTCCTCGGTAGCGCCGACACTCGCGTACATCTCGCGGCTGCCGAGCATGACGTACTGCTCCGGCGCGATCGCGAAGCACGACACGTTGTGATCTGACATCTCGGCGTTGAGAGTCCAGCCGAGGGCGGTGTAGAAGGTGGTCGCGCGCTCGACGCTCTGGACCGGGCAGGTAATGAAGAGGCTCATGCAGCCAACACTTCCAAAATGGAAGTGCGGTGTCAACCGTCGCCCAGCATGCACGAATGGCGGTCAGCTTGCAGACGTCTGATGACGGCTCGCCTAATGAGCCGATCGAATTCCCGGGCGGACGCCTCCCGACGAACTTCCCATAGATTGTGCACGGTCCGGATAACCGACCATGAGCGGGCGCCTTTCGAGGGACATGGGATGCGACTGCCCGCATGGGAACGTCAACCGTGCGTAGGCACCAAACAGCCTCTCGCGGAGGCTACTCTCGCGGAAGCTAGGCTCTATGCCATGATGACCAATCAGCGACTTGAGCCCCTGCTCGAGCAGTACGACTGGGCGACGGAACGACTCCTCACTCGCCTCGCCGGGCCCACCAGCAACTCGGGTGATGGCAGGGACGTCGACGTACCGGTACTGACGGACGCCGAGTACCTCTGGGAACCGGTCGACGAGTGCTGGTCGGTGCGGAGGCGCGCCGATGGGCCGGGACCGGGCGCCATCAAGCTCATCGGCGCGGGTGAGTGGGGGCGAGACGGCTCTCCCGAAAGCCCGTGGCCTCCGCCCCTCACGACGATCGCCTGGCGGCTTGACCACATCTCCGAGACGCTGTTGGGCCGAGCCAACCACCTCGGGGGCGACCGAACGTTCGATAGAGCGACGTACGAATCACTACCAGATGCAGCCGGCGCCATCGAGAGGTTCCGTCACGCCGCAGCCGACTGGCGGCAGGTACTACTCAGTGTCGATGAGGCCGACTATGACCGGACCGGGCTCAGCAGCTACCCGTACGGTAGCGATGCCGATGAGACCTTTCCGATGATCGTGTGGTGGGAGAACCAGGAGATCCTGCACCACGGAGCCGAGATCGCGCTGCTCCGCGACCTCTACGTTCACCACGCTCAGTAGGGACGAGCACGCACCGCAGACAGCTCAGGCGACGGAGTCTCTACGACGTCGAGTGGGTACAAAGGATTACGTCCGCGTCGGTGCATAGGTGCCCGAAAGACGATCGCCAACGCAAAGGGGAAGCTGCACGGAGAACGGCCAAAGCTCTGCGCGGTCAAACGCCGGCACCTGCTCGCCCTGAACACGGCAGGCACCCGCACCGTGCTACGGGTCCGTGTCAGGCAACCGCTTTCTCGACGAGCGCCCGAATCTTGGTCTCCGTCGCAGCATCCAGCGAAGTGATGGTCCACGCGACCGGGTGCATGTGGGCGCCCTCCTCGCGTGCGGGGTTCACAACTTCGCCAAAGCCGAACGCGATGAAGTCCTTGTCCGGTTTGATGTAGCAGATGTCCTTGCCGTCCTTCACATAGAACGGGAGTCCCCAGCGTACGATCGGCTCTAACGAGGGTGCGCTCTCCCGGATGATGCTATGGAGGCGTTCTCCAATCTCCCGGTACTGTGCGGGGGCTTCACTGAGTTTGGCGAGAACAGCCGCGTCACCCTTCTTCGTGAACATCGTGTCCAAGCCTCCTTTAGGTTGTCGTCAGGGAATTGTTGTAGCGGGCCTCGTGCCCCGTAGACCACCGAGGGCGTCTGCGACCGGCGACGGTGCCAAGCCTACGTCGCCGGGCGGAGGCAGTCGAGGCATGCGACCAACCGAAGCATCCGCGATCCGGCTGGTTTTTCGTGGTCAACGAGGATGTTTCCAAAACAGGCGACGCGCAAAATCGGCATCCTGCTACTTCGGGTTCACCAAGACCACCTGGGAGCACATCACGATTCCAGAATATGACGCCTGGTACGGTGACCGCATCGTCGTCGATACGGCAGGCTGGCCGTGGACAAAGCAAGAGATCGAACACCGGCCATCGCGGGCAACGCGACCTCGCCCGGGACCTGAACCGTGTCGCCCGCAAGCGGGACCTTCAACGGGTCCGATCAGGTTTGGCGACGTAGCTGGCGGCCGCCGCGGCCGACGTTCTCGGAGACAGGGAGCGGGGATTGCGGTGCCCTACGGCTAAGGCTCTACTGAGGCATTCAACCGAGCCTTCCGAGGTGCATCGCGTCAGCCCTTGCGGATTGCGCCGAATCGGTGATTCATGTGACTCCGCTCAGCGGGACACTGGACACAAACCGTTAGGAGTTATCGAGTTCGCTCTTTGTGGGAAGTTCGGCTCCTGCGCGGGATACCGTGAGTGCAGCGGCACGCGAGGCGCGCCTTCCTATCCGACGGACGACGTCGGGCGTGAGCGACTGTGTCCCTTCTTCGAGCACCGCGTCGATGAGCACCGCCATGTACGTATCGCCTGCGCCAATAGTGTCGATAACGTCCACACGACTTGCAGGCACTTCGATCAGAAAGGCGCCGGCCGAGAGGATAGAGCCCTCGCCGCCCAAGGTCATCACGGCGAGGCGTGGCCCGAGCGCGCGCACGGTAGTGAGCACATCGAATGGCGATCGATTTGGATACAGCCACGACGCATCCTCCTCGCTCATCTTGACAACAGTCGCAAGGCCAGCGATCGCCTCGAAGGCCTGACGCACATTCTCAACGTCACTGAGAAGGGCTGGGCGAATGTTGGGATCGAACGTCACCTCGGTTGCTTTCATGTCGGAGGCACTCCACAGAAGGGCTCGCACGACATCGGCTCCCGGTGATAGGAACGCGGCGATTGAGCCGGTATGAATGACGCGTGGCTGCACACCTGTCAGAATCCCAGGCAGACTCCATTCGATGTCAAAGATGTAGTGCGCCGAGCCGTCGAGCGAGATAGTCGCAATTGCGGTCGAGGTGGGTGCGTCCACCCACGACTCCGGGAGCACACGCACGCCTGATCGTTCCAAGTGCTCGGCGATTGCCTTTCCGCGCTCGTCGCGGCCGATGCGAGTCAACAGTGCCACATTCACCTCAAGTCGCCCGAGGCCAAGGGCTACGTTCGCGGGGCTGCCGCCCGGATGCTCGAATGTCCCCATGGCGCCGCTCACGACATCTACGAGCGCCTCGCCAACGACGAGTACTTCGGCTGGCCGCTCCGGGTCATACCCCATGCGCGTCGACTCCTTAACGTTCGAGCGGCCAAACGGTGACTGACCCGTCAGCCGTTACCGCGAAGGCCCCGCCTGGCGGCTCAATCGCAAGGCCAAACATGCCCTTCTGAGAGCAGATCTCCACCGCAGCTCTCAGGCATCGCCCAGGCATCTCCCAAGGCGGGCGCATTTACCCAGCCGCCAGACGGGCGTCGCCCGTGGTGGCTCCGATGACCCCGGCCAGCCGGGGGATAAGGCCGTGCTCAGGGTGCGCGGACACCGGGATGGGGTCGCTGAGTGTTCCGACGAATGCCCCGTCCACCATGTTCGTGAAGGCGATGAGGTTCCACGCCCCCGCCGTATCCTGCACAAGCCTCCCGGCGTATAAGTCGGTACGTTCGAACAGTCGAGCGCGAGTGAAATCGACGTCTTCCAGCCGGTCGTCGACGGGCAGGCTGTAGATCCCGCCGGCTTCCCCTGCCGCGATCCGTTCAGGGGCGAGCTCGGTGATTCCGCAGCAGAACAAGATGATCGGCACGCCGTCGACATTCGCGAACTGCAGCACCTCGAGTTGGCCGAAGCCTTGCCCAGGCGCGCTGAGCGGGGGAAGCACCGTCCAGGTGCGCAGGTTGTCACTGACGGCGTGCCCCATCACTCCGCGACTCAATGGCTCGCCGTGGTTCGCGCGGGCGGTGACGAGCATGTGCCAACGTTTGTGGCCCGGAAACCGGAATACCCACGGGTCACGCCAGGCCTGGTCATGCCAAAGCGTTCGGTCGAGCAGTTCGTACGAGACGGGATCAGCCTCGACGAGCGGTTCCGCCGAGATCTTCGTCCAGGTCAGCAGATCGGTGGACGTTGCAGCCCCGATCCGTTGCACCTCTCGATCCTCGACCAGGCTCGTTCCGGTGTAGAACATCCACCAGGTGCCATCATCGTCGCGGATGACCGAGCCCGTCCAGGTAGTCCCGTCGTCGAATGCGGGCGGCTCGGAGACAATAAGCGCATCGCGCACCACGGTCCAGTTGAAAAGGTCAGTGCTGACCGCGTGGCCGACGATGGGGTGAAAGTGACGCCGGTGCGGATCACCCAGCGCCCTGCTGGCATGTAGGTAGAAGGCATGGACGGTGTCGCCGTCGCGCACGAACCAGGAATCCCAAATCCATTTGTCGGGGAGAACGAGAGCCATCTGTTGCTAACCTTTCACGCCCGTTGAGGCGATGCTGTTGACGAAGGAGCGTTGGAACGCGATGAAGAGGGCTACAACCGGAACTGTGATCATCGAGGAGTAGGCCATGATTTCGCCCCAGGCTGGGTTCAGGTCCTTGAAGTACTGGATGCCGATCATCACCGGACGCAGGTCCTCGCTTTGCACGACCATCAGCGGCCAGAGGTATGAGTTCCACGCCGGAAGGAAGGTCAGAATCGCGACGGTGGCGATGGCTGGACCGGAGAGCGGCATGATGACCTTTCGGTAGATCCGGAACCAACCCGCACCGTCCATCCGCGCCGCTTCATCGAGCTCCTTCGGGATCGACTCGAAGTACTGGTGAAACAGGAAGATCGCGAACGCGTTCGCCACGAACGGGATGATCTGCACCTGGTAGGTGTCGAGCCAGCCCTGTGTGAATGCAAGGCCGAACTCGTCGATGCTGAACGACGGCAGCTGGTTCACCCACCACACCATCGGCAGTGCAAGCGTCTCGAACGGGATGATGAGGGTCGCGATGATGAGGGTGAGCACGACACGTTTGCCCGGGATTCGCAGGCGCGAGAGCCCGAAGGCGGCGAGGCTGTTGACAAAGATCCCGAGCAGCACGGTCACCACGGAGATCAGGACCGAGTTCATCAGGAAACGCAGCGCCGGCACGCGATCGAATACGGCCACGTAGTTATCGAGGGAGATATCGCCGACGGGCAGGAATGCGGCAAACGACGAGAGATCGCCGAAGATCTGCAGGTCGGGCTTCAGCGACGACACGAACATGAACAGCAGCGGGAACGAGAAGACGACGGCGAGCAGGCTGCGAACGATCCAGCCGACGACTCCGACGCGCCGCCTTGAGATTCCCGCGCGGACTCCAGAGGCAGGTTCGGTGGGGATGGCGGGTGACGCCGGGGCGTCTATGGTGACGGCCATGTCAGTCCTTCTCTCGGGTGAGGAACCGCTGGATAGCGGAGATAACGAGAACGATTGCGAAGAAGATCAGGGAGATGGCACTGGCGTAGGCGGTGTCCTGTTGTTCGAATCCCGCCTGGACGGCTTGGTAGACAACCGTTGTCGTGGAATCCAGCGGACCGCCCTGCGTCATGACACTGACCTGGGTGAAGAGGCTGAGGGCCGCAATCGTGATGGTGACGAGGATGACATTGCGCGTTCCTCGCAGGCCCGGCCAGGTGATGAACCAGAAGCGCTGCCACCGTGACACTCCATCCAGGTCCGCGGCCTCGTAGAGTTCCGCGGAAATGGTCTGCAGGCCGGACAGCCAGATGATCATGTGGAACCCCACGCCTTGCCACACGGACATCAGGATGATTGCCGGCATCGATGTGGCCGGGTCGTTGAGCCAGTCCGGGCCTGTAACGCTACCGAAGGTGACCTTCGAGATGACCTCGTTGATGAGACCGTCCTCCCGGTAGAGGAAGATCCACAGCACTGACACGACCACCATGGAGGTGACCACGGGGAGGAAATAGACGGTGCGGAAGAAGTTCGTGCCCCGCATCCGGGTGTTGATGAGCAACGCCATCACGAGTGCAAGGCCGGCTTGGAGCGGGACGACGATGACGGCGAAGTAAGCCACGTTCAGGAGGGCACGGCCGAACGCCTCATCCTGGAACAGGCGGATGAAATTGTCGATTCCGACGAAGGTCGCGGGGTAGGGCGAGACGAGCCGGGCGTTGGTGAACGCCAGACCGAAAGCGAGGAGCGCCGGGATCACGATAAAGAGGATCAACAGGACCGCCGCAGGTGCGATCATCGCGATTCCCGCCCGACGCTCGTGTCGGTAGGTGCGATCCACCCTCTTGGATCGCTTCTTCCGGTGGGCGAGCTGCTCGATCGCGATTCCTTCTGGCGGTACGAGAGTGGGCGATTGTGTGGACGTCATGAGAGTCTCCTTCGACTTTCCGGTGGGCCGCTCCAGCGGAAGCGGCCCACCATCGCCTTACTTCTGGGTGAACCCGCCGTTGGACTTGATGTTGGCGTCGATGGCCTTCACCGCGGCGTCGAGGGTCTTCTTAGGGTCGCCGCCGTTGATGATGTCCTTGGTGGCGTTGCCGAACTCCGTCGCGATAAACGGGTAGGCCGGCGTCTCCGGGCGCAGCACGGCGTACTCCTTGGAGAAGGTGCGGAACTGCTGGAAGAAGCCGCCCGGCTCGTAACCCGGTACCAGCGCAGCTGCCTCGTCGGTCGCCGGGATCGTCCCGGTCGCACTCGCCACGGCGGCGATGTACTTGGGCTGCAGCGAGAACGACAGGTAGTCCATTGCCGCCTTAGGGTTGCCGCACCCTGTCGTGACGCCCCACTGCCAGGATCCGCCGCCAATCTTCGGGCCATCGCCCAGGTCTACCGACGGCATGACGACGAGGTCGTCGCCGAGTACGTCCAGAGAAGACTGACCCGCCCAGCTGCCGGTGTACACGATGGCTGACTTGCCGTTCTGGAAGTCGAGAGTGGAATCCGTCCCGCTCTTCTTCGCGACGTAGCCGTTGTCGATGAGGCCTTGGAACCAGCTCGCCCAGTCATGTGCGGCGTCGCCGTTCAGCACGCCGTCGGCCGATTGGAAGTCTTTGCGGTTGATCAGGTCACCGCCGAAAGACTGGAGGAAGGGAGAGTACGCGTACGGGAGCCACTCACCGGTTCCCGCCGTGCCGAGGTCGAGCGGGTAGTCCCATTTTCCCTCGGCCTTGAGCTTGGCGAGTGCTCCATCCAGTTCATCGCGGGTCCACGGCTGCTCTACCGTGGCGATGCGAATCCCGGCTTCGTCCAGAACGGACTTCCTGCTCAGCATGGCAAGCGCCACGTCGTAGTAGCCGACGGAGTACACCTTGTCGTTCCACTTTCCCAGCGTGGTCGGCAGATTCTTGTCAAGGTCGACGCTCAGGTCAAGCGGCGCGAGGTACTTCGCCCACGCCCAGTTCGGAACATTAGGGCCGTCGATATCGACGATGCAGGGCAATTTCTTGGCGGACGCCGCCGCGGCAACCGAGTCGTTGTACGAATCCTGCGGAAAGGCCTGAACCTTGATCTTGGTTTTCGACTGGCTGGCGTTGTAGTCGTCGACGATCTGCTTGATCGCGGCAAGCTCCGCCTTGTTGCCGGCATTGTGCGTCCACAGGGTCATCTGGCCGTTCTTGCCGTCGTTCCCCGCCCCACCTCCGCCGGACGAGCAGGCGGTCATTCCGCCCATGATGCCGACCGCTGCGATAGCGATGGCCGTGCGCCAGATAGTGCGTCTCACGGTGGTTCTCCCTTGAACTGGTTGCTGTGAAGCCCGGGTGCTAAATGGATTTAGCAGAATGAAGATAACATGAGCAAATGGAAAGGCACAAGAGTTTGCTAAATTGATTCAGCAATCACCGTGCGCAACGGAATCAAAGAGGAAACTAATGGCAGCGAAACGAGCCACACTCGCAGACGTCGCCGCGCGCGCCGGTCTTTCACCAACGGCAGCCAGCCTGGTCCTCAACGATGTCCCCGGCACGCGACTTTCGGCGGAAGCCGTCAAACGCGTCCATGAGGCGGCGCTCGAACTGAACTACCGACCCAACCCGGCAGCTCGGAGCCTGCGCGTCGGCAAGACCCGTACCATCGGCTTCATCTCCGACGAAGTCACGGTGACCCGGTTTGCGTCAGCGATGATCCGGGGCGTGCTCGACACGGCAGAGCAGGCGGATCACACTGTTCTCATCGCGGAGACCGGAAACGATCTCCGCAGTGAGCGGACAGCGCTCCGATCCATGCTCGACCGCAGGACCGACGGCGTGATCTTCGGACTGATGGGGGCAAAGGAGATCGATGTTCCTGAGACCCCGCCCGACACTCGCGTCGTGATCCTCAACGGCTCGAGCACGACGGGAGTGTCTACCATCCTCCCCGACGAGTACACAGCTGGCCGGGCGATCGCCAGCCTCCTCATCGACAACGGTCATCGCAAGATCGCTCTCATCGGCGATTACCGGGAGGCTATCGAGAACCCGCGCGTTTCAACGACCGTTGGCCATCGCTTCGCCGGACTTGACGCATCGCTCGACGAGGCCGGCATCAAGCTTTTAGCCAGAGTCCCGTCCGAGCTCTGGGAGCCGTCGGAGGGCTATGCAGCCACAATGCAGGTATTGGACGGCCCGGAATTGCCCACCGCGATCATCTGCCTCAACGACCGCCTCGCGTTCGGCGCATACCAGGCACTCCAGGAGCGCGGCTTGCGCATTCCCGACGATGTCTCGGTCGTCTCGTTCGACGACGAGGAGATCGCCGCGTATCTCCGGCCCGGACTGACCACCGCAAAGATCCCCTACGAGGAAATGGGGCGCCAGGCCGTCGAACTCCTGCTCGCGCCGTCGAAGGATGAGCTTCATCGGCTTGTTCCGATGCCGATCATCGAACGTGACTCCGTGCGGACGCTCGAGAACCGCTGAACTGCTCTCGAGGACCGCTGACACACACACACGCATGCGACCAGGGAACGCTTTCCGGCGGCGTTTCGCACGCTCTCCCCAGAGCACGCACGTAGGCCTGACGCCGATTGCGCACCACTTGGCGCTTTGCTTGGCGGTCATGGCCCCCAGCCCCTGCTCCTGTCGGCTCACGCTAGCGGCAGCTATGCAGGGGTTTGCTCGTACACTTGTTTTTCCGCCCGCGGGCGGCTGACCCTCATTCCTCGACGCGGCAAGCGAGATGTGCCAGAGGCTCGGCAGCGTAGTCGATGAACTCATCGTCCACAGCCATGCAAAGAGCTCTTGCGTGGTTCGTCGTCTCAGTGTGGCTAGTGACCGCAAGCCGGACGTTCAACGGGCGCTTTTCGAGATGCTTTGCCGAGGCGACGCGTGGTCCCGGTTAGCCGGAATGTGACTGCCCGCAAGCGAACGTCTATCGGCTGGTTTGCGACGCATTCGACGCGACAGCGCCTCCGTGCCCGCGCCGATCGAATAACTGGATGAGCCAGTCGTCCGTGCCTGCCAGCGCATTCCGTTCGGCCGGCTATTGGATGGAGGGAGCTGACCCGCTGGGCGCGTCACCGCTGGAGGCACCGCCGCCCATTCCGGATGCAATGAGATAAGACGACCGAGGGGCGGTCGTGCTTATCGCGACTGTCCGCGCGACTGATGCAGAGGCAGCAACGCGGGCCGCCACCGGGGAATTTTCTGAGGTTCTCAGAGCCGGCACCAAGAAGGCAGCAGCCGAGTGAGTTCCTCGGTGAGTTGCGCGGGGGTGGCGTCGAGGTCCCCGCGTAGCCAGGCGTTGAGTAGCCCATTGGTCGCGGCGGCAACCGATGTCGCGACGATCTCAGGTTTGGCCCCCTGCGGCGCGGGGAAATGCTTCATCAGGGAGAGGATGCGAGTCGTGAGGAGACTAATTGCGGCGGTCACGAGGTCGAAGGAAATCGACGCTGAGAGGACCGCACTATATAGCACACGGTTCTCGACATAGTGGTCGACGATTCTGCCCATGAAAGACGTCAGACTTACAGCCTCGGTTGGGGTGCCGGAGGTCGGCACTTCGGGCGAGCCCTCGTCAAGTCGTGAAAAGGCGAGTTCGAAAATGTATAGCGAGAGTTCATCGATACCCGCAAAGTGAGCGTAGAAGGACGTTCGACTGACGCCGGCTGCGGCAACGATCTCCGCAACTCCAATCGTGGCCGCGTTATCGTGCGCGAGTGTGGACACTGCGGCGACGATCTGTTGTCGCGTTCGAATTGCGCGCGGGTCCCTCGATCGCCGGAGACCAGCTCGAAGGACCAGTGACGGTGGGGCTGCGCTGCTCGAAGTCACGGCCTCGCCTCTCCTCTACCCCGGGGCCAAGTCCGTGGGGAATTCGCTTCCCAGACTAGATCGTCGCCATGGAAGCGACCGCACAGGACGATGAGTGCATCGTACTTTCCGGACTCTTGTCCGGAAAGTCACGTAGACTTATCGCCTCAGTGAATGCTGAGTTGAAAGCTCTGAAGGGAAAAGTTCGAATGGCAAAGAAGCCCATTGAGACTGTCGCGGACGCGCAGCGTCGTGCACGGCGGCGAGTGCCGCGTCCTGTCTATACGGCGCTGATCTCAGGCAACCAGGCCGGAGTCACAATGAACGCCAACGTCTCGGCGTTCGACAAGATTGGGTTCCGTCCGCGAGCGGCCCGCGAAACCCCTGAAGAGACGCCGTTGATCAGGGATCTTTCATCGAGCGTCCTCGGGATCCCAATCTCGTTCCCTGTGATCTGCGGGCCAGTCGGTGCGCAGGCGGTCGACCCTAGGTCGGAGGTTGCCGTCGCGGCAGCCTCCCGCAGGGCCGGGACGGCCTTTGGCCTGAGTTCATTCGGAGCCAGACCGATTGAAGAGGTCATGCCCGCGAACGAAAACACGTTCTACCAGCTGTACTGGACCGGATCGCGTGACGACATCGCCTTCCGCGTCGAGCGCGCCCGCAAGGCGGGTGCGAAGGGGCTCATCGTGACGCTGGATGCAACCGGCGGCGGGCTCGGCCCTCGTGACTGGGGAGCCCCTTCCATTCCTTCAAAGCTCGATCTTGCCGCGATGTTGAAGTTTGCTCCGCTTGGGGTTTCCCGCCCTGCATGGCTCGCTCGATTCCTGTTGGGTGGCGGACTCCCCGACATGACGATCCCGAACTCTGCCAGCAGCGCCACCGACAAGGCTCTCTTTGCCAATATTTACGGCACGCTCATGCAGACACCGGTTCCCACCTGGAAGGACGTGGAATGGATCCGCGAACTCTGGGGCGGAAAGTTCGTGGTGAAGGGAATTTGGCGTTCTGACGATGCTCTCCGCGCGATTGACGCAGGTGCCGATGCCGTTGCGGTCTCGAATCACGGCGGCAACAATCTGGACACCACTCCGGCGACGATCCGTGTGCTCAACTCGGTGGCGACCGCGGTCGGGCAGAGGGCGGAGCTTTGGATGGATGGTGGAGTCCGTCGTGGCTCTGATGTCGCTAAGGCGCTCGCGCTGGGAGCCGACGTCGTTGCACTAGGGAGGGCATGGCTGTGGGGCCTCGCGGCGGGCGGTGAAGAGGGCGTCTATCAGGTCCTGGAGATCCACCGCACCGGGCTGGAGCGAGCACTCGTCGGGCTCGGCCATAGCTCGATAAAGGATCTCAGCATCGACGATCTCGAGATCCCTGAGGGCTTCCTCCTGAAGGCCTAAGCCTGGATCGCACCGATGGAGGGAGACGTCGTCGCGTTGGAAGGGAACGCCTGTCTGAGCAGGAGAAGTAGGGCTTGTCTGCTGACACGTCAGGCGTTCCTGGAGTCACTCGAGGCATGGGCGGCCAAGAGTGACTTTTCGCTCGGCGCGCCATCTGTCGCCGCCTCAGGTGCGTATTCGCGCGCACCTGAGGCGCAAGGGTCAAAGGTCCTCGACAGCATCGTCCAGGTCGGACAACCTACCCTGCCGCACGGCCGCAGGTGGGTGATAGTGAGGGGGAAGCTCCGACGGAGCCGCGCCGAATCAGATGCACCGGGTGGTCGTCACGATAGGAGAGATCGTGACGACCGGGAGGTACTAGTTCAGCCCCACTGGACTTGTTGGTTATTGCTCTCCGTAGGGCCCATCTCGGATTGCGGTTTCGATGTCGGCCAGGTCATCCGGAGCTAGGGTCAGGTCTGCCGCGTCGGAATTCTCCGCGACTAGCTGCCGGTTGCGGCTTCGAGGAATCGGCACTGTGAAGTCGCCCTGGGCGAATAATTATGCGAGTGCGGGCTGAGAGACGTGCGAGCTGAGAGACTCCCAAGCTTCTTCGCCTCAGTACCGCATGTGGAGCGGTCCCCGTGCTCAGACGCCCGCAAGCCGGACCCTGAACGGGCACTCATTGGGCCATTGACGATGGTCGACATGAGCCCGATGGAAACCTAGCTGGGGCAGTTGGACCTGGAACAACCCCGCTCCAGATTGCGCACGCCGATGCGGGTCGCGTTGAATCGGAGCTGCGCCAGCGCGCCGTCGCCATCCTCGGCGCCGACTACGGCCGTGCTCGGACTGGCCACGAGCCACGCCGCCGAGCTGGCGGAGCTGGTCTCCGGCATCACGTCGGGTGCTGGCGTTTTCGTGCCGATTGGCGAAGAGTGGGTCGACGTCGAGCCCCGCTGGGCGCCCTTCGCCGAGCGATGGACGCGCTTAGGCTAAGGTCATGCCTGGTCCCGTCGCGTTCATCCGCAATGCACCTCTGGGAACGCGCATGACCGTGCGCAAGCGGATCGCCGGCGGTTTCACCGACGCTGTCGGCTACCTGCGAGAGTGCAACGATGGCGAATGCGTGGTGGAAACACGGCGCGGGCTGGTCGCCATCCGGCTGGACGATGTCACCGCGGCGAAAGCGGTACCGCCCCCTTCGCGGCGGCGCGCGCCGCCGGGTTGACCGGCCCTTCCGCCGCGCTGGTCGTCCCTCGAGCGCATATCGGTGACGCAGCCCTTCAGGAACCACATGAGAGGGCACTTCACTGAGCGCATCGTGGAAACGGGTGCTGGAGCGGTACGTGCTGGAGTCGTACGCCGGCCTGCTGCGCACGTCAACGGAGAAGTCACACCTGGCGTTACGCACGATTCGAGGAGCGTCGGGCGCTCCCGGCACCGTGACGTCCCGGAAGCGTCGGACCAGGTCAACCGTATGCTAACGCCCGCCTGCAACAATGTACGGGTGACTTCGTGGAAACCCGAATGGATGAACATCCCCTCGCTCCTCCTGGACTTCTGGACTGAGCGGCACCTGTGCACTCTCGCCTCTCTTCGCGCTGACGGTAGGCCGCACCTCGTCCCGGTCGGTGTCGCTTTGGACCTGGAGGAGCAGTGTGCCTGGGTGATCACCAACGAACACTCGCGCAAGGTTCAGCACGTAGCCGCCGACGGCAGGGTCGCCGCAAGCCAAGTGAGCGGGCGGCACTGGTCGACGATCGAGGGCACGGCCAGTGTCGTCACCGACGAGGTCTCAGTCGCTCGTGCCGTAACTTGCTACTCCGCGCGTTATCGCGAACCTCGGCCGAATCCTTCCCGGGTCGCGCTGCGGATCGAGGTCGACCGCTTTCTGATGTCGTCCGGGTTCATGCCGACCGGCTGAGTTGAGTCGTATTTTCACGCAGGGAAGCGCTCAGCTCGGGCCTCGATGTTTCGTAGTTTTCTTGATACTGCCGTCCGGGTTGTAGTAGGTCCACAGGCCGGACTTCACTCCGTGGTCGAACATGCCCTCGTCGATGGGCACGCCGCTTTTGGTCCAGCGTTGCCAGAGTCCATGCTTGTCACCGCTCAGAAATCCACCCTTTTGCAGCAATCCGCCGGTCTGCCGATACCAGATGCAGTCGCCATTGAGCACGCCCTCGTCATAGTGCGCCTCGGAGCGCGGTGCGCCATCCCGGAAGTAGTGCCGCCACAGTCCTGAGCGCTCACCCGCGACGTAGTGCCCCGAGATTATGCCGCCGTGGGGATCGAATTCTTCCCAGAGTCCTGTCTTCCTGCCCTCGTCATCCAGCAGATTCACGGCATACTCGCGATCTGGATGAGGTTGCCGCAAGTATCGTCCAAGATCGCGGTGGTTACCGGGCCCATGGACATGGGCGGCTGGGTGAAACGAACACCGAGGGCGACAAGCCGTTCATACTCCGCCCCCACCTCCTGCACGCCGAAACTGGTGAACGGGATGCCATCTTCGAGCAGCGCCGCCTTGAATACTTTCGCAGCCGGGTGCTCGTCTGGCTCGAGCAGCAGTTCCACTCCGTTTTGTGCGTCGGGTCCGACAACGGTGAGCCAGCGGAATTCTCCCGCGGGCACGTCGGTCTTCTTCACAAACCCGAGCGTGCCGACGTAGAAGTCCAGCGCCTTCGCCTGGTCGTCGACGAACACCGAAGCGGTGGTGATGGTAATTTTCATGGGGTTTCCTCCTTGATGAGGTGATCGATCCACGCACGTGCCTCAATGAGCATGGTTGGATCGAGGTGGTGGATTGTCGTCCGCCCGCTCGTGGTCAGACGCAGAAGTCCGGCGTCACGAAGCACACCAATGTGTTTAGCGACAGCCTGGCGGCTTATGCTGTGACCCCGGTTGATCAGGCGCACGCAGAGTTCGAACAAGGTCTGGTCGTTGCGTGAGCCAAGCTCCTCAAGAAGCGCAAGTCGGGCTGGGTCGCCCAGCGCGCGGAAGACCGGATCCATTCCTGAATATTAGCAACTATACGGTTGCCAATCAATCCGACCTCTGTCGAACACCGGCAAGGTGGCATAAACTGCCAATGGAGGTGGTCGCCGTGCCAACGAGGAATGTTGTCCTGAGCCAGCACCAGCACGAAATCGTCGAGTCGCTGGTGAAGTCTGGACGTTACCAGAACGCCAGTGAAGTGCTGCGCGAAGGTCTTCGGCTCTTGGAACGGCAGCAGCTGGAGGACGCAGTCAAAGTTGCTGCGCTGCGTGATGCTGCAGAAAAGGGCTGGTCGGATCTCGCCTCAGGACGCTACGTCGACATTGCCGACGAGAATCTTGACGACTTCATCGCACAGCTCGGTATCCGCGCGACGCGGAACCAGCCAGCTGGCTGATGGCGGGATATCGCCTCACCCAGGCAGCCCAGGCTGACATCGTGGCAATCCTCGCGTGGTCGGACGAGCAGTTCGGCGAGGAAGCACGCAAGCGCTATGAGGAACTGATCGCCACAGCCATTCGCGACGCAGCTTCGCGCATTTACGACTCCGGCCATACGCCCCGCCCGGAGCTGGGGGACGGCGTGTTCTCCTGGCACTTGGCGCAAAGTCGCACCCGAGCCCGAGGGAAGACTGTCCGTCGCCCGCGACACTTCCTCATCTGTCGTCGCGAAGGCGACGTGTTGGTCATCGGAAGAGTCCTCCACGATGCAATGGAACTTCGGCGATATGTCGATCCGCAACAGCGCTGGGACTAGTGGCTCGCCGCGTCACTCCGTCAGAATCCGACGCCGGGGAAATGTCGTTCAGCGACATACCACCCGTTGCAATTTCAGTTGAAGAACGGTGGCCGGGACGGGTACGTGTCGTTTCAGTCGCCCAATCGGGCGACACCCTCGTTGTCGCCAAACTCGACCGGCTGGCCCGTTCCCTGCGGGACGCGAAGTACATCGTCGACGAACTCACCGTCAAGGGCGTCAAGCTCAGCATTGGCGGTTCGGTCCACGACCCGACCGACCCGGTCGGGCGTCTGCTGTTCAACGTGCTCGCGATGGTGGCAGAGTTCGAATCCGACCTGATCCGCGCCCGTACCCGTGAGGGGATGCTGGTGGCCAAAGCGAAAGGACATCTACGGGGCAAGCAACCTGAATTATCGCCCGCGCAGCAGCGCCACTTGATGGAAGTCCACCAGGCGGGCACGCGTTCGACCGCAGAACTCGCCGAGTTGTTCAACGTTGCGCGCTCAACGGTATACCGGACCGTGCAACGTCAATCGGCATCCCCTATGGAACGGCCGAGCCCGCAGCCAGATCGCATCCAAGCACCCGGCCGGTAACGGAAACTGGATCGCCTTCACAAGATGGACTCCAACTGCTGTCGAATTGGGTCAGCACTCACGCCGCCGCCGCCCGAGAAGTCGCAGCGGACGCCCCACAGCGATCGCGCGCTCAAACACGCAATCGCTCCTGAGGATCTAATCGCAGCGTCGAGGCAGGTTCGGCGCCTGTCCATCCTGCAATCGGTCGATCATTTTGGATCGTGTGACCGCGGACCGGATGTTGAACGGACAAAGCTCTGCGCCGGTCGATCATCGCCCGCGCGGCCGAGCGTCGTGCCCCAGCGGAACCTCCATCGACTCACCGCAAGTGGTTCGGAACCGGGGGCTAGATTGACATCATGGCTAACGGACGAACGGTTTTGTGGGTCAGGAGGCGCTACGTCGGTCTCAACGTGGCGATCGCCGTGGTCTGGTTAGCGTTTGCCGCGACCCAGGTCATCCCGATCGTCAACGGAGACTCGGGAACCAACGGAGGACACATTTTCGGGCTCGTGCTAGGTGTGCTGATAGCCGTCCTCGCAGCAATTGGTGCGGTCGTCGCCTTCACTAGCAAGAGGAGAAGATCTATGAAGCGTCCATCGCAACGAGTTGAGCACTAAGCCGGACGTCTTCCCGGCTCATTTTGAGATCGGACGTCCTCACCGACCTGGCTCGTTCGAGCGCGACGTACCAGGCTCGCCGTCACCAGTGCGGGGAAACTGCACTAAGGCCGGTAGTCCTTTCGTTCCTCATAAAGGGAACGTCGATCGGGCACTTGCGAGCTGGCTCAGCGCCGGGCTCCCCTTGATCGCAACTGAGCATGCAGCATGACGGCCGAAAACGATGTCGACGAGGTGGACTGCAGCGCTGACGGCGGTCAACGCTGTCAGAGCATTCCGTCGCTGTCGTATCACCAAGCCACTGTCTCGAAATAGGCCGTCGGGCCCCTGATGGGTGCCTGCCATCATGGGCATATGGACATACTCAGATTCCGCGCCTTCACCACTGAACAATTGAACCCTGCGTCGGGGAACCCGGCCGGCGTCGTTGTTGATGCGGAAGAGCTGATCGATGCTGACATGCTGGGCATCGCCGCCGGACTTGGTTTCAGTGAGACCGCTTTCCTCACCTCAATAACGCCCCACTCCGCTCGCATCCGTTACTTCACGCCCCGTGCAGAAATCGCCTTCTGCGGGCACGCGACGATTGCGTCCGGAGTGGCCCTTTCCCGCCGCGGAGCCGGACCGTTGATTCGCCTGGCTACGAACGTGGGGGAAGTCCCGGTTGAAGTTTCACACCAGCAAGCGACCCTGGTAGCCGTCGACACTACCGTCGAATCGCTCGACGATGACGTGCTCGACGAGCTGCTGGCAACACTCCGGCTCACACGCGGCGATCTCGACCCGGCATTGCCACCGGCCCTCCTGCGCGGAGGTAACCCACACCCGCTCGTCCCGGTGCGCGGAGGAGTACTCGCGCAGCTGGACCATGACGCCGAAGCGGTATTGCGGTTACAGGACCGGCAGGGATGGGACGGCACAATCCACGTCGTGCACCGGATCGACGCGACGCGCTTCGCATCCCGCAACCCGTTCCCACGCGGAGGTATCCGCGAAGATCCTGCCACCGGGTCCGCCGCCGCAGGACTCGGGGCGTACCTCCGGGCCCGCGGGCACATCCCGATGCCCGCGGTGCTAACGGTGGAGCAGGGCGCGGAAATGGGCCGGCCCTGCTTGATCGTGGTTGAAGTACCCCGGGAGGGCCGCGTGCGGGTTACCGGCAGCGCGGAGGAGATGCAATAGTCGGACGACCAGCGGGCGCCTTTCGAGCGACATAGCCCAAGCGATTCGCGGTCCCGATTGGTCGGGATGTGGCTGCCTGCAGGGGAACCCCCAGCGGGACGGCGGTGGTGTTTGGAAAGCGGATCGGCTATCGGGTACTTTCGGAAGCCGCCGAAGAGTCGAGCGATGCCAGGTACTCAGCATTGCGGCGCATGGCGGGCTTGTATCGGTCAAGCTCTTCTGAATGCACATGGTCGGCAAGTAGGGCGAGAAGGCTGCCGAGAGCGGTATTGACCTGGCCGACTGCATGCAGAGTGAGCGATTCGAATGCGCCGAGGGCTACAGAGCCCGGGAACTCTTTGCGCGCTCGGGCAAAGACCGTCACTGATTCATCTACGCGGCCGAGGTTGCGAACGGTGCTGCCGTATTGCAGATAGCACCGGCGACGCACGTCCCCTTCGAGGCCTCCTGTCATGGCCCGCTCGTAGAACCCCAAGGCGGTGGCTTCGTCGCCAGCAGTGTCGTATGCGCCACCCACTTCATAGAGGACCCGGGGGTTGTGCGGGTGCTGTTCAAGGAGCGGGAGCAGGGCCGCAATCGTTGGGCCCATATTGCTTCGATCGCGGGCCGCGAATATGCGGTCAAGCTCGTTGTATAGTTCGGGAATCATGGTGTGTGGCTCCTAGATTCAGGCGGGGCTGCGGGTTTACCCGAGTTTTTCACCTTACTGGCGAGGACCATTCTCACCAGCCGGTCCCGGTACGGACGATCGAATCAGGATCTGATTGAATCCCGATTTGATGTGCCGCTCTCCCGCAGCGGGAACCTTCGGCGGACACGCTATGGGAATAACGGAGTAGTTGCTCAGTGGATCGCGGTCAGGGCTTTTTCGATCACCAGAGCGATACCGAGGCCGATCATGACGATGCCGGAAAGGATGCCGACGATCTTCGCGGCACGCGGACGCGTGGACAGGATGGTTCTGGCGCCATGGCCGACGGCGAAGTAGACGATCGCGCAGTTGCCCACGTGCAGTGCACCGAGCATGATGATCTGCACTCCCGTGGGCCAGATGGCTGCCTGCGCGGTGAACTGCGGCAGCAGTGCGAGGAAGAGTAGGAAGACCTTCGGGTTGAGCAGGCTGACGCCGATGCCCTTGGTGAACAGCCTGGCATGGTCCACGGGTGCGGCTCGCGTCTCGACGTCGGTTGCGGCCGGGTGGCGCAGTGCGGTGATGCCGAGCCAGATGAGGTAGAGCGATCCGGCAATTGTGAGCGCGGTCATCGCCACCTCCGACGAGGCTAGTATCGCTGCGACTCCCGCGGCGACTAACAGTGTGGCAGTCAAATGCCCAGCGAGCATGCCGGTCACAGCCGGGTACACGCCGCCCCGGTGCCGCCCGGCCGCGATAGCGTATGCCCAATCG
The DNA here is from genome assembly GCF_052114945.1 of Glaciibacter sp. 2TAF33. NCBI lineage: Bacteria > Bacillati > Actinomycetota > Actinomycetes > Micrococcales > Microbacteriaceae > Glaciibacter > Glaciibacter sp. 2TAF33. The sequence goes on from NZ_JBFRFS010000001.1 coordinate 79,789, forward strand.
ACGCCCGGGGTGAGGACGAATAGCATCGAAACGCCCCAGAATGCCGCCGTCAACGTGCCATCCATTCATACCTCTTTCACTCAAGGATCCAAGCGCAATCGCTTGTAGTTGATGGCAGATTATGCGCTTCTGCGCGCAAAGTGGTTGCAACCCTTTGCCATCTTGAGAAGAAGAAGAGAGAATTGAAGGCATGGACGTGTTGGATAGAGAGATTCTCTCGTTACTTCAGGAAGATGGCCGGGCGACGATGACCGAAGTCGCCTCTCGGGTCGGACTGAGCCTGTCGGCATGCCATCGCCGGTTCCGCGACCTTGAGGCAAGCGGGGTCATCCGCGGGTTCCGCGCCGAACTGGATCTAGACCTGCTGGGGTTGCCGTTCGAGGCGCTCGTGTTCGTGACGATGAGAGCCGGCGACTACGCCGCGGTTTCGGCATTCGAGCATGCGGTGGCGGAAGTGCCGAATGTGGTCCAGGCTCATCGCCTGCTCGGCGACCCGGACTATCAACTCTATGTCGCGGCGAAATCCAAGCAGCACTTCCAACAGCTCTACGACGAGAAGCTGACCCAGCTCCCGGGGGTGCAACGACTGAAATCAACACTGATCATGAAGACCGTCGTCGCCCATCACGCCCCCGTCTGAACGAGACGAGAAGGAGCACCGTATGACGCAGCAGACTGCCGCCAACGACGCAACCCGGAGACGAATCGCTGAGAGCTTCGCCAGGCAAGGACTGATGCAACACTTCGGTGCTCGGCTCGGCTACATCGGCCACGGCGAGGTGCACATCCATCTGCCGATAAGCCCGAACGTGACACAACAGCACGGCTACTTCCACGGCGGGGCGACCGGCGCAATCGCGGACTCCGCCGGCGGCTACGCGGCGTTGACGATGCTCGACCACGGCTCCGAAGTGCTCACAGTGGAATACAAGATCAACCTCATCGCTCCCGCGGCAGGCGAGGAACTCAAAGCCATCGGCACGGTAGTCAAAGCCGGCCGCATCCTGACCGTATGTCGCCTCGACGTTTACGCCCAGAGCGGGAACGAGCAGAAGCACATCGCGACCGGGCAGCAAACCCTCATCCGAGCCGACGCGGGATGATCACCACCGAGAAATTGGAGACAGACGCCGATGGAACCGCTCGACTTGCAGCGCGCCTACCAGGACCTGACGACCCCGCACGTCGCCGACGCGATCATGCGGCTGAGCATCCCCGTCCGCCAGGCACCCGCCACCATCTCACCCCTGTGGGTGGGCGCCCACATCGTCGGCCGTGTCCGCCCAGCGCAACACGTCGGCAGCGTCGATGTGTTCCTCGAAGCAATCGAACACGCCCAGCCCGGCGACGTCCTCGTCGTCGACAACGCCGGACGAGATGATGAAGCCTGCGTCGGCGACCTCATCGCCCTCGAAACGCGGCAGGCCGGGCTGGCGGGAATCGTGATCTGGGGTCTACACCGTGACTCCCACGAACTCCGCACCATCCACCTGCCCGTCTTCAGCCAAGGCGCCCTCCCCGCGGGTCCCCAGCGCCTCGACCCGCAACCCGCAGACGCTCTGACCACCGCGCGTATTGGTGAACACACCGTCACCGGCGAGGATTTCGTCCTTGGCGACGACGACGGTGTTCTATTCCTGCCCTTGAACCATGCCGAAGAGATCGCCGAACTAGCAATCACGATCCGCGACACCGAACGCCACCAGGCCACCCTTATGGACCTGGGCACCAGCCTTCGCAGTCAGACCCGGTTCACCAACTACCTGCGCGCCCGTGAAAAGAACGGCACCACCTTCCGCCAGCACCTCCGCACCATCGGAGGCGCCATCGAGGAGTAGCGCGCGGCAGAGACGGTCAGCGGTCGGCCAAATACGCCATCTCCTGCCCAAACTGCCCGTAAGTCGAACGGTTTGCGGGACAGCTGCAATGAGCCGGTAGCGGATCCTCTAGAGCGGATGTGTTAGGTCGCTTTCGCTTCTCACTTCCGCTTGAGGAGCACGTCGAGAATCTCACCCACGGCGACTTCGTCTAGCCCCTCCCGGCGGATCGGCTGGTCTGGATGCAGTTCGTAGAAGTTGCGACTGCCTACCCGGCGGCGGGTCAGGTATCCGCCTTCGACTAAATCCGCCAGTATGCGGTGTACCGCCCGTTCCTGGACCCCAACGCTCTCGGCGATCTCCCGGATCCGAATTCCGGGGTGACTCGCGACGCAATAGAGCGCGTGTAAGTGATTCGTCAGAAAGCCCCACTCAGCCATAACCAAATCATACTGTCATCTAGGACATGCTTCTATTGCCATGTCTTCTACGACAGCGTACTGTTGCGGGTATCGGCGCAGAAGTTCCCCAACCGCCGGCACAGGTCGCGGACCTGGCCGGAATGAGAGACCCCGCCCGCCGCTGTGCCGCCCTCTGCGAGGGCGGGCTTCACGGCTATGGAAGGACTTCTCATGGAGCGACAGTCGGCGTACGTGCTTGCCTTGGAAGGCGAGCAAGCCCAGCATCTGAGCCGCTGGCTATGGCTCGTCAAATGGCTGCTGATCATCCCGCACGTCGTCGTGTTGTTCTTCTTGTGGATCGGCTTCCTGGTGCTGTCGGTGGTGGCGTTCTTCGCGATTCTGATTACCGGCCGCTATCCACGGGCGATTTTTGACTTCAACGTCGGCGTGCTGCGCTGGACGTGGCGGGTCAGCTACTACTCCTACAGCGCCCTCGGGACCGACCGCTATCCGCCGTTCACGCTGGCCGATGATTCGAGCTACCCGGCACGATTATCCATCGAGTACCCGCAGTCGCTCTCGCGCGGACTCGTGTTGGTGAAGTGGTGGTTACTCGCGCTCCCGCACTACCTGATCATCGGCGTGTTCACCGGTGCTGCCTTCGCCGGCTACAACCAGATACGCGATGGCAACGCTTGGGCATACGGCAGCGGACTGATCGGCCTGCTGGTCTGCATCGCCGGTCTTGTCTTGTTGTTCTCTGGCCGCTACCCCCACGGTGTATTCGACCTCCTCATGGGCATGAACCGCTGGGTCTACCGAGTCAGCGCATACGCCGCACTGATGACCGACCAATACCCGCCACTGCGCATGGACATGGGCGGCAGCGAACTCCCGCCCACCGCAGAGGTCCCCAGCATCATCGGGCCGAATCCGCTGCCGGCGACTTAGGAACGGTTCCAAGCCCTCCACAAGCGGCGGGCACTGGCCAGCCTCGGACCGCCCGTAGCACGATTCAACACAATCAGTACCAACGCACCTTCGAAGGAGCACCCCATGACCGCCAACACCGACATCACCCCTCCGGTGAGAGTTTCCATCCCGCGGCGCCGAATGCTGCCGACGAGGCGAATCTCCCTGACCGTAGGCATCCTGTACGTGCTCACGTTCGTCTCCATCCCCACGCTGGGGCTGTACGCGCCCATCAAGAACAACGTCGGCGCCTTCATCCTGGGGGCCGGAAGCGCATCCGCACTGCAGTCGGGGGTTCTGTCCGAGATCACAGTCGGCTTGGCCGGCATCAGCACGGCCGTAGTGCTGTACCCGCTGACCAAACGAATCAGCCAAACCGCGGCCCTGGGGTTGGTGGCCGCCCGGCTTCTGGAAACCTGCCTCATTTTCGTCAGCGTCGTCAGCCTGCTCACGATCATGACATTGCGAACCGACGTCGCAGGGACGAGCCGAGCGGCGCTGGTCACGATGGGTCATAGCCTGCTCGCGAACTACAACTGGACGTTCCTGGTCTCCGGAAGCCTGATGCCCGTCGCATGCGACCTGCTCCTGGGCTACATGCTGTACCGGTCCGCCATCGTTCCCCGCATCTGGCCGATCGTCGCGTTCATCGGCGCACCCCTGCTCCTCGCCTCCGACATCGCGGTCTTCTTCGGCGCCTACTCGAACGTGTCCCCGATCGCCGTTCTCGCCGCACTGCCTGTTGCGTTGTTCGAACTGTCCCTCGGCATCTGGCTGATCATCAAGGGTTTCAAGCTAACGCCGCTGACCGCCGAATACGACGCAATCAGCCAGCCCACAGCAGCCTGAGCCTCGGCACCACAAGCAGCCCCGCCAGAAAGCTGTCCTCGACACCCCTCATCGCTGTAGCGGGGTGTCCCAGTTGACGATGGGTGAGTGGTCAGAGACCGAAGTGAGGGAGACACGCCTCGATGCCTTCAACGTCCACGTCCATTCGATCAGCGAGGAACCAGTCATCCCGGTCGAGACGGAAGCGATCCGAGATGAGCGCTTGGCCGTCTCTGACGTCGCGAGAAATGCCATCGTGACGGTATCCAAGTCGGCGTGAGACACCCTGTGATCCGGCGTTGTCCTGAAACACTTCGGTCACGGCGCTCCTGGCGTGAAGCTTCTCGAAGGCCAGGTGCAGGAGTGCAGCACGAGCCTCCGTGCCCAGGCCGCGCCGATGATAATCCACTCCAAGCCATGACTCCGTCTTGACTTCTCGCAGCACGCTGAAGTCGCGCCCTCGAAGCGCGACCATGCCCACTGGCTGATGTTCGTGGAAGAGGCAAAGTTCGAGAGCCCATGCGTTAGGGGTCCAGTCCCCGCGGCGACTCCAATGCTGCTGCACAACGTGCGCCGCTCGCTGCTGCGGAGTCCCATCGGTCCAGGGCATCAGGTACGGGCGTTCGCCAGGTTGGTGAACACCCGTCGCCGCGACGCTGGCGACGGTTGCCAGCTCGTCCTCGTTGGGAAAGCGGAGAACAAGTCGTGCGGTTGTCAGCCGTAGATTGAGGAGAGGCCAATAGTCAGCGAGCATGCCCGAAATCCTTCCATAGTCCGTCTAACGAGCAGGACGATTAGCCTGCGCTTTTCGAGCTGCTTCATGCAGGTGATTTTGTTAACGGTCAGCCGAGACAGGGCGGCCCGCAGGGGAACGATCTGTGGGACGGGCACTGTGCGCGCACGCGGACCCTCAGCGGGCGGGTTGCAGAGTCGCCAGTGTTCGTCGATGACGAAGCCGAGCGTGGCGTTGGCGACTAGAAGCCGCCGGGTTCGCGGACGCGGTAGTGCTCGCTCAGCGCGGCTAGCTCCTCGATGGTGAGTCTGAGGTCGACGGCGGCCGCCGCGTGATCAAGGTGGTGCCGCTTAGTGGCGCCAACGATGGGTGCGGTGACAACGGGGTTGCTCAGCACCCAGGCTATGGCGATCTGCGCCATAGGGACATCGCGCGTCTCGGCGATGCGTTGCACCGCCTCGATGACGGGCCGGTCGCGGTCGGCGTCAGCGAAGAAATTGTTGCCCACGGGGTCGTCGGAGGACCGCTTGGTTGCCTCACCGGCGGGCCGGGCGACTCTTCCCTTCGCGAGGGGGCTGTACGGGATGCTGCCGACGCCCTGGTCGGCCAGCGGGCCGAACATCTCCCGCTCCTCCTCCCGATACAGGAGGGAGTACTGGTCTTGCATGGAGACGAACCGAGTCCAGCCATGCAGGTCGGCGGCGTGCTGCATTTTGGCGAACTGCCACGCCCACATCGCGGAAGCGCCGAGGTAGCGGACCTTGCCGGCGGTGCCGAGGCGGCTGAGGGACGCATCGATTTGCTGCATGATCGCCTTGCGCGACAGGCCACGGTCTCCTGGGCCCTCGCCGACCTTGATGAACACCTTGGTCGCCAGAACGATTTCCTCCCGGTGGGTGAAGCGGCGCAGCGCCTCGCCGACGATCCGCTCGGAGTCGCCGTAGGAGTAGACGTTGGCGGTGTCCCAGAAGTTGATGCCCCCACGCCTGCAACTTGACGATGTGACCGCGGCGAAAGCGGTACCGCCCCCTCCGCCGCGCCGCGCGCCGCGGTACCCGCCGCTGACCGGCTCTTCCGCCGAACGCGGGTTGTCCACCGAGCGCAGGTCAAGCTTCACCCACGCGATCTCCTGAGTGTTCTTGCCGGTCAGTTTGCTCACGTTAAGTGAGCCGAGCCTGCCAGTACGCTGGCGCCTGCCGCCACCGGTGGGAGTACGCGACGCCTCGTCTCAGCGGAATTCGCGCATAACCTCAAGGTGGGCGGTAGCCTCGGCGCCGTGATCGCTCGGGAACGCGTTGCTCTCGGACCCAAATGTGCCTTGCCCGCTACGCGGCAGGTGTCTGCCGACCAACCCGAGCGAGACGAAGGCGGCGACGGCGGTGAGCACAAAGCAGGCCACCGGCACCCAGAGCGCCCCGAGTTCCGCGACGAGCGACCCGGACGACTCCTCAAGTGCGAAATAGAGTCCGCCGGCCGCGGCGATTCCCAGCGCAGACCCCGTCTGTTGAACCGTGTTGAGCACTCCGGATGCTGTGCCGGCCAGATCTGGCGCCACGCCTCGCAGCGCGATGTCGACCAGCGGCATCGCCACGAAGATGAGGCCGACCCCGGCGAGGGCCATCGGCGGCACGAGCGCCCACGAATTGAGCGGCCACCTGGTTTCAAGAACAAGCCTCACCCACATGAACGCTGCTGATTGCACGAGTCCGCCGGCCACGACCAGGCCAGCCCCGTGGCGCTTGCTCAGGGGCACGGCGATAGCCGATCCGGCCATCGCGCCCAGGCTGACCGGCAGCAGGATCAGGCCGAACGCGAGCGGGCTGAGTCCGACGGTCTGCTGGAGGTAGAACCCCAGTACCATCGCGTAGCTGCCCGAGCCGAATGCGAACAGCAGCTGCACGAGCGCCGACGCCGAGAATGACCTCACCCGGAACAGTTCGGTCGACACGAGAGACGCGCCGCCCGATCTGGTCAGCCGGCGTTCAAGCGACACGAATGCCCCGAGTAGCACAACCGCCACACCCATCAACACCCAAATCCACCACGCCCACCGGTTCTGGTGGCCCGTGGTCAGGGCAAAGACAAATAGGAAGATGGCGCCGCCCGAGAGCACGGCGCCGGCGACATCCAGCCGGTCGCGGTGCCCGGACACTGTGCGGGGCAGGCAGATGAACGCGACGGCTAGTGCGATGAGACCAACGGGGACGTTGATCAGGAATATGCTCCGCCATCCGATGCCGAAGGCGTCGACCGTGACCAGCCAGCCTCCGAGGAGCTGGCCGACGACCGTGCCGAGTACGCTCATTGAGCCGATGGCCGCGTACAATGGCGCGCGCTTTTCCGGCGGGTAGAACACTTGCACATAAGTGAGCACCTGGGGGATCATGAGGCCGGCCATCGCGCCCTGAATGATGCGGAACCCGACGAGCGACGCCCCGCTCCAGGCGAGGGTCGCCCCGAGCGATGCGAGCACGAAGCCGAGGAGACTCAGTGCAAACAGATTTCGTCGGTCGAACCTGTCCCCGAGGCGCCCGCCCAGCAACAGTGTCGTGGCGAAGGCAATCATGTACCCGGCAATGGTCCACTCGAGTTCGACCGGGCTGGCCCCGAGGTCGGCTTGGATGGACGGTAGCGCCACGTTGGTGATCATCGTGTCCATCACGTCCATGAAGGACGCGCAAAGCAGTGCGGCCATGGCCAGGGATTGGCGGTTCATTAAAGGGCTCCTGTTCGCGAATCAATTGTGAGGCCTATACTGCGTATGCCACTCACAATAAGAATAAGTTACTGTGAATGGTGTGCGCAGTCAACCCAGGCAGGATCCCGACCTCGAGACAGCCACGATCGCGACGTTGCCCCAGGTGGTCCTGCTCGCCTGGCGTCTGGGGGAGACCACCAACCGGGGTCCGAAACCCAAACAAAGCACCGAGGCCATCGTCGCGGCGGGCATCCGGCTCGTCGACGACGAAGGACTCGAGGGACTCTCCATGGCGGCCCTCGCCAAACCCTTGGGCCTCGCCGCAACCGCGCTCTATCGCTACGTCGATTCGAAGGAGACCCTCATCGAGCTGATGGTCGACTCCGCTGTCGGGCATCCGCCGGCGAAGTCGCCCTCAAGCGAGTGGAGCGAGAACGCCAGGGTCTGGGCACGCGCCCTGTTGGACGTCTACGCCCGCCACCCCTGGCTGAGTGACGTCGTGATTACGGGGATGCCGCGCACTCCCAACAGCCTCGAATGGATCGAGTCGCTCCTCGAGAGCCTCTCAGACTCCCCGCTGAATAAAAGCGAGCGGCTGAGCGCGGCGCTTCTCCTGCAAGGGATCGTGCGCAACTACGCGGCCATGATCCGCAGCATCCCAATCGGCACGGATGCCGACGCGTCGTTCGTCTCCCTGCTTCCGGCGCTCGGCGCTCGGGCGTACCCCCGTCTGATCGCCGAGTTGCAGCGACCGCGAGAATCCGTGTCCGACGAATTCGACTTCGCGCTCGACACGACAATTCGGGGTCTGGCCTTTCCGCACCCCTAATGAGCGGAGGCTCGGATCCGCTCATTGAGTCGTTCTGCGCCGTCTGCCCCAGGATCAACTGCTGGCAAGCTTGTCGGCTATCGCTTCCCGCAGACCCTGGGAGTTGCGTACTTGGTACATCCCGGCCGGGACGCACCAGGGCCCATCCGCTGTGCGACCTCAGCGGACCGTGGGCTTGTCGAGGACGTTTTCATGCTCGTGACGCCTCAGCGCGAATCACCGGTGTAGCAGACGGGTCGAAGTCAGGCGAGGATCGGTGTCGTCTGTGCAACGGCTATCTGCCATGAGTTGCCTGACCTGATGAGTACGTAAGTGAGAGCACCCGTCGAGCTTGGGACAAGGGCGGATTCGGAAGCGGACCGGCCGTCGTGAATAGTCTTGATGCAACTCACGATCGCCGTGTCCGGTGCCACGAGCCGGATATCGACTATGTCGACGGTGGTGGTGATGTCCTTGAGCGGTGAAGCAAGGGCGACAGCCATGGCGTCCTCGAAGGAAGTCCGTCCCAGAAGGCGGCGACCGACTACGTTCACGATTACCACGCCATCCGCATGTAACGTCGGCAGCTTTCGGGCGTCAGTTTGCGCGTTGTGCGCCTGTAGTACGAGGTCACGGATTGAGCGCTTGTCGACTTCGGTAATGTCTGTCGGTGTTGAAGTTTCCATGAATCGGACTCTATCCGTCAGGTTGGGTTGGGGTCCACAGGGCCTGGCGCCCACGGCGGTTGATCATGGTGGGAGCGCTGCTGAAGCTGGCACTTTCGGGACGCTCTCGTGCTGTGGCAGGCGTCGTGGCATCCATAGTCGTACGGTGCGTCGGGGCAGCACTCGCAGTGTTCGCGGACGATACTGATGTCGCGTCGATGGATTCGACCGAGTAAGTACACCGCGCACGTCCGCAAGGAGTAGCCATGCCAGCATGGGCGCAGATCCTGATCGGCGCAGCAGGCGGCATCATGCTGCTCTGGCTCGCGCTCGTGGCATTCTTCTGGTGGGAGCAGCGTCGCTTCGGAGAAAAGACCAACTGGCGAGAGATCGCCAGACTCGTGCCCGACGTTATACGCCTCGTCCGACGGCTCAGCACTGACAAGACTGTTCCGAGAACAACAAGATTGTGGCTCCTGGCGTTGCTCGCGTACTTGATCTCACCGATTGATCTGATCCCGGACTTCATCCCCGTTCTGGGCTACGCCGACGACGCGATCATCGTCGCAGTCGTCCTCCGTTACACCGTCATACACGCCGGACTCCCGGCGGTCGAACGCCACTGGCCAGGGACGCCAACCGGCCTCCGAAGCCTGCTCCGCCTCGCCGGCCTGACCAAACAACCCAAGTAGCAACCACTTTCAACCTCGCGCGAAAAACGTTCAACGCCTCGGAAGAATGACCGGGAGGGAGCCCTATTGCGCCGGACCGAGGTTCACCGTAAGCCCGACTCATGTGGGAACAGTCTTGGTGCACGGGCGGGAACCCCTTGCATGGCACTGACCGGCGCCTCGCGTTCACCTGGAGATCCGCTACCGGGTGGGGCGTTTCAGGGCGTTAGAGACGTGTCAGTATAGCTCCGTGACGAAGGTGACTGTCCGACAGATGACTCCGGCAGAGTTTGACCAGTGGCAAGCGGCGATCGCGGAGGAGTACGCGGTCGAGCAGGTCGCTGCTGGTCGATGGGAACCAGAAGGAGCGGTGCAGCGTGCTCGCGACGAGAACGCACAGCTCCTCCCGCAGGGGCTGCAAACAGAGCGGATGCTTATCCTTCGAGGCGTCGATATCGACGAAGAGCCCGTCGGCCGGGCCTGGGTGGGTCTCGACCACCCGCGTGGGGCACAGGATGTTGCATTCCTCTACGACATCGAGGTTATCGAGACCAGGCGCGGACGGGGACTCGGCCGCGCACTCCTCGAAGCTGTGGAGGATGGAGCCCGGCGAGCTGGCGCAGTCGCCTTGGAACTGAATGTCTTCGCGCGCAACCACGCGGCCACTGCTCTCTACAGCTCGGCTGGCTATGACGTGATCACGCAGCAGATGCGGAAGTCACTCCGACAGGGTTGTGTAGAGGACGCTGCTGGCTAGAACTGCGCAGTACCCCGCAGCCCGCGGGGGCGGCCGTCCGGGTCCACGACGAAGCGGCTGATCGGGACCGCCCAGAGTTGTTGGATGCGTGAGACAGGCTCGGGAGTGTGGTGGCGCACGCGTCCGTTGGGTCGCGGCGCGCGGCGGTCAGTTTCGTGCCAGCGGTCGAGACCGGCGGCGGCGGTCTTCCAGAGTTCGAGCCCGGCCGCCGGGTCGTGGAGTCGGGGATCGTTCGCGTCCAGCCCCAGGTGTTCGGCCCAGAGCTGGAAGCGGAGGTCGCGGGCAAGCCGCTGGGAACCGTCGTGGCCCGCCTCCAGACCACCCGGTTCGCTGTTGTCGACAGTGGTGTCGAGCACGGCGCAGGTGAGCTCGCTATCAGTGGTCCAGGATCGACGGTTGAAGTTGTCTGAGCCGCAGGTGATCCAGGTGTCGTCGACGATGCAGATCTTGGCGTGGACGTAAATCGGCGTCCCAACGCTGTTCTCCAGGTCGAATATGCCGACCCGGTCCGGCGCGACCCGGCGCAGCATCGTGATGGCACGCAGCTGCCCGATCCGGCTCGGCGGCCCCGTGAGGAGGCCGTCGGAGGCTGGGTAACGCGGCACGACGGCGATCACGTTCAATTCGGGGTTCCGTCGGAGGGCCTCGGCGAGAGCGGCCGTGACTTCTGCGGACCACAGGTACTGGTCCTCGATGTAGATCAGCGAGCGGGCGCGGGCGAAGGCTTTCGCGTAGGCGCGGGCAACGCTGCGCTCCCCGGCTGGTGCGAACGGGTAGGGCGGACGTTTCACGCCGTACGTCCTCAGCAACTGCACGGCGTGAGGACCCGCCGGGGGTGGTGGCGGCGCTGATTCCGGGAGGCGCTTGGGATGCCGGGGCATGCGGGATAGACGTTGCAGCAGCATCCGGTAGGGAGTGCGTCGGTCAAGAGGGTGCGGGTCGTTCCACCGTTCAGCGAAGACGGCCAGCAGGTCTGCCACCACGGGGCCGCGAAGTTCGAGGGCGGCATCGTGCCAGGGGGGTCGTTTGCCGTACCGGGAATCCATGGTCAGTGCTTGCGGGTCTCCTGCGTGGTCGGCGTCGTCCCGACGGCTGTGACAGAGGTCGAGCCCGCCAACGAAAGCGACATCCCGAAACGGGTCGTCACCGTGGCGGATGACGAAAAATTTCTGGTGATGGGAGCCGAACAGCCGCACTCGCTGATCGAGCAGCACCTCTCCGCCGGCATCGTTTATTTCTCGACCCAGGAGCTCATTCGATCGGCCGCTGATCGGGGACGATACGCGTTCCCCGTGAGACCTCCAGACAAGGCCTCGCACCTCCACTCCCGCGCGGGCCAGCCCCGCGAGCAGATCGCCGATCGACGGTCCATCCGGCAGCAGGCGTTCGTCGGCATCGCCACGCCAGTCGGTGAACCATACGCAGTCTCCCCCGTGCAGCGCCGTGAGCTCTTCATGCAGTCGGGCGAAGTAAGTCGACCCATGTACCAGAGGCCGCACGAGGTTGCCCTCCGACCACGCCAGCGACCCGGCGGCGCCCGCGTGCACCTCCGTGGCCAGGTTTCCACGCTCAGCGCGACGCAGGAACCAGCTGTCAGGATCGTTGTCCACGCGATGCACTTTACGGCACCCCGAGACCAGCCTCCTCTGGTTGCAACCAAGGTTTGGTCCATGTGCCTCGGAGCGCCTGCGGTAGCTGGGAGCAATGAGGAACACGTGAACGACGACGCTTGCGCTGCTGGCCACTATTGGGACGGCATCTCCGACCCCACTAACCTCGGCCTCGGCGGCGGCCCAGGCATCACAAGCTGGGACTACGTGAACGGCGATTGCGAACCGAAACTTGTCGCGACTCTGAGAGACAACGCCAGGTCCTACCCGGTAAGTGAATTCAACGGCAGACGGATGCCCCGCAGATCGTCGAGCGGGACGGGGACCACGAATGGACACTGTTCAAGTGATTACCGAACATGCTCTATTGCCCGTGATTCCCGGCCGAGAAGACGGGTTCGAGATCGCCTTTTACCGAAGCGAGCGTCATCATCGCCTCAATGCCGGGATTCCGGACCTTGTCGTTGTCGCGTTCGATCGAGTCTCCAAGCACGTATCTGTTGCTTGTTTCGTGGGAGCGTCTAGACGATCACACGATCGGATTCAGACAATCGGAGGAATACCAAGAATGGCGCACCCGCCTGCACCACTTCTACGAGCCGTTCCCGGTGGTCGAGCACTTTCAGAGAGTCCTTTAAGCCGGACCCCCACCGCGAATTCCCGTTCAGTGACTGGGCACTTGGAAGCTGCGACCGGAGCTGAGCCCGTAAGACCCGCCCGATGATGTGCCCGCTGAGCGGGGGGCGGTTTCTAATCGTCAACCGCATCACGCCGCAGATGCACCGAATGGCGACAAGCACGACGGCGGATTAAGGTCCGTCTTGTCCGAACTAGGTGGCAAAAATCCGGAATAGCGTGTCACGTGACAAGTGTTGTCACCTGACGAACTAGTCCGGACAAAATGCCAACTCCGGACACGCTGAATCATGCGGAAGCTGCGCTGAGCGGCGCGACCTTTTCTGCCATCGTATTTCGGACAGCGGCGCCTTGAGCGGCATACACCGCAGAGCGGGTGACACAAAGCAGCGGCAGAAGGGGAACCCTCAGCGGTAAAGCCGAATGAGCGTCGTTTCAGTTCGAAAGCGTCGCTTCGCTCATGGCCGTTCGCTGGGTTCAGGTCCCCTCTCGTCCGAGCTTCGCGGACGTGAGTGAAACGCAGGATGGTCCGACTGCTTCCACAACATGCGGAACGTGAAGGTGTTGCCCACGAGGAAAACAATCCAGACGACGAGCATCAGCCAACTGGGACCCCAGTCAAAGACGAGGTCAGAGATCCACAGTGCGGCAGCCACTAGGACTGATCCGAGCACCACCCAGTACCAGGGTGATAGTTTGCGGAGACGCGGCACGGATTCATCGTGGCATGAATCAGCGACCAGGGGTAGTGCCGTTGAAACCCTAGGGGTGGTCATTTGAGGGTCAACCGGGAACTCTCGTTCAGCGACTGGGCGCTTGGAAGCTACGAGAGGAGTCAAGCCCGCAAGACCTGCCGGTTGATGTGCCGCTGAGCGGGGGTCAACTGCATCACACCGGCCGATGTCCCGAATGCCCACAAGCACGAAGGCGGATGGGTGCCCCCTTGTCCGAACTAGGTGGCAAAAGTCCGGAATGGCGTGTCACGTGACAAGTGTGCCCCCAGGCAGATTCGAACTGCCGCCCCTGCCTCCGGAGGGCAGTGCTCTATCCCCTGAGCTATGGGGGCCAGGGTGTTTCTAGGCTACCAGCAGGTTTACGGCAGATGTGACACGACAGCTGCCGCGAGCTGCTGCACATCACCCGGCTCGAAGAACGCAACTGAACTCAGGGTGACCCAGTACGCGCCGGAGAACACCTGCGCGGTGCCCGTCCCTGACGTGGCGGAGAAGAAGCCGTCGATGGCCGGCGGCGTGCCGTAGGTCGGGACCGGGGAGCTCTGGGCGATCGCCTTGTCCTTGAGCTGTGTCAGGCGCGTTTCGCTCGGCTGCGCGACCGAGACCGCGATGACCTCGCCGCTGGTCTGGTTCGACCAGCCACACGCCACGCCGTCATACTTGACCGCGGTCTCCGCGACACTGCCGCCCTCGGGCTTATATGCAGGCGCTGTGCCGAAGTTCGGGTTGAAGGCGTACACGTCGTCGGGGGAGAGCACCTGGTCGCAATCGAGGGTGACCGGCGTATTGGGTGCTTCCGGCGTGGCCGTGGGAGTCGGCGTGACCTCGGGATCGCTGGTGGCGCCATCCGTTGCCGCCGGGGCGGACGACGTCGCTGCAGGCGACGGTGCCGGGCTGCAGCCGGCGAGGGCGACCAGTGCGAGTGCACTGCCCGCGACGGCCAGGCCGAGGCGCTGGCGAGGGTGACGGAAACGGCGGGAAGCAGCGGAGAGGGGCACGCGATGACCCTATCAACACGTCGGCCGGTAAGATTGACGGTCGTGACCCCTGCCGAACTTTCCCAGACCCTGCTCGATCTCGTGACCACTCTGGCCGAGCGTCGACGCCAGGCGGCAATCGGTGCGGAAGCCAGCGCAGAAGGCAGCGGCGGCACAGTCGTTGCCGCACCATCGCTCAGCCTCACCCTCGCCGACGTCACTTTGGAACGCCCGAAGAACCGCGACCACGGGGACTGGGCGTCGAGTATCTCGATGAAGATCGCCAAACCGCTCGGCTCCAACCCGCGCCAGATCGCGGCTGAGCTCGCCGAGGGCCTTGAACAGGTCGACGGAGTCGCATCCGTTGAAGTGGCTGGCCCTGGCTTCATCAACATCCGACTCGAAGCGGCAGCCGCCGGCGCGCTCGCGAAGACCATCGTCGAGTCCGGCGACGTCTACGGCACCGGCCACATGTACGACGGCATCAAGATCAACCTTGAATTCGTGTCCGCGAATCCGACCGGCCCGATCCACATGGGTGGCGTGCGCTGGGCCGCGGTGGGCGACAGCCTCGCCCGGGTGCTCCAGGCCGAAGGAGCGGATGTCACGCGCGAGTATTACTTCAACGATCACGGCTCGCAGATCGACCGTTTCGCCCGCAGCGTGCTCGCCAGTTACCTTGGCGAGCCCACCCCGGAGGATGGCTACGGCGGAGCGTACATCGGCGACATCGCCAACAAGGTCGTGGAGATCTACGACGGCGACATCGATGCCCTGCCGCGCGACGAGCAGCAGGAGGTGTTCCGCGCGATCGGCGTCGACCTGATGTTCTCCGAGATCAAGGAGAAACTGCACAGCTTCGGCGTCGACTTCGATGTGTACTTCCACGAGGACTCACTGCACGAGTCCGGAGCCGTCGAACGGGCCATCGAGCGTCTGCGCGAACAGGGCCACATCTTCGAGACCGACGGCGCCATCTGGCTCCGCACGACCACGTTCGGCGACGACCGTGACCGCGTTATCATCCGCTCCAACGGCGAGCCGGCCTACATCTCCGGAGACCTCGGCTACTACCTCGATAAGCGCGAGCGCGGCTTCGACCAGAACCTGATCATGCTCGGCGCCGACCACCACGGCTACGTCGGACGCATGATGGCCATGGTCGAGGCGTTCGGCGATGAGCCCGGAGTGAACCTGCAGATCCTGATCGGGCAGATGGTCAACCTGCTCAAGGGCGGCGAACCGGTGCGGATGTCCAAGCGGGCCGGCACCATCGTCACCCTCGACGACCTCGTCGACGCCGTCGGAGTCGACGCCGGCCGCTACGCGCTGGTGCGCTCGTCCAGCGACTCGCAGCTCGACATCGACCTGGACCTCCTCGGCAAGCACACCAACGAGAACCCGGTGTTCTACGTGCAGTACGCCCATGCACGCACCCGCTCTGTCGCCCGCAACGCGGCGGCGTCAGGGGTGGAACGCACAGCCTTCGCACCCGAGCTCCTCACCCACGACAGCGAGTCGGCGCTCCTCGGCGTGCTGGTGGAGTACCCGCGCGTGGTGGCGCAGGCCGCCGAGCTGCGTGAACCGCACCGCATCGCCCGGTACATCGAAGAGGTCGCCGGCTACTACCACCGCTGGTACGACAACTGCCGGGTCATCCCGCTCGGCGACGAGCCGGTCATCGACCTCCACCGCACCCGCCTGTGGCTGAACGACGCCACCGGACAGGTGATCCGCAACGGCCTCGGCCTGCTCGGAGTGGCAGCGCCCGACCGGATGTAGCAACGGGACCGTTGAAGGGGACGACTGGGATGGCTGCGGCGTTGAGATCGCGGGGTTGTTGAGATGGCTCGGGTGGTGAAATGGCCCGGGTGGTGAAATGGCCCGGGTGGTGAAATGGCCCGGGTGGTGAAATGGCACTGACTCGTCGCGGAATCGGTGGGCTGGTGGTCGCCAGCCTGCTCCTGCTCGGGCTGGTCGGCGCCTACTTCATCGTCGATTCGGTCCTCCGCAATTACGCCCAGAACCGGGTGCGGCAGGAGATCGCCAACAACCTGCCCGAGGGCGTCACCGGCGATGTCACCGTGTCCATCAGCGGCTTCTCCGTCATCGCGCAGTACCTGGGCGGCAGCTTCGACCAGGTTGAACTCAAGGCGCCGGCCCTCGCGGCCGGCGGGGCACAGGCATCCGTTCATCTGGTGGCAACGGATGTCCCGGTCGACACCGCGAAGACCGTCGGTGATGTGCGCGGTGCGATCGAGATGGGCCAGCAGTCACTCGACGCGCTGTTGGCGAACGCGGACATCCCGGGGAACCCGACCGTGAAGCTCGGCGACGGCACGGTCAGCTACACCGGCACAATCACCGTCGCTCGGGTGCCGATCGGCTACACCGCGACCGCGATCCCGCAGGCCGCGGGGGACAGCGTGCTCCTGACCCCGACGAAGGCGACAGTGACCACCGCTATCGGCAGCCTCAACCTGGGCGGCCTGGTGCAGCGGATCCTCGGCGAGGAGCCGCTCCCGATCTGCGTCGCGCAGTACCTGCCGGCAGGGGTCGACCTCACCGGGGTGGACGTGACCCCGCAGCGCGCCCGGATCACGCTCCACGCGCCCGCCTTGCGCCTCACCGAGGAGGGGCTGACGACCCTCGGTTCCTGCAACTGAGTCACCCGCCGGGTGCGGCGGGCCCGCGGGTCAGCGGATGCGGGACGGCTGGGAGACCAGCCGCTCCGACAGGTTCCACAGCCCGGACGCGACGGCGTCATCGCCGGCCTGCCGCGTGGTGCGGCCGTTCGCCCGCAGTCCGTCGAAATAGGTGCCGCTCGGCAGTGAAAGCCGCTCGGCCGAAGCCAATTCCACCAGTGGCGCGGCGCCCGCCTCCGGGGTGAGGGCGTAGCCGCCGAAGCCGACCATCCCGGCCAGCTTCATGAGGCGCGAGTCGGCGCCGAACCCGGTGGTGACGAACCCGGGGTGGAACGCGTAGGCGTCGACGCCGGTGCCCGCCGTGCGCCTGGCCAGTTCGCGGGTGAACAGGATGGTCGCTACTTTCGCCGAGCCGTAGGCGCGCCAGCCACCGAGCCAGCGGCGGCCTCGCCAATGCAGGTCGTCCAGCCGCAGCTGGCCCATTCGGTTGGCGGCGCTCGCGGTGGAAATCACCCGCACCGGCCGCCCGGCGGACGCCGTCTCGACGAGCCGGGGCAGCAGCAGGCTGGTCAGCAGGAACGGTGACAGGTGGTTCACCTGGATGGTCTGCTCATGGCCGTCGGCGGTGTCGGTACGCCGGGAGACCAGCCCGCCGGCGTTGTTGGCGAGCACGTCGATGGTCTCGTACCGGGCCAGCAGGGCATCGGCCAGGGGCCTGACGTCGTCGAAGCGGGCGAAATCGGCCAGGAAGGCGGTGCCGCCGATCGAAGCGGCCACCGCCGCAGTGCGCTGCGGGTTGCGGCCGACCACCGCCACACGGGCGCCGCGCTCGGCCAGTTCGGCGGCGGCCGCTCGGCCGATCCCCGAACTGGCGCCGGTGATCACGATGGTCTTGTCCAGACGATGAGCCATGGGGCCAGCGTAGAGGCACAACCTGCGGGCAACCCGCTGAAATAGGCCCAGCATTCCGCCCCAGCCGGAAGTACCCTGAGAACACCCGGTCTGGTGAGGAGCGTCATCATGTTCATCCTGCGAATCCAACATCCCGTTCCCGACTTCGCCCGCTGGAAGCGGGCATTCGATGCCGACCCGGCCGACCGCCGGAAGTCGGGCGTGATCCGCTATTCCATCCAGCGGTCGGTCGCCAACCCGAAGTTCGTGATGATCGACCTCGAGTTCGACACGGTGCGGGAGGCGGAGGTACTGCTGACCAAGATGCGGCGGTTGTGGGAAGGCTCCGGCTCCTCGGTGATGTCGTCGCCCGAGGCGTGGATCGTCGAAACCGTGGAGACCGTCGAACTCGCTGAGCCGGCGCCAACCGCGTAACAAGCCTGCCGCCGATTCGGCGTGAACCCGGGCCCTTCGCTAGGATTTCGGTTATTCGCGCCCCGCGACTTCTCTTCACTGGCTTCAGGGACCAACCCGGGTCCGCTCGCCGCAGTGAGACACCCACTCGACGCGTCCCGTGAGGTTTTCACCCGTGGCTCCCACCCCACCCAGCACCGCATCGCACCGCCCTGCCCCCGGCAACCCGCTGGCCCCGGCCTGGCTTGCCCTGCCTGCAGACGCCAACGCGCTCGCGGACGGCCTCTGGCCGGCCACGGCGGCCCGCACCGCAACCGGCGAACTCGAGATCGGCGGCGTCACCGCCTCAGCACTGGCCGCCGAGTTCGGCACCCCGCTCTACGTGATCGACGAAACGGATGCCCGCACCCGGGCCCGTGACATCCGACGCGCCTTCGAGACCGAATTCGCTGCGATCGGCACCACGGTTCGGGTCTACTACGCCGGCAAGGCATTCCTGTCCACGGAAATCGCGCGCTGGATGATCGCGGACGGGCTCAACATCGACGTCTGCAGCGGCGGGGAGCTCGCCGTCGCGCTCGCTGCCGGAGTCGATCCGGCCCGGCTCGGGTTCCACGGCAACAACAAGTCATTGGTGGAGATCTACGCCGCCACACGCGCGGGCATCGGCACCATCGTCATCGACAGCGCCATCGAGATCGAGCGCGTCGCCGCCGCCGCGGAGAGCAACGGCGTCGTCCAGGACGTGAGGCTTCGGGTCAACAGCGGCGTGCACGCGCACACCCACGAGTTCCTGGCGACCGCCCACGAAGACCAGAAGTTCGGCGTGGTGCTCGAGGACGCCCCCGCGCTCGTCGCCGCCATCCGTTCGAAGGCGTCCCTCCGATTCCTCGGCCTGCACGGCCACATCGGCTCGCAGATCTTCGGCGCCGAGGGCTTCGCGGAAGCCGCGAGCCGACTGCTGACCGTGCACGCCCAGCTGCTGGACGGCGGACCGGTTCCGGAGCTGAACCTCGGCGGCGGATTCGGCATCGCCTACACCAGCGCCGACACGCCGACCCCGATCCGGGAACTGGCCGCGCAGATGGCGGCCAGTGTGTCCGCCGAGTGCGTCAGCCGTGGCATCCCGGTGCCCGCCATCGCGATCGAACCTGGGCGAGCCATCATCGGCCCGGCGGGAATCACCCTGTACACGGCCGGCACCACCAAGGCCGTCGACGTTGCACTGGGGTCGAGACCAGCCGCCCGGCTCTACGTGAGCGTCGACGGTGGCATGAGCGACAACGCTCGTCCCGCGCTCTACGGCGCCGACTACTCGGTGCGCATCGCCAACCGGGTGACGGATGCCGCCCCTGCCCTGGTCAGGATCGCCGGCAAGCACTGCGAGAGCGGCGACATCGTGGTCGACGCCGACTATCTGCCCGGTGACGTGGAACCCGGGGACCTGCTCGCCGTGGCCGCCACCGGCGCCTACTGCTGGTCGCTCGCAAGCAACTACAACTACGTCGGGCGCCCCGCGGTGGTCGCCGTGCGGGACAGTGCCGCGCGCGTACTGGTGCGGGGCGAGACCATCAGCGACCTCCTGGCGCGCGACACCGGCATCCGCCGTGATTCAACAGACCCATCCACCGAAGGAACCACTCGATGATCGAATACCGCAACCTCCGCGTCGCGCTCCTCGGGGGCGGCTCCGTCGGGGCGCAGGTGGCTCGGTTGCTGCTCGAGCAGCGCGAGGAGCTGGCCAACCGCGTGGGCGCCGGACTCGAACTCGTCGGCATCGCCGTCCGCGACGTCGACGCCGAACGCACCGTCGACCTGCCGCGGGAGTTGTTCACCACCGACGCCGAGTCGCTGATCC
Organism: Glaciibacter sp. 2TAF33; assembly: GCF_052114945.1. Taxonomy (NCBI): domain Bacteria; kingdom Bacillati; phylum Actinomycetota; class Actinomycetes; order Micrococcales; family Microbacteriaceae; genus Glaciibacter; species Glaciibacter sp. 2TAF33. Next base: position 99,904 of record NZ_JBFRFS010000001.1, read on the forward strand.
TCGGCGCTGACGTCGTGATCGAACTGATCGGCGGCATCGAACCGGCCCGCACCTACATCCTTCAGGCGATCAACTCCGGTGCCGACGTCGTCACCGCGAACAAGGCGCTGCTCGCCCTGCACGGCCCCGAACTCTTCGCGGCCGCGGACCAGGTCGGCGCCCAGCTGAACTACGAGGCCGCGGTCGCCGGGGCCATTCCGATCGTGCGGCCGCTCCGCGACAGCCTCGCCGGTGACAAGGTCAACCGCATCCTCGGCATCGTCAACGGCACCACCAACTTCATCCTCGACCGAATGGACGCCGACGGGGACACGCTCGAGGAGGCGCTGGCCACCGCGACGGCCCTCGGTTACGCCGAAGCGGACCCGACCGCCGACATCGAGGGTTACGACGCGGCCCAGAAGGCCGCGCTCCTGGCCAGTCTCGCCTTCCACACCACGGTGCCGCTCGAGTCCGTCTACCGGGAAGGCATCACCCGGGTCACGCCGCAGCAGATCGAATCCGCGCGGAAGGCCGGTTACGTGATCAAGTTGCTCGCGATCTGCGAACGGCTGACGGATGCCGCCACCGGCCAGGAGGGCGTGTCTGCCCGGGTCTATCCCGCGTTCGTCAGCCGCTCCCACCCGCTCGCGGCGGTGCACGGCGCCAACAACGCCGTGTTCGTCGAGGCCGAGGCCGCCGGGCCGCTGATGTTCTACGGCGCCGGCGCCGGGGGAGTGGAGACCGCCTCGGCGGTGCTCGGCGACCTCGTCTCGCTCGCCCGCCGCCACGTCGTGGGCGGTCCAGGGTTTGCCGCCTCCAGCCACGCCGACCTCCCGGTACTGCCGATCGACCGGGTGACCACCCGGTATGCGATCACACTCGAGGTCACCGACGAGCCCGGGGTGCTCGCCACCATCGCCGGCGTGTTCAGCAACCGCGGGGTGTCGCTGGCGCTGGTCGAGCAGTCGATGACGCCAGAAGTCAGCGCCAGCGCCGGGCAGGAGTTGGTTCCGTCCACGGCTACCCTTGTAATCGGCACCCATGCGGCAACAGAGGCCGCACTCGCCGCCACCGTCACAGATCTCGCCGCCAACAGTGTGGTGACCACCGTCGCATCCGTTTTGAGAGTTGAAGGAGCCTGATGTCCAGCTCGACCCAGCCCGAGGTTGAATCCCGCCGTATTGCCGGACCGCCCGTATCGCGGCAGTGGCGCGGCGTGTTGCGGGAATACGCGGACCGCCTGAATATCTCCGACGCCACGCCGATCATCACGCTGGGCGAGGGCGGCACCCCGCTGATCCCCGCGCCTGCTCTCTCCGCGCGCACCGGCGCGAAGGTCTGGGTGAAGTACGAGGGGATGAACCCGACCGGCTCGTTCAAGGACCGCGGCATGACCATGGCCATCTCCAAGGCGATGGAGGACGGCGCGAAGGCCGTCATCTGCGCCTCCACCGGCAACACCTCGGCGTCAGCGGCCGCCTACGCGACGCACGCCGGCATCACCGCCGCCGTGCTGGTGCCTGAGGGCAAGATCGCCATGGGCAAGCTCAGCCAGGCCATCGCCCACAACGCGCAGCTGCTGCAGGTGCAGGGAAACTTCGACGACTGCCTGGACATCGCCAGGGACCTGGCCGCCAACTACCCGGTGCACCTGGTCAACTCGGTCAACCCCGACCGCATCGAAGGCCAGAAGACCGCGGCCTTCGAGGTCGTCGAGGTGCTCGAAGACGCCCCGGACTTCCACATCGTGCCGGTCGGCAACGCCGGCAACTACACCGCCTACTTCCGCGGCTACGGCGAGGAGCTCGAACGCGGCGTCACCACCAAGCTGCCCCGCATGTTCGGCTTCCAGGCCGCCGGCAGCGCCCCGATCGTGCTCGGCCACCGGGTCGACAACCCCGACACCATCGCCAGCGCCATCCGCATCGGCAACCCGGCGTCGTGGGAGCTGGCCCTGGACGCCCGCTCGCGGAGCGACGGCTACTTCGGCGCGATCAGCGACGAGAAGATCCTCGAGGCGTACCGCATCCTCTCCGCCGAGGTCGGCATCTTCGTGGAGCCGGCATCGGCGATCAGCGTGGCCGGCCTGCTCGAGCGCTCCGAGGCCGGGCAGATCCCGGCCGGTTCGACCGTGGTGCTCACCGTCACCGGCCACGGGCTGAAAGACCCGCAGTGGGCGCTCCGGACCGCAGACGGTTCCGATGTCACCCCGATCATCGTGCCCGTTGACACCGTCGAGGTCGCCAGCGTCCTGGGCCTGGCCACCGCATGACCGACGCGTCGCCGCTGGCCGTGGCTCCGTCGCTGTCCGGCCGGTCCGTCACCGTGCAGGTGCCGGCCACCAGCGCCAACCTCGGCCCCGGATTCGACACGCTCGGGCTTGCGCTGGCGCACTATGACCAGCTCGAGGTCACCGTGCGGGACGAACCCGGCGCATCCGTCGTGGTGCACGGTGTCGGTGAGGGCGAGGTACCCACCGACGAGACCAACCTGGTCGTCCGCGCCATCGCGCACACCTTCGCGGCGTTCGGCCAGCCGGTTCCCGGGCTCGACCTGGTCGCCAACAACCACATCCCGCACGGGCGGGGTATGGGCTCGTCCGGTGCCGCGATCGTCTCAGGGATCATGGCGGCCAAGGGGCTGCTCGAGGGAATCGTCGAGATAGACGCCGACCGGCTGCTGTCCCTGGCCACCGAGCTCGAGGGCCACCCTGACAACGTGGCGCCCGCCCTGTTCGGCGGCCTGACCATCGCCTGGATGACCCCGGAGGGCCCGCGACACAAGAAGCTGATGGTGCACCGCGGTGTATCGCCGCTCGTGTTCGTGCCGGAGCACGTGATGTCGACGGCGCTGGCCCGCAGCCTGCAGCCTGAGTCGGTGCCGCATGAGGACGCCGTGTTCAATGTGTCGCGGTCCGCCCTGCTCATTGCGGCGCTGATCCAGAGCCCGGAACTGCTGCTCGCGGCCACCGAGGACAAGCTGCACCAGAGCTACCGCGCGGCCGCTATGCCCGAGACCAATGCGCTGATCACCCTGCTCCGTGCCAACGGTTTCCCGGCCGTGGTGTCCGGGGCCGGCCCGTCGATCCTGGTGCTCGCCAGCGACCCCGGGCAACGGCTGGTGGCCGCCGAGCTGGTGGCTGAACACTCTGACACCCCCTGGCAGGCGCTCATGCTGGCCGTCGACTTCAAGGGCGCCACTGTCACTCGCTAAGGGGTCAGCCGGGTAAGTGGGATGGTGCTAGGCTGGCTCCGCACCCGATAGAAACCGCTGAATAAGCGAATCTTTTCTCCGGTGCATTCCCTGTAACTCACTGCTGTCGCTCATTCATGCGTGGCTGTGTGTGTTCACACCAATCCACTCGAATCGTGGGATTGGATCACCCGCAGCGCGTAGGTCGCTGCAACAGCTCTCCTGACAGAGACATCACCGTCTCCAGGGGGAAGGAAAAAGTCTTCGTGACTGACATCACTCTCCGCGCCGCTGGCGCGAATTCATCACGCCTCGCAACCCTCCGCGTGGCCGAGCTTCAGGCTCTGGCCGGCGAACTGGGCATCCAGGGCGCGTCCAAACTTCGTAAAGGAGACCTCGTGCAAGCCATCAACGAGATCCAGAACCCCGGTACCTCTTCGTCCTCCGCGTCGGAGCCGGCCGATCAGGTAGCGGCAGCGCCCGCCGCGCCCGCTCCCACCGAGCAGTCTGCCGAGCAGGCGTCCACCGCGTCGGCGCCCACCGAGCAGGCTCCCGCCGAGCAGGCTCCCACCGAGCCGGCCCGCGCCACGCAGGCGGCCGCGGTCGTCGATTCTCCCGAGACCACCCAGGCCCCGCGGAAGCGCGCCCCGCGCCGCGCCAGCACGGCTACCGCTGCCCCGGCCATCGCGCACGTCAATGCCGACGCCGGCACCGGGCTCGACTCGCTCCTGCCCCCGATCACCTCCGGTGCCGCCACCTCGGGTGCCGGTGCTTCGCGCGGCGCGGCCTCCCGTGCTGCTGCAGCGGATGCCGCCCAGGCCGCCGGCACGACCGGTTCAGCTGACTCCGCGTCCGACGCGTCGACAAATGCCGCCACCGACGCCACGAGCGAGACCGCCACCGACGCCCCGGGCGACGCCACCGGCGACACCGAGAAGCCGGCCCGCCAGACACGCAAGCGCGCACCCCGCAACCTTCAGATCGAGCTCCCCGAGCCCCGCACCGAGCAGGGCCAGGACGAGCAGGCATCCGCTGACGCGACCGGCGAATCCGCCGAGCAGGGCGAATCCGCCGACGGTGCCGAGCAGAGCGAATCACCGCGGCAGGGCCGGGGTCGGGGCCGCAACCGCAGCGAGCGCAACCAGGACCGCGACCGTGGCCAGGCTGCCGAGGATGGCAGCCGCCAGCAGGGCCAGCGCCAGGGCACCCGTGCCGAGCGCGGACAGAACGACCGCAACCAGGGCAACGAGCGCGGACAGAACGCCGAGCGCGGCCAGAGCGACCGAAACCAGGGCAACGAGCGCGGGCAGAACGCCGAGCGCGGCCAGAGCGACCGAAACCAGGGCAACGAGCGCGGGCAGAACAACGACCGCAACCAGAACAACGACCGCAGTCAGAACCTCGACCGCGGACCCGACCGCAACGAGCGCGGCGACCGGGGCCAGAACCTCGACCGCGGACCCGACCGCAATGATCGTGGGCAGGACCGCAACGGACTGGACGACGACCTCGGCGGCCGCGGCAACCGCAACCGCTACCGCGACCGCAAGCGTCGCGGCGGCAACGTCGGCGAGGATTTCGAACCCGAACTGAGCGACGACGACGTGCTGATCCCCGTCGCAGGCATCCTCGACGTTCTCGACAATTACGCCTTCGTGCGCACCTCCGGCTACCTGCCGGGCGCCAGCGACGTCTACGTCTCCCTCGGCCAGGTCAAGAAGTACAACCTGCGCAAGGGTGACGCCGTTGTCGGCTCGATCCGTCAGCCGCGTGAGGGCGACCAGAGCGGCCGCCAGAAGTACAACGCGATCGTCAAGGTCGATTCCATCAATGGCCTGACCGTCGAGGAGGCCGCCACCCGCGTCGAGTTCCAGAAGCTCACGCCGCTCTACCCGCAGGAGCGTCTGCGCCTGGAGACCGAGTCCGGCAAGCTGACCCAGCGGATCATCGACCTCGTCGCCCCGATCGGCAAGGGCCAGCGCGGTCTCATCGTCGCGCCGCCGAAGGCCGGCAAGACGATCGTCATGCAGCAGATCGCCAACGCGATCTCGATCAACAACCCTGAGGTCCACCTCATGGTTGTCCTGGTCGATGAGCGTCCCGAAGAGGTCACCGACATGCAGCGCACGGTGAAGGGCGAGGTCATCGCCTCCACCTTCGACCGACCGGCTGAAGACCACACCACCGTCGCGGAACTGGCCATCGAGCGCGCCAAGCGCCTGGTCGAACTCGGCCACGATGTGGTTGTGCTCCTCGACTCGATCACCCGCCTCGGCCGTGCGTACAACCTGGCCGCCCCGGCGTCCGGGCGGATCCTCTCCGGCGGCGTCGACGCATCAGCTCTCTACCCGCCGAAGCGTTTCTTCGGGGCGGCCCGCAACATCGAGAACGGTGGTTCGCTCACGATCCTCGCCTCGGCGCTGGTGGAGACCGGATCCAAGATGGACGAGGTGATCTTCGAGGAATTCAAGGGCACCGGCAACATGGAACTGCGCCTGTCGCGCCAGCTGGCCGACAAGCGCATCTTCCCCGCCGTCGACGTCAACGCATCCGGAACCCGCCGCGAAGAGATGCTGATGAGCACCGACGAGGTCAAGATCACCTGGAAGCTGCGCCGCGCCCTCGCCGGGCTCGACCAGCAGCAGGCGCTCGAAGCGATTCTCGGCCGGCTCAAGGAGACGTCGTCGAACGTCGAGTTCCTGATGCAGGTGCAGAAGTCGATGCCGACCCTGAACGGGTCAGATAAGGACCACTGATGTTCGAATCCGTCTCCACCCTGCTGGCTGAGCACGACGACCTGCAGGGACAGTTGGCGGATCCGGAGCTCCACTCGAACCCGGCCCGCTCGAAGAAGGTCAACCGCCGGTACGCCGAACTCAGCCGCATCATCGCGGCATACAACGAGTGGCGCGAGGTCGTCGACAACCTCGACGCCGCACGTGAACTCGCGGATGAGGATGACTCCTTCGCCGAGGAGATCCCCGGGCTCGAGGAGCAGCTGGAGGCGACGGCCGAGAAGTTGCGGCGCCTCCTGATTCCACGTGACCCCAACGACGCCCGTGACGTGATCATGGAGATCAAGATGGGGGAGGGCGGCGCCGAATCGGCCCTGTTCGCCTCCGACCTGCTCCGGATGTACCTGCACTATGCGGAGTCGAAGAAGTGGAAGACCGAGATCATCGAGCAGACCTCGAGCGATCTCGGCGGCATCAAGGATGTGCAGCTGGCGATCAAGGGCAACTCCACCGACCCGGCCGAGGGGGTCTGGGCGCACCTCAAGTACGAGGGCGGCGTGCACCGCGTGCAGCGGGTGCCGGCGACCGAGTCGCAGGGACGCATCCACACCTCGGCGGCCGGCGTGCTGGTGTTCCCCGAGGTCGACGAGCCCGAAGAAGTCGAGATCAGCCAGAACGACCTCAAGATCGACGTCTACCGCTCCAGCGGACCCGGCGGCCAGTCGGTGAACACCACAGACTCCGCCGTTCGCATCACGCACCTCCCGACCGGCATCGTCGTGGCCATGCAGAACGAGAAGAGCCAGCTGCAGAACCGCGAGGCCGGCATGCGGGTGCTGCGCGCCCGGGTGCTCGCCCGGCAGCAGGAAGAGATCGACGCCGAGGCATCCGCTGTTCGGAAGAGCCAGATCCGCACCATGGACCGGTCGGAGCGCATTCGCACCTACAACTTCCCCGAGAACCGTGTGGCCGACCACCGCACCGGCTACAAGGCCTACAACCTCGACGCCGTGATGAACGGCGCGCTGGAACCGGTGATCGAGTCCTGCATCCTGGCCGACGAAGAGGCCCGCCTGGCCGACATCGGCGACCACGAGTAGGACTCGCTCTGAATTAAGGCGCGCCTCAGTCGTGGAGGGCCCGAATATTCCGGCGGCGCGTGCGTAACGGCTGGTATTTTTGCCTCAACCGCCCGATAAAGGCCTCAACCGGCGTTTTTGGCAGGAATCCCAGCGGTTACGCACGCGGCTGTGGGCAGGGGTCGGCGCAGAGGCCTGAATCGGGCCGCCTCAGTCGTCGAGGGCTCGAACGATCATCTCCTGCAGGTCGCCGAGCCAGTAGTAGCTCTCCTGCAACGGCATCGCAGCCACGTCGGTGCGCCCCTCGTCGTCGTCGGACTCGATCCCGAGCCGATTCGCGATCGTGAGCCGCAGATCGGTGAGCGTGCTCAGCCACTGCTCTGCGCTGTGCCCCTGCACCACGATCACCCGCGCGTCGGCTTTCGCGGCGGGGTCGAGCCCACTGTCCAGGGCTACCCGCACCGCCTGCGCGTTGGCGACCTTGCGCTCGGTCAGCCCGGCCGCCGTGAAGCGCCGGAACTCCGCAGCTGCCTCATCGTCATCGGGGTACGCGTTCGGCAGCAGCCGATCCAGCGCCGGGTCTGAGTCACTCTGCAACACCTCCACCAGCTGGTCGAGCAGGCCGGCGAGGAACATCCGCTCAAAGGACGACAGCTCAACGGATGCTGTGCCCCGGTCACTCCGGCTGACCCAGGTCACGAATCCACCTTGGCGACCGTCGCCCAGAGACCGAATTCGTGCATGGCCTCGACGTGGCGCTCCATCGCCTCCCGGTTGCCCTGGGCGACGACGGCGCGGCCGTCGTTGTGCACCTGCAGCATGAGCTTCTCGGCCGTGGGCTTGGAGAAGCCGAAGTAGCTTCGGAACACGTGCACGACGTACGACATCAGGTTGACCGGGTCGTTCCAGACCACGGTCATCCAGGGTGTGTCGAGGGTCGTCTCTTCACGGACGCGCGTGTCTTCCAGAGTGAGTGCCACCGGACAAGCGTTGCACACGCCGACCCGCTCGGGGGAGCCGGCGCCAGGCGTGCGCTGCACCGTTTGCGATGCGAAAAGGGCTCCCGGGCGCCCGCGGTGATGTTTTCGACGAACTCGGGCTTACAGGTGCCGGTGCTCGTGGTCGTGCTCGATCTGAGGCAGGACCACGCCGCCGCGCGCCGACTCGACCGTGTCCGGTTTCGCCGGGCGCGCCGTCGCGGGGATCCCGACCAGCAGCGAGTTGGGCGGCGCGTCCTTGGTGACGACGGCGTTCGCGCCGATGGTGCTCCAGGCGCCGATCAGCACCGGCCCGAGCACCTTGGCGCCCGCGCCAACGGTCACGCCGTCCTCGAGCGTCGGATGCCGTTTCGCGCCGCGGGGCACCCCGTGCCGGCTCTTTCCGCCGAGCGTCACCCCGTGGTAGAGCATCACGTCGTCGCCGAGCTCCGCGGTCTCGCCGATCACCACGCCCATTCCATGGTCGATGAAGAGCCGCCGCCCGATCCGCGCGCCGGGGTGGATCTCGATCCCGGTGAGGAAACGGGCGAACTGGGAGACCAGCCGGGCGGGTAGGCGGAGGCCGGCCAGCCACAGCCGGTTCGCCACCCTGTATGCCCAGACGGCATGCAGCCCGCTGTAGGCGAGGAACACCTCGGCGTTGCTGCGCGCGGCCGGGTCGTGGGCACGCGCTGTGGCGACGTCCTCATGGATGCGCGACAAGACTCCCATGGTGCAACGGGCCTTCGTCAGTCGCGCAGGTCTTCGTAGAGCACGGTCGAGATGTACCGCTCACCGAAGTCGGGGACCACGACGACGATGGTCTTGCCCGCGTTCTCGGGCGACTTGGCCTGCTCGAGTGCTGCCCAGACGGCTGCGCCGCCGGAGATGCCGGCCAGGATGCCCTCGTCCGTGGCCAGGCGCCGGGCGGTGCTGAGCGCGTCGGCGAGGGTGACGTCGGAGACCTCGTCGTAAATGTCCGTGTCGAGGACCTCGGGGACGAAGTTCGCGCCGATGCCCTGGATCTTGTGCGGGCCCGGTGCGCCACCGGAGAGGATGGGGGAGTCGATCGGTTCGACCGCGACGATCTTCAGCGCCGGCTTTCGTTCCTTCAGCAGGCCGCCCGCGCCGGTGATGGTGCCGCCGGTGCCGATGCCGGCGACGAAGACGTCGACGGCGCCGTCGGTGTCGTCCCAGATCTCGACGCCGGTGGTGGCGCGGTGGATCGCGGGGTTGGCCGGGTTTTGGAACTGGCGGGCGGCAATGGCGCCCGGGGTGGCGGCGATGATCTCGCGCGCCTTCTCGAGGGCGCCGGTCATGCCGATGGCGCCAGGGGTGAGCACGATCTCGGCGCCGTAGGCGCGGAGGAGTACTCGGCGCTCCGTGCTCATGGTGTCCGGCATCACCAGGATCACCCGATAGCCGCGTGCCGCGCCGACCAGGGCGAGCGCGATCCCGGTGTTGCCGCTGGTAGCCTCAACGATCGTGCCGCCGGCCTGCAGCTCGCCCGACTCCTCAGCGGCGTCGACGATGGCGACGCCGATGCGGTCCTTCACGCTGCCCGCCGGGTTGTAGAACTCAAGCTTGGCCAGCACCGTCGCATCCGCTCCATCGGTGATGCGGCCCAGGCGAACCAGGGGAGTGCGGCCGACGGCCCGGGTGATGTCGGAGTAGATCTGTGCGGCCATGGTGCGCCTTTCGCTCGGAAACCGGTCCTGACGGCTCGCATGGAGCCGTGTTCAGCCTAGAGCCACGGGAGCTGCCAGCGCTGTGCGTTACATTCCACTATGTGAGCCAAACCCCTGCCGAGCCATCCGGAACAGATCCATCCGCGCCAGCCATGCCCGCAACCGTCACCGCGCTGCGCGAGCTGGTGGTCGGGCAGCTGTCCCGCGCCGGCATCGGTGACCCCGAGGTCGACGCCGACCTGTTGATCGGCCACGTGGTCGGACAGAGCCGGGGCCAGGTGCAGGCTGCCGGTATCGTGGGCGCCGCCATCACCGCAGCGGATGCCGCTTCCGTACTCGCCCTTGCCGCGCGCCGGGTGGCGCGTGAGCCCCTGCAGCACATCACCGGACGCGCCCCGTTCCGCTCGCTCAACCTCCAGGTCGGCCCTGGCGTGTTCGTGCCGCGTCCCGAGACCGAGCAGGTCGCCCAATTCGCGATCGACGCCCTCCGCGAGATGCCGGCAGACGCGCCGATCGGCGTCGACCTCGGAACCGGGAGCGGCGCGATCGCCCTGGCCATGGCCACCGAGGTGCCGCACGCCCGGGTCTGGGCGGTGGAGAACTCGGCTGATGCCTTCCCCTGGACCACTCGCAACTTCGACGAAGTCGCCGCGCCGAACGCCACGCTGGTCTTCGGCGACCTGGCCGACGCCCTGGCCGAGCTCGACGGCCGCGTCGACGTGGTGATCTCCAACCCGCCGTACATTCCAGCGGATGCGATCCCGCGCGACCCGGAGGTGCGCCTCTTCGACCCGGCCCACGCGCTCTACGGCGGGCCGGACGGCCTCGACGTGGTGCGGCACGTCTCGCGGACGGCGCTCCGGCTGCTCCGGCCCGGCGGCACCCTGGTGATCGAGCACGGCGAGCTCCAGGGCGGTGAGATCCGGGCGCTGCTGGACGCCGACGGCTGGCGGGCGACCGCCACCCACCGCGATTACACCACCCGGGACCGCGCGACCACCGCGATCCGTCCCTGACGCGCGCGACTCAGCGCGCCCGGTTCGCGAACGCGTCGATCGCCGCGTTCAGCCCATCCACGTCATAGCCGCCGTCGATCTCCCGGAACTGCCACGCGTGCATCCCGGCGGCCCGTGCGCCATCAACATTGGCCGCACTGTCGTCGAACAGGATCGCGTTCTCCGGCGCGACGCCATAGACGCCCAGGGCCCGGGTGTAGATGCGACGCTCGGGCTTCTCGGCACCGAGCACCGCGGAGGTGAGGTCGTTGCCCTGCAGGATGTCGGACACCTCGGGCGCCAGCACCGGAAGCGAGTCCCGGAACGGCACCGGGTTGTTGGACAGCAGCGACACCGTGCCGAGGGTCGACGCCCGGCGGAGCGCGGCGATCGCACCCGGGATCGGAGCCATCGCCGCGGCCCTGGCCTGCTGCCACTGCTCCAGCGTCAGCGTCGTGCCGGTGACCTCGCGCCAGGCGTCCAGGTACTCGTCGCTGGAGCGGAACTCACCCTCGTCCGCCGCGGTCTCGAAGCCGCCGACCCACCAGGTCGCAGCCAGGTGGTACTGGCTGGAACCGGTGAGACGCGCCAGCGCGGGAAGCCGCTTCCGAAAATCGTAGGCATAGAGGGTCTTGTCGCAGTCGAAGAAGTACACGTCCGTGCCCATGCTCCCCAGTATCCCCCCAACGTGCTGGACTAGAATCGGTCCCAATGGGACGCATCTACGACTGCACGGTCGAATCTGAATACACGGCCGGCTTGAGGTTGGCACGCTCGGCGATCGCCCGAGGTGCGCTCGTCGTCATCCCCACCGACACCGTCTACGGTGTCGCGGCAGACGCGTTCAATCCCGAAGCCGTGCAGAAGCTGCTGGACGCCAAGGGGCGGGGTCGGCAGTCGCCCCCTCCGGTGCTCATCCCGGGCATCCCGACCCTCGATGCGCTGGCGCAGAACATCCCGCAGCCGGTCCGAGACCTCGTTGCCGCGTTCTGGCCCGGCGGCCTGACCGTGATCCTGGAGGCCCAGCCCTCGCTGGCGTGGGACCTGGGTGAAACCAGGGGCACCGTGGCGCTCCGCATGCCGAGCAACACCGTTGCGCTCGACCTGCTGGCCGAGACCGGTCCGCTGGCGGTCTCGTCGGCCAACCGCACCGGGCTCCCGGCCGCCATCGACGCAATCGGCGCCGAAGAGATGCTCGGCACCAGCATCTCCGTGTACCTCGACGGGGGAGTCGCGGGCCTCGGCTACGAGCCGGTCGGCGACCGTGCAGGGGACACCTCGTCCACCATCATCGACGCGACCGGCTTCGACTCCAACGGCACCCTGCGGATCGTGCGGAACGGCGTGATCACGCGCGGAGCCATCGAGGCCGTGATCGGTGACGCGCTCGCCCCGGCGCGCGTCACACCGGTCGCATCCGGTGCATCCGTCGACACCGACGACGACGCGCCAACGGATGCCGCCACCGGCGACGACCGGGCCGCAACCGGCTGACAATGACCCTCTTCATACTGCTCGCGCTCGTCTCAGCCGTCGTCACGTTCGCACTGTCGATCGTGGTGCTGAAACTCAGCCACCGCTATCGCCTCTATCCCAAGATCAGGGAACGCGACGTGCACACCCGGCCGACTCCGCGCCTGGGCGGGATCGCTATGTTCATCGGCATCCTGGCCGCGGTCGGGGTGTCCTACCTGATCGCGGCGCAGTTCGCCCCGCTCCGCCTGATCTTCGCGAATCCGCAGCAGATCCTGTCGATCCTCGGCGCGGCGTTGCTCATCGTCCTGCTGGGCGTCGCCGACGACATCTGGGACCTGGACTGGATGACCAAGCTGGCCGGGCAGTTCATCGCCGCCGGCCTGATCGCCTGGCAGGGGGGCGTGCAGGTTTACTCCCTCCCGATCGGTGGGCTCACTGTCGGCTCCGGCTGGATGTCGATCGTCATCTCGGTCGTCGCGATCGTCGTGGTGATGAACATGATCAACTTCATCGACGGGCTCGACGGGCTCGTCGCCGGGGTGGCCTTGATCGCCAACGGCGTCTTCTTCCTCTACAGCTACCTGTTGGTGCGGGACACCTCGCCCACCAACTACTTCAACCTGGCGTCCCTGATCGCGGCGATCCTGGTCGGCGCGTGTATCGGCTTCCTCCCGATCAACTGGCATCCGGCGAAGATGTTCATGGGAGACGCCGGCGCACTGCTGGTCGGCCTGCTGATGGCGACGTCGGCGATCGCGATCACCGGCCAGGTCGACCCGGCCGCCGTCAACCGGTCCCAGCTGTTCCCCGCATTCATCCCCATCCTGCTGCCGGTGGCGATCCTGATCATCCCCCTGCTCGACTTCGGCCTGGCGGTGTTCCGGCGAGTGCGCGCGGGGAAGTCCCCGTTCAGCGCCGACCGGAAGCACCTCCACCACCGGCTGCTGGACATGGGACACTCCCACCTGCACGCCGTGTTGATCTTCTACGGCTGGACGGCGGCGGCGTCCGTCGGCTGCCTGCTGTACTTCGTACTGCCGGTCTATTTCCAGCTGCCCACCTGGTACGCCACCATCTTCCTGGTCGTGGCCCTGCTGATCTGCACGGTCGTCACCCTCGCGCCGCTCAGCCGTCGAAAGGCCGTCGAGGCGGCCAGCCAGCTCTCCCCGGACGACACCCCAAATGCCGAGGAGACCGCTTTCCTCGACCCGCTCGACCAGGCAGCCCAGACAGCCCAGGCAGCCCAGCACAGCCTGCGCGAGACCACTACCACCGCCACTACGGCCGCGCCCATAGCCACCGCTCCGGCGACGACTGAGGAGAAACCATGACCCCCGTGTCACCCGTCCCCACACCAACCCCGTCGCCGGCCCCTGAACCCACCTCGGTGCCGGTCTTCCGGCAGATCCTGGCCTATGGAAGCATCCTGGCCCTGGCGATCGCGGTGGTCGGCGCCATCCTCGGCGGCATCTTCGCCGGAGGCGCGGGCGTTGTGAGCGCGCTGGTCGGCACGGCGATGTCGGTCGTGTTCATGGGGATCACGGCCGGCAGCATCCTGTTCGCCAACCGGTTCGCGGGCCGCGAATCCGCCATCGGCGCCTTCTTCGGGATCGTGATGGGCGGATGGTTGCTGAAATTCATCGTATTCCTGGTGCTGGTCGTGGTGCTGAAGGACCAGCCCTGGGTCGCCCCGGTCGTCCTCTTCCTCAGCATCATTGCCGGGGTCGTGGGCTCGCTCGTTGTCGACGTTGTCGTGGTGATGAAGAGCCGGGTCGCTTATGTCAGCGACGTCACCCTGCCCGAGGCCCCGCGGGACCAGTGAGCGACCGGTCCCACCGGCCGTACTCGCCGTCGATTCGGTGAGCGCTTGGGTTTATTGCTACAGTATGTAGAGATTCCCCCCGGTTTACACCCGCTACGTTCGCGTCGTAAACCTGCCATTCACTCGTCGCCCGGAGAGCTCGGCTCACCGCCCCGAAACAGGAGATAGCGCTGCTAGAGAACGCTGTGAACCTGCTGGTCCCGTCCGCAAACGACGACGGTGGCTTCCATGGTCCCACCATCAATGAATTCTTCCCCGACATCGTCTTGTTCGGCGGTACGCCGTTCGAGATGAACCGCATCATGATCATCCGGGTTATCTCGATGATCGTGCTGATGATCATCTTCTGGATCGGCACTCGTCGCATGAAGGTCGTTCCGACCCGCATGCAGAGCCTGGTCGAAATGGGCCTGGACTTCGCCCGCGTCAACATTGCCGAAGACATCCTCGGCAAGAAAGACGGAAAGCGGTTCCTGCCGCTGATCACCACCATGTTCTTCCTGGTGCTGTTCATGAACCTCACCGGCGTGATCCCCTTCTTCAACATCGCCGGCACCTCGGTCATCGGCGTTCCGCTGTTGCTCGCCGTGGTCGCCTACGTCGTGTTCATCTACGCCGGCATCAAGAAGAACCCGGGCAACTTCTTCCGGAATGCGCTCTTCCCGCCCGGTGTGCCGCCGGCGCTGTACATCATCGTCACGCCGATCGAGTTCATCTCGACCTTCATCGTGCGCCCAATCACGCTCACCCTCCGGCTCATGATGAACATGATCGTCGGCCACCTGCTCCTGGTGCTGTTCTTCTCCGCCACCCAGTTCTTCTTCTTCTCCGCCGACGGCGCCTTCAAGCTCTTCGGTGCCGGAACCCTGGTGTTCGGTTTCGCCTTCACCCTGTTCGAACTGCTGATCGCGGTCCTGCAGGCCTACATCTTTGCCCTGCTCACGGCTGTGTACATCCAGCTCGCAGTGGCTGAGGAACACTAAACAACGAATCCGGCATCCGCCGAATTCGCTCATCACGGAAGGAAATACACGTGGACGCAACAACCGTTCTCGCGGCAATCTCGGGAAACATCGCGACCGTCGGTTACGGCCTCGCAGCAATCGGCCCGGCCATCGGCGTGGGCATCGTCGTCGGCAAGACGATCGAGGGCGTGGCTCGCCAGCCTGAACTGGCCGGCCGCCTGCAGGTTCTCATGTACATCGGTATCGCATTCACCGAGGCGCTCGCCTTCATCGGTATCGCCACGTACTTCATCTTCACCTCCTAATCCCTCTTTTCTACGTCTAGTCAGGAGGCATGATGCTTCACGCAGTGATTGCAGCTGCCGCCGGGGAGGCGCAGCCCAACCCGCTCCTCCCCGAGCTTTACGACATCGTCTGGTCGGCGGTGTGCTTCGTCGTCATTCTGTTCTTCTTCTGGAAGATTATTCTTCCGAAAATGCAGAAGCTCCTCGACGACCGCGCTGAGGCCATCGAAGGAAACATTGCCAAGGCGGACGACGCCCAGCGCAAGGCCGAGGCTGCTCTCGAGCAGTACACGGCCCAGCTCGCCGAGGCGCGCGTCGAAGCCGGAACGATCCGGGAGCAGGCTCGCACCGACGGTGCGAAGATCCTCGCCGAGTTCAAGGAGCAGGCATCCGCTGAGGCCGCCCGCATCACCGCGAACGCGCAGACCCAGATCGAGGCCGAGCGCCAGGCGGCCGTCGTGTCGTTGCGCTCAGAGGTCGGCAGCCTGGCCATCGACCTCGCGTCCGGAGTCATCGGCGAGAGCCTGACCGACGACGCGAAGGCCGCTCGCCTGGTCGACCGGTTCCTGGCCGACCTCGAGGCTTCCGAGAACGCAACACCGACCGCCGGAAAGAACTAGCAATGGGAAGCGCCACCAGAGAAGCCCTCGCCGTCTCACGTGCGGTCCTGTCCGCCCAGGGCGGCACGGCCGACCTGGCGACGGGTGAAAGCCTTCTCGAGGCCGGGCGGGTCGTCGGCAGCTCCCCGCAGCTGCTCGCTGCGCTGGCCGACCCCTCAGCGGATGCCGCGGCGAAGGTCGCACTCATCGGCGGCGTGTTCTCCTCCGGTGTGACCCCGCGGGCACTCGAGCTCTTGCAGGCCATCGCTGCGGAGCGTTGGTCCGGCCACGGCGACCTGCTCGCCGGAATCGAAGACCTCGGCATTCGAGCCGTCGCCGCGTCCTCGCCCGCGCCCGGTTCCATCGAGGCCGAGCTGTTCGCGGTCGGCACGACGGTGTCGTCCGACTCGGAACTCGAACTCGCGCTGGCGAGCAAGCTCGGCGCCGCGGGGGCCAAGGCGAGCCTCGTCGATGCCTTGTTGACCGGAAAGGCCTCGGCGCAGACCCTCGCGATCGTTCGGCACCTGGTCCTGCAGCCTCGCGGCCGCCGGATCGGTGAACTACTCAGCCACGCGGCATCCGTTGTCGCGGACCAGGCCGGAACGGCAATCGCCACGGTCAGCAGCGCGACACCGATCGCGGCAGAACAACTGACTCGTCTGAAGACGGAATTGGCACGGCGGTACGGCCGTGAGCTCACGGTGAACCTGGTCATCGACCGGGCACTCGTCGGCGGCCTTCGGATCCAGATCGGCGATGACGTCATCGATGGCACCGTCGCCACCCGTCTCAATGACTTGAGAATCCAGCTTGCTGGCTGACCTACGGTCAGTCAGAAACCACAAAACCTCGAAACGGCAGCGTTTCTTGAAAGACAGAACCTGTACACCCCGTGCAGAAAAGGGAAGATGATGGCAGAACTAACGATCAGCCCGGATGAGATCCGCGATGCTCTCAAGGACTTCGTCAAGTCGTACGAACCCGACAAGGCGTCGACCACCGAGGTCGGCTACGTCACCACGGCCGGCGACGGAATCGCACACGTCGAGGGACTCCCCGGTGTGATGGCGAACGAGCTCATCAAATTCTCCGACGGCACGCTGGGCCTGGCCCAGAACCTCGACGAAGACGAGATCGGTGTCATCGTGCTCGGCGAGTTCAACGGCATCGTCGAAGGCATGGAGGTGCACCGCACCGGAGAAGTTCTCTCCGTCCCCGTCGGCGACGCGTTCCTCGGTCGTGTCGTTGACCCGCTGGGCGCCCCGATGGACGGTCTCGGCGAGATCGCGTCCGAAGGCCTTCGCGCCCTCGAACTGCAGGCCCCCGGCGTCATGCAGCGCAAGTCCGTGCACGAGCCGATGCAGACCGGTATCAAGGCCATCGACGCCATGATCCCGATCGGCCGCGGCCAGCGCCAGCTCATCATCGGCGACCGCCAGACCGGCAAGACGGCCATTGCGATCGACACCATCATCAACCAGAAGGCCAACTGGGAGTCCGGCGACGCCAACAAGCAGGTGCGCTGTATCTATGTTGCGATCGGTCAGAAGGGCTCGACCATCGCCGGCATCAAGGGCGCGCTGGAAGACGCCGGAGCGATGGAGTACACCACCATCGTCGCCGCGCCGGCCTCCGACCCGGCCGGCTTCAAGTACCTCGCCCCGTACACCGGCTCGGCCATCGGCCAGCACTGGATGTACGCCGGCAAGCACGTCCTGATCATCTTCGATGACCTGTCCAAGCAGGCCGAGGCATACCGGGCCGTGTCGCTGCTGCTGCGCCGCCCGCCGGGACGCGAGGCCTACCCCGGTGACGTGTTCTACCTGCACTCCCGCCTGCTCGAGCGTTGCGCGAAGCTCTCCGACGAACTGGGTGCCGGCTCGATGACCGGCCTGCCGATCATCGAGACCAAGGCGAACGATGTCTCCGCGTACATTCCGACCAACGTGATCTCGATCACCGACGGCCAGATCTTCCTGCAGTCCGACCTGTTCAACGCCAACCAGCGTCCCGCTGTCGACGTCGGCATCTCGGTCTCCCGGGTGGGTGGAGACGCCCAGGTCAAGTCGATCAAGAAGGTCTCCGGCACGCTCAAGCTCGAGCTGGCCCAGTACCGCTCACTCGAGGCCTTCGCGATGTTCGCCTCCGACCTCGACGCGGCGAGCCGCCGTCAGCTCGCTCGCGGCGCCCGCCTCACCGAGCTGCTCAAGCAGCCGCAGTACTCGCCGTACCCGATCGAGGACCAGGTCGTCTCGATCTGGGCCGGAACCAACGGAAAACTCGACGAGGTCCCGGTCGAGGACGTGCTGCGTTTCGAGCGCGAACTCCTCGACCACCTCGCCCGCAACACCAGCGTGCTCACCACCCTGCGTGAGACGAACGTGTTGAGCGACGAGACCGTTGCGACGTTGGGCACCGAGGTCGACAAGTTCAAACTGGAGTTCCAGACCGGTGAGGGTAAGCCCCTCGCTTCGGTCGGCAAGGAACAGTTCGACGCCATTGCGGCCGAAGACGTCAACCAGGAAAAGATTGTGAAGCAGCGGCGCTAGCCTCGTGCCAGCAACCGTCCAATCACTGAACAGGAAGTAAGACATGGGAGCGCAACTTCGGGTCTACCGGCAGAAGATCAAATCTGCCCAGACGACCAAGAAGATCACTCGGGCCATGGAGCTGATCTCCGCGTCGCGCATTCAAAAGGCGCAGGCGCGGGTCGCAGCATCCACCCCGTACTCGCGGGCGATCACGCGCGCTGTGTCGGCGGTGGCCACCTACTCGAATGTCAACCACGTTCTGACGACGGAACCCGAGAAGATCGAGCGCGCTGCGGTCGTGATCTTCGCCTCCGACCGCGGACTGGCCGGTGCGTTCAGTTCCCAGGTGCTTCGCGAGGCCGAGGAACTGAGCGAGCTGCTGCGCGGCCAGGGCAAGGACGTCGTCTATTTCCTGGTGGGACGCAAGGCGGTGGCGTACTTCAGCTTCCGCCGTCGACCGTCAGAGCGGGTCTGGACCGGCGGCACCGACCAGCCGATGTTCGAGACCGCCAAGGAGATCGGCGATGCGCTGCTCGAGTCCTTCCTCCGCGACGCGGACGACGGTGGGGTCGACGAGATCCACATCGTCTACAACCGTTTCGTGAGCATGGTCACCCAGGTTCCTGAGGTTGTTCGCCTGCTTCCCCTCGAGGTCGTTGAAGGCGTCGAGGAGCCGGACAACAACGTGGTCCTGCCGCTGTACGAATTCGAACCGGATGTCGAGACCGTCCTGGACGGGCTGCTCCCGGTTTACATCGAGAGCCGACTGTTCAACGCCATGCTGCAGTCGGCAGCGTCGGAGCACGCCAGCCGCCAGAAGGCCATGAAGTCGGCGAGCGACAACGCGGACAAGCTGATCACCGACTACACGCGGCTGGCCAACAACGCCCGCCAGTCCGAGATCACTCAGCAGATTTCCGAGATCGTGGGTGGAGCCGACGCGCTCTCATCCGCCAAGAACTAATCAGAGAAGAGAGAGCAATGACTGACACCGCAACCGCGCCAGTCCAGGCGAAGGCAGGCGCGACCGGGCGAATCGCCCGCGTCACCGGCCCCGTCGTCGACATCGAGTTTCCGCACGACTCCATCCCGGGTATCTACAACGCGTTGAAGACCACCATCACGATCGGTGACGACTCCCGGGTCATCACGCTCGAAGTGGCGCTGCACCTCGGCGACGACCTGGTTCGCGCCATCGCACTGAACCCGACCGACGGACTGGTCCGCGGCCAGGACGTGCAGGACACCGGAGCCCCGATCACGGTTCCGGTCGGCGACGTCACCAAGGGCAAGGTCTTCAACGTCATCGGCGAGGTGCTCAACGCCGAGCCCGGCGAGCAGATCGAGATCACCGAGCGCTGGCCGATCCACCGCCAGCCCCCGCCCTTCGACCAGCTTGAGTCGAAGACCCAGATGTTCGAGACCGGCATCAAGTCGATCGACCTGCTGACCCCGTACGTGCTCGGCGGCAAGATCGGCCTGTTCGGCGGCGCCGGTGTCGGCAAGACCGTGCTGATCCAGGAAATGATCCAGCGCGTCGCTCAGGACCACGGTGGTGTGTCAGTGTTCGCCGGCGTCGGTGAGCGCACCCGTGAGGGCAACGACCTCATCCACGAAATGGAAGAAGCAGGCGTCTTCGACAAGACCGCCCTGGTCTTCGGCCAGATGGACGAGCCGCCGGGAACCCGTCTCCGCGTCGCCCTGTCGGCCCTGACCATGGCGGAGTACTTCCGCGACGTGCAGAAGCAGGACGTGCTGTTGTTCATCGACAACATCTTCCGCTTCACGCAGGCCGGGTCCGAGGTTTCCACCCTGCTCGGCCGGATGCCGTCCGCCGTGGGTTACCAGCCGAACCTCGCCGACGAGATGGGTGTGCTCCAGGAGCGCATCACCTCCACGCGCGGCCACTCGATCACGTCGCTGCAGGCCATCTACGTGCCTGCTGACGACTACACCGACCCGGCACCGGCGACCACGTTCGCCCACCTCGACGCGACCACCGAGCTCAGCCGCGCTATCGCCTCGAAGGGCCTCTACCCGGCGATCGACCCGCTGACGTCGACCAGCCGCATCATGGACCCCCGCTACTTAGGCGAGGACCACTACCGGGTGGCCACCACGGTCAAGCAGATCCTCCAGAAGAACAAGGAACTGCAGGAGATCATCGCCATCCTCGGTGTCGACGAGCTCTCCGAAGAAGACAAGGTCACTGTGTCGCGCGCCCGTCGCATTGAGCAGTTCCTGTCCCAGAACACCTACATGGCCAAGAAGTTCACCGGCGTCGAGGGTTCCACCGTGCCGCTCAAGGAGACGATCGCCTCGTTCGACGCGATCGCCAAGGGCGAGTACGACCACGTCGCAGAGCAGGCCTTCTTCAACGTCGGCGGCATCGGCGACGTGGAAGAGAAGTGGGCTCAGATCCAGAAGGAGAACGGCTAACCATGGCGGCGCCGCTCAACGTCAGCGTTGTCTCGGCGGACCACGAGGTGTGGTCCGGCGAGGCGACGATGGTCATCGCGCGCACCGTCGAGGGCGAGATCGGCATCCTGGCGGGCCACGAGCCGATGCTCGCCGTACTCGCCAGCGGTGAGGTGCGGGTCACGCTGGTCGGCGGCGAGAAGATCGCCGCCGAGGCGGCAGACGGCTTCCTCTCCGTGGAGAACGACACCGTCACGATCGTGGCGCGCAAGGCTGAACTCGTTTAGTGCTCGTACTGCTTCCGCCGTCTGAGACGAAGCGAGACGGCGGAACAGGCGGGCCGCTTGAGTACAGCGCGCTCGCATACCCGACGTTGAATCCGAAGCGGCGGATGCTGGTGCGTGCGCTCCGCACGCTGTCCCGCGATCATTCCGCCACCGTCTCCGCGCTCAAGCTGGGCCGCACGCAGCTGGACGAGGTCGCCCGCAACCGGGCACTCGCCAGTTCGGCGACAATGCCGGCGATGGACCGCTATACCGGTGTGTTGTACGACGCGCTGGACGCGGCGACGCTGGATGGTGCCGCGCGTGATTTCGCCGCAGAGCACGTGCTGGTGCACTCCGCGCTGTTCGGGCTGCTGTCGGCGGGTGACCCGATCCCGGCGTACCGGTTGTCGCACGACTCGCGGCTGCCTGGCATCCCGCTGAAAGGGCACTGGGCGGAGGTGATCCGGGCGGCGCTCGCGTCGGCCGGGGGAGTCGTGCTCGATCTCCGCTCGGAGGCGTATGTGGCGCTCGGCCCCGTTTCCGCCGGACCGCACACGGCCTTCCTCCGTGTCGTCGCAGAGGCCGGCGACGGCCAGCGGCGCGCGCTCAACCATTTCAACAAGAAGTCCAAGGGTGAGTTCACCCGCGCGCTGGTTCTGCACGGTGAGGATTTCACCAGCGTCGCCGCGCTCTGCGACTGGGCGAACAGTTCCGGGTTCCGGTTGCACCCCGGGGCGGCGGGCGAACTCGAGCTGGTGGTTGAGGAAGTCGTCGCGGCCAAGCGCAACTGACGCCCAGCCTTGTCTGAGCACACTCGAATCAATTCAAGCTTGAATGAACCCAGGCTTGAATGAACCCGGGCTCGAACATGCTCAGGCTTGAATGAATTCAGGCCGCGTGGGCGATCTTCTCGTGCGCGAGCAGCCAGACCTTGGTGGTGATGCCGTCGCCGCCGCTGTAGCCGGTGATTCGGCCGTTCGAGGCCAGCACCCGGTGGCAGCCGATGATGATCGGAATCGGATTGGCGCCGACCGCGCCGCCGATCGCCCGGGCCGAACCGGGCTTGCCGACTTCCACGCCGAGCTCGCCGTAGGAGATGTACTCGCCGAACCCGAGGGCCGCGAGGCGGTTCCAGACGCTGCGCTGGAACACTGTTCCGGAGACGAAGCGCACCGGGAGGTCGAAGCTGGTGCGGGTGCCGGCAAAATACTCGTCAAGCTGCTGCGCCGCCCGCTCGAGGAGGGGAGAAGGCCGGTCCGGTTCGTCTTCCAGCGGTGTGTGGCCGTTGCGCGCGATGGTGAGGGACAGGATGTTCTCCGCGTCGGCAGTGAGTTCCAGCATTCCGATGGGGCTGGACAGGTGAATCAGGTCGAGGGCTGTGCTGGTCATGCTTCGACTGTAGCCGCGGCATCAGGCACGCTCTCGCGGAATTCGGACATCGGTGCATAACTTCCCGGAACGGTCGCCTGTGGAGGACTATCCCTGACCACGCCCATTCAAGAGTGCATGGCCGCGGCGCACGGCTGCCTCGATGTTCCATTCCG
This sequence comes from Glaciibacter sp. 2TAF33, assembly GCF_052114945.1. NCBI lineage: Bacteria > Bacillati > Actinomycetota > Actinomycetes > Micrococcales > Microbacteriaceae > Glaciibacter > Glaciibacter sp. 2TAF33. The sequence continues at coordinate 122,457 of NZ_JBFRFS010000001.1, forward strand.
GCAGTCCTGTTTCAGCGACCAGGCGGGTGACGACGGTGCCGAGCGGTTCGGAGCGTTCAAACGACGTCGTGATGGCCTCGGCCACCCGGTGGAGGGTTTCCGCCTGCCGTCCGACGAAATCACGGTCGACCGGCCGGCCGTGCCCGGGGACGACGATGGACCCGGCGCCGAGAAGGTTCGCCAGCCGGTCGAGGACACCCGGCCATTCGAGCGGGAAACTGCCGGATCCGTACATCGGCGGGCCTGACTCCTCCACCACGTCGCCGACGATCCAGACGTCTGCGTCCGGCACCTCGACGACCAGGTCGGTGTCGGTGTGCCCGGGCTGGAGCGGGAGGAGGCGGACCTCGCGGCCACCCAGGTCGAGCCGTGTCGGCGCGGAGACGAGATGCGTGGGAGGCGTCGGCAGCACGCCGTCCCAGTCGTGCTGCGGCTCGACGGCCGGGTCAGCGGTCCACGCGTCGAGCCTCGGTTGTTCGTACGCGCTGAAGTGCGCGGGAATGCGCGCGTGGCCGTAGATCTCGGCCTGGGTCCGGAACCGCTGGTTGCCGAACGTGTGGTCGTAATGCGCATGCGTGTTGACGACCCAGCGGATGCTGAGGTTCGTCACCTCCGCGGCATCGGTGATGATCTGCTCCGCTTCGCGCGGATTGCCGCGGGTGTCCACCAGCAACAGGCCGTCCGCCCCGCTGACCAGGCAGACGGAAACATCGAGCGGCTCGTATCGGCGATGGAATACCCCGTCAGCCAGTTCCGTCCAGTTCGCCACCCTCCGAGCATAGGCGCGCGGGGCTGTGCGGATAGTCTGGTGGCATGGCTCAGATCGACTACCGCAGACTCGGCAATTCCGGCCTGATCGTTTCCTCGATCGGGCTCGGCTGTAACAACTTCGGCCGGGCCGGTACCGCATCAGAGGGCCAGGACGGCACCACTGCCGTGGTCGACGCGGCGATCGAAGCCGGCGTGACGCTGTTCGACACGGCGGACATCTACGGGAACGAGCGCGGGCTGAGTGAGACGCTCATGGGCCACGCGCTGAAGGGCAAACGCGACCAGATCGTGCTCGCGACCAAGTTCGGCATGGACATGGGCGGACTGAACGGCCCGGATTGGAACGCGCGAGGCTCCCGCCGGTACATCCGGCTGGCCGTTGAAGCGTCACTCCGCCGGCTGCAGACGGACTGGATCGACCTCTACCAGCTGCACCGGCCCGACCCGAACACGCCGATCGAGGAAACCCTCGACACGCTCGACGACCTCATCACCGAGGGCAAGGTGCGTTACATCGGCCACTCCAACCTGGCCGGCTGGCAGGTCGCCGAAGCCGAGTTCACCGCCCGGCTGCACGGCCACCCTTCGTTCATTTCTGCGCAGAACGAGTACAACCTGCTCACCCGCGACGCCGAAGACGAGGTGCTGCCGGCGGTCAATGCGTACGGGCTCGGCTTCCTTCCCTTTTTCCCGCTTTACAACGGCCTGTTCACCGGCAAGTTCTCTCGGGAGGGCGGCCCGGCCGACAGCCGGATCATGCGCATCCGGAAGAACCTGCTCGACGACGCACCGTGGGACCTGATCGAGCAGTACGAGGCGTTCTGCGCCGAACGCGGCGTCACGATGCTCGCCGCGACGTTCGCCTGGCTGTTGGCGCAGCCCGGGCTCACCAGCGTGATCGCCGGCGCCACCCGGCCGGAGCAGATCGTCGCGAACGCGGATGCCGCGACGGCCTGGACACCGTCAGCGGACGAGGTCGACTGGATTTCGAATTTGTTCGCCTGAACCCTTGTGAGTGAGCGCTCACTCAGCTAGATTCGCCTGCGTGATCCAGAAGTTCAGCCGCGCCAAGCCGCTGCCGGTCGAGGACCGTCAGGACATGATCATCGACGCGGTGATCCCCCTCCTGATGGAGCGCGGGCACGCCGTGACCACGAAACAGATCGCCGATGCCGCCGGCATCGCGGAGGGCACCATCTTCCGTGCGTTCGGCGACAAGGAAACCCTGGTGCGCGCGGCCATCGAGCGACACTTCGACCCGGCGCCGCTGCGCGCCAGCCTGGCCAGGATCGACCCAGCCCTGCCGCTCGAGGACAAGATTCGCATCGTGATCGAGCTGCTCCAGGCCCGGTTCGGGGGCATCGTCCGGATGATGAGCGTGATGGGGCACGGAGAGCGTCCAGTCCGGCCCACACCGCCGACGCACTCCGAATACGCGGGGATCGTGGCGCAGGCGCTCGCACCCGACCTCGACCGACTGAATTGGCCCGCAGAGCGTGTCGCCCCGTTGATTCGTTTGATCGCCTTCTCGACCTCGATTCCGATGTTCACCGAGGCCACCCCGTTCACCACCGACGAACTCACCCGGTTCGTCCTCTACGGGATCGCCGGCCATCCGGCCCCCGAACTCGCCGCGGCCACCTCCGCCGCAACCGCCGTCTAGGGAATTGAGAATTTCGTGCTGTGGAAATTGCTCGTGCGTTACCTGCGTCCACACTGGCCGCTGTTGCTGGCGGTGGTCGTATTCCAGTTGGCGCAGTCGATCGCGTCGCTCTACCTGCCCACGCTGAACGCCGACATCATCGATGAGGGCGTCGCCAAGGGGGACACCGGCTACATCATGTCGACCGGCGCCATGATGCTCGGGATCACGCTGGCCCAGATCGTCTGCGCGATCATCGCGGTGTACTTCGGGGCGAAGGCGGCGATGAGGGTAGGCCGCGACCTGCGCGGCGCGGTGTTCGGCCGGGTCGGGGAATTCTCCGAACAGGAGGTGACCCGGTTCGGGGCTGCGTCTCTGATCACCCGCTCCACGAACGACGTGCAGCAGGTCCAGATGCTGGTGTTGATGACGTCGACGCTGATGGTGTCCGCACCGATCCTCTGCATCGGCGGCATCATCATGGCCATGCGACAGGACCTCGAGTTGTCATGGTTGATCGCCGTGAGTGTGCCGGTGCTGCTCGTCGCCGTCGGCCTGATCGTCGTGCGGATGGTCCCGCTGTTCCAGAAGATGCAAAAGCGCATCGACACCGTCAACCGGGTCCTCCGGGAGCAGCTCACCGGCATCCGCGTGGTGCGTGCCTTCGTCCGCGAAGGTGTGGAGACCGAGCGGTTCCACGGTGCCAACGCCGACGTGACGGATGTCGCGCTGCGGGCCGGCCGATTGATGGCGCTGATGTTCCCCGTGGTGATGCTGGTGTTGAACGTGTCCAGTGTCGCGGTGATCTGGTTCGGGTCGTTCCGCGTGGAGAACGGTTCGATGCAGGTCGGCACCCTGATCGCCTTCCTCAGCTACCTGATGCAGATCCTGATGTCCGTGATGATGGCCACATTCATGGCGGTGATGATCCCGCGCGCGGCGGTCTGCGCAGACCGCATCGGCGAGGTCCTGGCCACCGACTCCAGCGTGCATCCGCCTCTCAACCCCGTCACAGAGACCAGCCACCGGGGCGAGATCGAGCTGCTCGACGTCGGCTTCGCCTACCCCGGCGCGGAGCAGGCCGTGCTCAGCAACATCAGCTTCATCGCCCGCTCCGGACAGACCACCGCCATCGTCGGCAGCACCGGGGCCGGCAAGACAACGCTGGTCAACCTGTTGCCGCGATTGTTCGACGCCACCAGCGGTTCGGTCCTCGTCGACGGCGTGAACGTGAAGGAGCTTCACCCCGACCTGCTGTGGGGCCACATCGGACTGGTACCGCAGAAACCGTACCTCTTCTCAGGGACCGTGCGCAGCAACCTGCAGTACGGAAAGCCCGACGCCACCGAGGATGAACTCTGGCGGGCGCTCACCATCGCCCAGGCCAGGGACTTCGTCGAGGAGATGGAGGGAGGGCTCGACGCCCCGATCTCCCAGGGCGGCACGAACGTCTCCGGCGGCCAACGGCAGCGCCTGGCCATCGCCCGTGCGCTGGTCAAGCGGCCGGAACTCTACATCTTCGACGACTCATTCTCCGCGCTCGACACGGCAACGGATGCCCGCCTGCGGCAGGCACTCGCCCGCAACGTGGACGGCGCCACCATGATCATCGTCGCGCAGCGGGTGTCGACCATCATCGACGCCGACCAGATCCTGGTGCTCGAGGACGGCCGCATCGCCGGCCGGGGAACCCATGACGAATTGCTGGAGACCTCCGAGACCTACCGTGAGATCGTGTCGTCCCAGCTCACCCCGGAGGAAGCAGCATGAGCGACTCACACGAAGAGCACGCTGAACCGGCGGCCGCACCGGCCAGGCCGCCGATCCGACGCGGTCCGATGGGCGGTGGCCCGTTCGGCGGCATCGGCGTGCCCGCCGAGAAATCGATGAACTTCGGCCCGAGCGCGAAACGCCTGCTGGGCAAACTCCGCCCCGAGCGGATGTGGCTGGCACTCGTGCTGTTGCTGGCCGTGATCAGCGTCACATTCTCCGTGATCGGTCCCAGCCTGCTCGGCCGCGGCACCAACCTCATCTTCTCCGGAGTGGTCTCCCAGCAGCTGCCGGCGGGTGCCACCAAGGCCGGCGTCATCGCGCAGTTGCGCGCCAACGGGCAGAACCAGCAGGCGGACATGCTCAGCGGCATGGACCTGCACCCGGGCCATGGCATTGATTTCGCGGCGCTCACCAATGTGCTGATGTGGGTGCTGGTGCTGTACATCCTGGCATCCGTTTTCAGCTGGGGGCAGGCCTGGCTGCTGAACGGCATCGTGCAGCGCACGGTGTTCCGGTTGCGCGAGGAGATCGAAGCAAAGGTCAACCGGCTGCCGCTGCGCTACTTCGACCGGATGCAGCGTGGCGAGCTGCTGAGCAGGGTCACCAACGATGTCGACAACATCTCGCAGAGCATGCAACAGACGCTGAGCCAGGCGGTGACGTCGCTTCTGACCGTGGTGGGGGTGATCGGGGCGATGTTCCTGATCTCACCGCCGCTCGCGCTGATCGCCCTGGTCACCGTGCCGCTGACCCTCGTGGTCACCGCGCTGATCGCAAAGCGCTCGCAGAAACTGTTCGTCGCGCAGTGGACCCACACCGGCGCGCTGAACGGCCAGATCGAGGAGACCTTCACCGGCCACGCCCTGGTCAAGGTGTTCGGCCGCCAGCGCGAGGTGGACGAGCGGTTCCGGCAGAAGAATGAGGAGCTTTATAAGGCCAGCTTCGGCGCGCAATTCATCAGCGGCATGATCATGCCGGCGATGACGTTCATCGGCAACCTGGTCTATGTGGCGATCGCGGTCGTCGGCGGGCTGTTCGTCGCCTCGGGAACGATGCAGCTCGGCGACGTGCAGGCGTTCATCCAGTACTCCCGGCAGTTCACCCAGCCACTGGCCCAACTCGGGTCGATGGCGAACCTGCTGCAGTCAGGTGTGGCATCCGCTGAACGGGTGTTCGACCTGCTCGACGCGGACGAGCAGAGCCCTGACCCGGTCCCCGCGCGCACCCCGGCCGCCACGCGCGGGCGGCTGGTGTTCGATGACGTGTCATTCCGCTACAACCCCGACCATCCGCTGATCGAGCACCTCGACCTGGTCGCAGAACCGGGCCAGACCATCGCGATCGTCGGGCCGACCGGCGCGGGCAAGACCACACTGGTCAACCTGATGATGCGCTTCTACGAGATCGATTCAGGCCGGATCACCATCGACGGTGTCGACATCGCCACGATGACCCGCGACGACCTCCGTTCGCGCCTGGGAATGGTGCTGCAGGACACCTGGCTGTTCGGCGGGACCATCCGCGACAACATCGGATACGGGCGAACGGATGCCACGGAGGCCGAGATCCTGGAAGCGGCCAAGGCCACCTACGTTGACCGGTTCGTGCACTCGCTTCCCGACGGCTACGACACGGTGCTCGACGACGAGGGCGGCAACGTCAGCGCGGGGGAGAAGCAGCTCCTGACGATCGCCCGGGCGTTCCTGGCGAGGCCGAGTGTGCTGATCCTCGACGAGGCGACCAGCTCGGTCGACACCCGCACCGAGGTGCTGGTGCAGAAGGCGATGAGTGCGCTCCGCGCCGACCGCACCAGTTTCGTGATCGCGCACCGGCTGTCCACGATCCGCGACGCCGACCTGATCCTGGTGATGGAGTCGGGGAGCATCGTTGAGCAGGGAACGCATGCGGAACTGCTCGCGGCGGAGGGCGCGTACTTCAACCTCTACAACGCACAGTTCGCCGCGCCGGTCGCCGACGAGGTCTAGAGCGACAGACCGCGCGCACGCGTGCGGTCACAGTGCCGCTTTCGCGGGTCCCTGACGGCGCTGTGCCCGCACGTGTGACGCGCGCGCCCAGTGCCCGAGCCGCGCCAGGGTCACGGCAGGCTGGGACCGGTCAGTGCGGGACGGATCAGGCGTTGCGCCTGATCGAGCGCATGATGGCCGCGATGATGCCGATGACCAGCAGGATGATGCCGATCCACAGCATCCACTTCACGGCTTCGACGAACAGTCCGAGGAAGAGCCCGATCAGTCCGATAACGATGAGTACCACTGCAAGTGATGTCATGCCTTGCACCATACTCCCACTCCGCTCCCAGCAGAAGGCGTCGACTTTCCACAGGTCCGGAGCATCGGAAGTTGTCCACCGATCGCACTGATGTCGGATGCGGGCGGTCACCGGCGGTGCAGAGTGTGCTGCATGCAACCCGCAATTGTGAAAGCGAAGCAGGCACAGGACTTCCTCGCCCTGGTCCCGCAACTGGTCGGCTTCCTGCCGGAGAACAGCGTGGTGCTGGTCGCGTTCCGGGGGAACCGCACCTGTGGCGCCCTTCGGTTCAACCTCCCCGACCCGACCGCACCCGAGAAGGTGCACCGGCGGATCGCGACAACCCTCATCGGCATCGTGTGCAAGGTCAAGGGGGCGGATGCCGTGGTGCCGGTGGTCTACACGGACGACGCGTTCGCCGGCGCGGCCGACATTCCGCATCGGCTGTTCGCCGGTGTGCTTGCGGACAGGGCGCAACTCTCCGGGTTCCTGGTCAGGGACGTGCTCTGCGTTGCCGCCGACGGGTGGGGTTCCTACCTCGACCCGACGTGCCCCGCGCACGGCCACCCGCTGGACGAGATCGCCGCGTCGTGTGTTCTCGACTCGGTCCCCGACCGCCGGGCTCTCGCGACAGTGCACAGCGGCGCGGCTCTGCCTCGGGTGGACCCGGCCGTCAAGGAGAAATTCGCCCGGGTGTTCCGCCGGTACTCACGGCTGACGGAGTCACTCGGGCGTCCCGGCCTGGTCGAACTGGTGGACGCCATCCTCGACCCGGTGGAGACGGCGGAAGCTGCGCTGTGCTGGGACGCCGCTGAGCTTGAGCTTGACGCGGCTGCCGGGCTGCTTCACCTCGTGCAGGCGCCGGCTCATCGCGACCAGATGATGCTCCAGTTCGCATTCGGCCGGAGCATTGGCGAGGCGGCGCATGCGCTGAATCTGCGCTATTCGGCCATCCAGCGGATCACCGGCAAGAGCATGGATGAGATCGTTCAAGCTGAACACGACCGGGAGAACGCGCAGTTCTCGGCCGACGGGGCGGCAGAAACCGCTACCGATACTGATGCCGACCGCGGTGTCGATGTCGGTGTCGATGTCGGTGCCGATGTCGGTGCCGATCCCGAGGAGGACGCCTGGCCGGACAGTGCGGCGCGGACGCGGGCCACCAATGGGCTGGTCGCGGATCTGATGTTGGGCATGACCGAGCGCCGGCCTGACGTGGACCGCGTCGAACGGGCCATCGCGATTCTGAAAGCGGTCGTGGCGATGGCACCCAAGTCGGCGCGGCCGGCGCCGCTGTGCATGCTGGCCTGGCTCTCCTGGGCGCTCGGGCGCGGCTCAGTGGCCGGCATCTTCATCGACCAGGCGCTGGCCGTCGACAGCCGTTACAGTATGGCCGGTCTGCTCTGCACCCTGTTCGACTCCGGCCACCTGCCGGAGTGGGCATACGCCGCGCCCGAGTTCGAGAACGGCCCGGATGCGGGCAGGCGCACGGGTCCCGATGCCGGCGCGGTGAGGTGACTGCTGCGGCGAGAACTGGCGGCCACGAGAACTGCGGCCGGGTCCGGTTAGAAGTGGCTCGTGGCCTCCGAGAGCACCCCGTGCAGGATGTCGCCGATTTCGCGGATCTCGGCTGCGCCGATGGTCAGCGGGGGAGCGAGTTGCACCACGGGATCGCCGCGGTCGTCGGCACGGCAGTAGAGCCCTGCCTCGAACAGCGCCTTGGAGAGGAAGCCGCGTAAGAGGCGTTCAGACTCTTCGTCGTTGAACGTCTCCTTCGTTTCCTTGTCCTTGACCAGCTCGATGCCGAAGAAGTATCCGTCGCCGCGCACGTCGCCGACGATCGGGAGGTCAAGCAGCTTCTCCAGCTCGGCACGGAACAGCGGTGAATTCTCCCGCACGTTCTGGTTGAGCTTCTCCTCCTCGAAGATGTCGAGGTTGGCCAGGGCGACCGCGGCGGAGACCGGGTGCCCGCCGAACGTGTACCCGTGATAGAAGGCAGTGTCGCCGTGTTTGAACGGCTCGTAAATCCGGTCACTGATGATCGTGGCGCCGATCGGCGAGTACCCGCTGGTCATCCCCTTGGCGCAGGTGATCATGTCAGGCTGGAAACCGTACGTCGTGGACGCGAACATATTGCCGATGCGTCCGAAAGCGGTGATGACCTCGTCGGCCACCAGAAGCACGTCGTACTGGTCGCAGATTTCGCGCACCCGCTTGAAATAACCGGGCGGCGGCGGGAAGCACCCACCGGAGTTCTGCACCGGCTCCAGGAAGACAGCGGCCACGGTCTCCGGACCTTCGAACTGGATCATCTCCTCGATCCGGTTGGCGGCCCACAACCCGAACGCCTCCAGGTCGCCACCGAGCCCGGATCCCATTTCGTCGGCGCGGTAGAAGTTCGTGTTCGGTACCCGGAATCCGCCGGGGGTGACCGGCTCGAACATCTCCTTCATCGCCGGGATGCCGGTGATCGCCAGCGCGCCCTGCGGGGTGCCATGGTAGGCGACAGCGCGGGAGATGACCTTGTGCTTGGTCGGCCGACCCTGCAGCTTCCAGTAGTACTTCGCGAGCTTGAACGCGGTCTCAACCGCTTCGCCGCCGCCGGTGGAGAAGAACACCCGGTTGAGGTCCCCCGGGGCATACCCGGCCAGTCGGTCGGCGAGTTCGATCGCGTTCGGGTGCGCATATGACCAGATCGGGAAGAAGGCCAGCTCCTCGGCCTGCTTCGCTGCGACCTCGGCCAGCCGCTTACGGCCGTGCCCGGCGTTCACCACGAACAGCCCGCTCAGGCCGTCGATGTAACGCTTGCCCGTGGAGTCCCAGATGTGGTGTCCGTTGCCCGTGGTGATGATCGGCACGCCGGCGCCGGACTCCATCACCGATTGTCGGGCGAAGTGCATCCAGAGATGGTCTTTGGCTTTCTGCTGCATCGACGCGTTCTCGGCGTCGCTGTATCGGCGCGGGCCTGTTTCGGCCCCGGGTGCCGGGGTGGTCAGTGCGGGTTCTGAAATGGTCATTTCTATCGTGTTCCCCAGTTGTAGAGCTGTTTGTGGAGCTTGAGGTAGACAAACGTCTCGGTCGAGAGGACTCCCTCGAGATTGCGGATTTGCGAGTTCAGCAGGGCGATCAACTCGTCGTCGTCCTCGCAGACGACCTCGGCGAGCACGTCGAAGCTTCCGGCCGTGAGTACGACGTAGTCGACGGCGGGAATCGCGGCGAGCGTGTCCGCCAGGACCCGCGTGTCACCGGATGCGCGGATGCCGATCATCGCCTGGCGATAAAAGCCGAGCTGCATCGGGTCGGTGACGGCAACGACCTGCATCACTCCTGCGTCCGTCAGCTTTTGCACCCGCTGCCGCACGGCGGCCTCGCTGAGACCGACGGCCTTGCCGATCTCGGCGTAGGAGCGACGGCCGTCCACTTGCAGCTGTTCGATGATCTTTTTGGAGACCTCATCGAGTTGCACTCGTTTGGAGTTGTTGCGTAACGCTGCGCTCATGTATCGATTGTCGCAGCGAAAATGGGCCTCAGCAAGTGGATCCGTAGCATTCTGCCGGGAAAACCGCGGAATCCAAACCATTGCGCCGCCGAGCAGGCGCACCCGCACCCTTCGGGCGTGGTTTTGAACATGCCGGTTACGGTGAAGACTGGCGATGTACGTTCGATGACGAGCCGCGTCGCACGTGAACCAGATGTCAGGCACTAACCGTGGGAGGCAGCATGGCCCTGGGCCGGGTGGGATGCGCGATCGTGCCGGGTCGGGCGCCCGAGTGGACGTTCGTCGTCGGCCACGGGTTCATCGCCGCGGTTCCGGCCTCCACCTCCCCGCCGATCATCGCCTCACTGACCGAGTTGGTGGGCAGGCCCCAGGTTGAGATCGAGTCCGTCGTTTCCCTCCTTCCCCTCATCGGTGACGACGAGGTGGAGAGCTTCGTGGTCGCGGTGCCCGGCGTGGCCACCGGCTCCGACGGAATCCCGGTGTCGGCCGTCGTTCGCGGGGCGGCGGCAGCCGACGTCTTCTCGGTCGGCGGCTCCCGGCGATTCACCGACCGCGAGATCCGCCCCTGGCTGCTGGCCGACTTCCAGGCCGTGACCGGGATCGTATTCGGCTCGCGCCAGGTCACCATGGTGCCGGCCGACCTTCTCGAGTCCGGCACTCCAATCGGAATCGGAGCCGTGCCGGGGCACACGCTGTTCTGGTCCATCTCCTCCGAGGCGCCGCCCGCGACCCCGCCCGCCGCGGCGCAGCTTGACGGTGTCGACGACACCGTCCTGCGGGCTCCGCGCTCGGCCGGCTTCCCCGATGCCGATGCCGACACCATCCTCCGGGCCCGGCCCGCAGGCGGCGGCCGCGCGGCCGCCGCCACCGGCGCCACCGGCCAGGAGTTCACTGACGACACCATCATCCGCGCCCGGCCGGCCGTGGACGAGACGGTGCTGACCCATCATCGGGTTCGTGACGTCGCCCCGACCATGACTCCGGCGGTTCCCGAAGCCCCGGTCCCGGAACTACCGCGTTACGGCTTCCGGGTCGGCGGGGAGGACCGCCGCCTCGATACCGTCTACTATGTTGGCCGCCGCCCGAGCCTGCCGCGCGGCACCGGGAGCCGCCTGCCACGGCTCGTCACCGTGCGCTCCTCCACCTCGGCTGTCTCCGGCACCCACCTCGAGATCCGGCAGGAAGGCGACTCGGTTGTCGTCACCGACCTCGGCTCAACCAATGGCACGACGGTGACGTCGCCGCTGGGAAAGAAGGAACGGATGCGCCGCGGCGCCTCGCTGGCGGTGGTGCCCGGTACGAAGGTCGACATCGGGGACGGTAATATCATCGAGATCCTCCCGGTCAGCGGGCACTGAGTGTGGGGTTCACCGCGTGCCAAGAACCGGAAGGCCCCATCCGTGACCCACATTGGTCAAGATTCGACCAGCTTCACGGCGACGCTGCCGTCTGGCGACACTGTCACGCTGGCGTGGTCCGGAAAGACTGACGTCGGTCACCGACGGGAAGTGAACGAGGACAGCCTCGTCCTCGCATTCCCGGTTTTCGCAGTCGCCGACGGGATGGGCGGCCACTCCGCCGGTGACGTGGCCAGCAGAGCGGTCGTGACCCGGCTGGCCGAAAACGCCGGGGCGAGCGCCATCGACGCTGAAGCCATCGACGGTTCACTCAGCCTGGCGGTCGAGGACATGGCCAGCGGTGCCGGCGTCACCGACCTCGGCACCGGCACCACCGTGACCGGGGCGGCATTGGCTGTCGTCTCCGGCGTGCCGCAGTGGATCGTCTTCAACATCGGGGACTCCCGGGTCTACCAGTTGACCTCGGGCGTGCTCGAGCAGTTGACCATCGACCACTCCGTCGTGCAGGAGATGGTCGACGCCGGCCGCATCACGCGCGAGGAAGCCGACGTCCACCCCCACGGCAACGTGATCACCCGTGCGGTCGGGTTCCACGAACCCCCGATCCCGGACTATCGGATCCTGCCGGCCCGGCCCGGAATGCGGCTGCTGATCTGCTCGGACGGGCTCACCAAGGAACTCACGCCGTATGGCATCCGTCATTTCCTGCTATCGAACCCGCGGCCGGAGGCGGCGGCGCGCGCGCTCGTCGAGGCGGCACTGGACAACGGCGGTCGCGACAACGTGACGGTGATCGTGGTCGACGTGCTTGCACTCAACGGCGAGGCGGCAACGCCCCCCGACTTGGGGGTAGCCCGCTGACGTAAACCGCGGCGTCAGGCGGTAATGCGGCGATTCCGCTGCCTAGACTTGTGAGACGCCCGTCGCTAAACCCGTTTCGGCGAGCGTTCACCACACCGTACGAAAACCGGTCATGAGCAAGCGGGAGGCGAAAATGGCACGGCGGCTGCCTTCACCACCCCCGAACCTCCCCGGGTTCTCCTACGTACGTGCCCTGGGCTCCGGCGGATTCGCCGATGTGTTCCTGTTCGAACAGAACATGCCCCGCCGCCAGGTTGCCGTGAAGGTGCTGCTTTCCGAGGTCGTCAACGACCAGGTGCGGCAACTGTTCCAGGCCGAAGCGAACCTGATGGCGCAGTTGAGCTCACACCCGTCGATCCTCACCGTCTTTTCGGCCAGCGTCTCCAGCGACGGACGGCCGTTCATGGTGATGGAGTACTGCTCCTCCACGTTGAGCCAGCGCTACCGGGCCGAGCCGCTGGCGGTACCCGACGTGCTGCGCATCGGCATCCGCATCGCCAGCGCGGTCGAGACCGCGCACCGCGCCGGCGTTCTGCACCGTGACATCAAGCCGTCCAACATCCTGATCACCGCCTACGGCCACCCTGTCCTCTCTGACTTCGGCATCGCCGCCACCGTGGGGGACGCCGAGAGAGCGGATGCCGTCGGCCTCTCGATCCCGTGGTCCGCTCCCGAGGTGCTGCTCGACGAGGTGTCGGGCACCATCGCATCCGAGGTGTGGTCGTTGGGGGCGACGCTGTACTCGCTGCTGGCGGGACGTTCCCCGTTCGAGCAGCCGGGCACAGACAACAGTTCCGCGGAGCTGATGGGGCGTATCAGCAAGGCAAAGGTGCCGATGATCGGCCGGGCGGATGTTCCTCCGCGCCTCGAGTTGATCCTGGCCAGGTCGATGTCGCGCCGCCCCGAGGCACGCCAGGGCAGTGTGCTCGAGTTGATCAGGGAACTGCAGTCGGTGGAAGCCGACCTCGGTTTCGCCCAGACCCCGCTCGAAGTGGCGATGGACGACTGGGCCACCGGCTCGTTGTCCGACCTCGACGACAAGACCCGCATCTCCAGTGTGAGCCTGGTCGACCCGCAGCCGGGCCGGCGGCGTCGCCGCCCCCAGCCGACGACCGAGTTCAGCCGGTCAGGGACGTACCCCTCCGAGAGCAAGGGGCTGCACAACTCGATGACCCGGATCCAGCCCCGGCGGCGCCCCACGGCGCTGGTCTGGGGGCTGGTGGCGGCCTCGGTGGTTGTGGTCGGGCTGGCCGGCACGGGAGTGACCCTCCTCGCCCGCCAGGCCGCCTCTGGCATCCCCACGGTCACGAACATCGAGGGCGCCGAGCGGAACGGCACCGTGGTCTTCAACTGGAACGACCCGGGCATCCGCGACACCGACAGTTATGTCGTCTCCACCCGCGGCGGGGAAAAGAGCATCCAGCGGGGCACCGAATTCAGTGTCGACCCGCAGGGGGAGTCCCAGGTCTGCCTCACCGTCACCGTGAACCGCGAGGGAAAGACCGGCGCGCCCAGCGGTGAGAAATGCGTTGACGTTGCCGACGGGGGCGGATCGTGATCCGGCGCTGGGTCACCGCCCACCGGTCTGTCGTCGCCACCGCGACCAGCGGCACGGTGATCGCGGCGCTGATCGCCACGATCGCCGTCGTGTCCGGGGGGTACACCGCGCAGCGGCTTGACCTCGGAGATGCGGCGGTGTGGGTGACGAACCAGCAGCGCCAAGTCGTGGGGCGGGCCAATACCGCCGTGCATGAACTGAACACGGTCGTGGGAGCCGGAGGCTCCAACATCGACCTGGTGCAGGACGGCGCGAACGTGCTGGTGGTCGACCGTGGCAACAGCTCCCTCGGCATCATGGACCCGGCAACGGCGAAGATCACCGAGAACGTTCCGCTGCCACCCGAGAGCCCGGCGGTCTACCTCGGCCCGAACCGCGCCGTCATCGCCTCCAACGGTGACATGTGGAGCCTTCCCGTCGACCAGCTCCCCAGCTTCGACAGCCTGGCCAAGCCCGCCCTGTCGCTCGGTACCGGCTCGGTTTCGAGCATGGACGCGTCCGGGGTCTATTACTCGTTCTCCCCGGCCACCGGCGACCTGTCCCGGGTTGACACCGCCACCGGAGACGCGGTGGTGAGCACGACGACGGTGAAGGCCGGCGCTCCCGACGACACCTACCAGCTGACCAGCGTCGCGGGGCGGTGGGCCCTGCTCAACCGATCCAGCAGCCACCTGTTCCTGGCCGGATCGAACATCGGCCTGTCCGGCTTGATCGGTGACGAAAGCACCGCGGTACTGCAGGGCGCCGATACCGCAGGCGACCGGGTACTCATCGCGCACCGGGGGGGCCTGGTGGCTGTGCCAGTGTCCGGAGGAACGGCACGGGAACTCGTCACCGGCAGGGCCGGGGTGCCGGCGGCGCCGACCACGGTCGGCAACTGCTCCTTTGCCGCGTGGGGGGACGGCACCGTGTGGCGCTCCTGCGGCCAGGACCGGGCCGGCACGACGACGACGCTTGCCGGTCTCGCCGGGGACGCACGACTGGAGTTCCGGCGCAACGGAACCGGCCTGCTGCTCAACGACGCGCAGGGCGGCGCGGCCTGGGCGGTCCAGCAGGACAACGAATTGATCAACAACTGGGCAGAACTGATCGACTCTGTACAGGACCAGCAAGTGGTCGAGGACAACAAGGATGACTCGCCGCCCGAATTCGAGAAGACCCAGGTGCCGCCCGTCGCCGTCGACGACGACTTCGGTGCCCGGCCGGGACGCTCGGTCATCCTGCCGGTCCTGTTGAACGACTACGACCCCAACGGCGACGTGCTGGTGATCACCGACTTCGACGCGCTGCCCGTCGACCAGGGCAGGCTCGACCTGGTCGGCAACAACCAGCAGGTGCGCCTCACCCTGCCGGCGGCTGCCTCGGGGCGACTCAGTTTCGGCTACACCGTCAGCGACGGCCGCGGCGGGAGCGCCTCGGCGACCGCCGTTGTCACGATTCGCACGGCGGATGAGAACTCGCCGCCCGCGCAGATGCGCGTGACCCGCGCGACCGTACAGGCCGGCGGCCGAGTCACCACCGAAGTGCTCGGCGACTGGGTCGACCCGGACTCCGACCCGTTCTACCTCACCGCGGCCATCGCTGCGGCCCCGGACTCAGCGGGATTCACACCTGACGGCTCAGTGGTCTACACCGACGCCGGTGGTGGCGGCGACCTCAAGCAGGTCGGGCTCATCGCGTCAGACGGCCGGGCCGAGGGATCCGGCAGCCTGTCGGTCACCGTCCGGCCTTCCGGCTCGGTGCCGATCATCGCCGAGTCGTTCGTCGTCCTGGCTTCCGCCGGCAGCGAAGTGACCGTGTCACCGCTCGGTCACGTGCGCGGCGGATCGGCGGCACTGCGCCTGAGCAGCGTCCCCTCCAAACCCGATGTGGCGATCACCCCCGACTTCGACGGCGGCACGTTCCGCTTCACCAGCAACACCGTCGGCACCCATTACATCGACTACGCCGTGACCGACGGGCAGATCACGGCGACGGGGTACGTGCGCGTGGATGTCACCGCGGTGAGCGACGCCAACCTCAAACCAGTCACGGTGCCGCACACGGCCTTCGTGCGCGGACAGCGCGCATCCGTTGTCGACGTGCTCGCCACGGACCGCGACCCGGCGGGCGGCGTGCTGCTCGTGACCGGGACGATGAACGTGCCGACAGAGAGCGGGCTGCGGGTGGAGATCCTGGACCAGCGGACCCTGCGGCTCACGCTGACCCGTCCGCTGGAGAACAGTTCCGTCGAGTTCAACTACCGGGTCAGCAACGGGCTCTCTGAGGCGGACGGGACCGTCACGGTGATCGAGCTGCCCGAGCCTCTGCGGAAACAGGCGCCGGTCGCCTCAGCAGACGCGGTCTCGGTGCGGGTCGGTGACGCAATCAGCATCCCGGTGCTGGCCAATGATGAACACCCGGACGGCGACCCGCTCACCCTGAACCCGAAGCTCGCGACACCGCTGCCGACCGGCTCCGGGCTGCTCTTCGCCGCGGACAACGAATTGCGTTACCTCGCGCCATCGCACCCCGGCAATTTCACCGCGGTCTACCAGGTGGACGCGCCGGACGGCCAGTTCGCCAGCGCCCAGGTCAGTATCAGCGTGCGGGAAGCGGATGCGGAATCGAACAATCCGCCGGTTCCGAAAACGGTGGTGGCGCGCGTGCTCGCCGGCGACTCCGTGCGCATTCCGATCCCCTTGACGGGGATCGACCCCGACGGCGACTCTGTGCAGTTGCTCGGCCAGGAGACGAACCCTGAGAAGGGGTCCGTCACGCTGGTCCGCTCCGACTCGATCGAGTACCGCTCAGGCGACTATTCCGCAGGAACCGACACCTTCACCTACTCGGTGATCGACGCCCTCGGCGCGCGGGCGACGGGAACCGTGCGGGTCGGCATCAGCCCTCGCCTCGACGGCGCCCGCAACCCCGTCGCCGTCGAGGACGAAGTGACAGCGCGCCCCGGCGGAACAGTGTCGGTGCGAGTGCTCGCCAATGACTCTGACCCGGACGGGAGCCCGCTCAGCGTCATCGACGTCACTCCCACCGGGAAGGAGGGTGCAGCGAAGATCGACGGTGACCTGGTTGTCGTCACCGCGCCCAAGGTGGAGGGCCGCTACGGGTTCATCTACGAGATCCAGAACACACGCGGGGGAACCAGCTCCAACTTCCTCACCATCGTCGTCAGGGAGGATGCGCCACTGTCGCGCCCCGACGCGCGCGACTCAGTGCTCAGCCTCTCCGACATCCTCGGTCGGAAGACCATCGACGTCGACGTGCTCGCAAACGTGTTCTTCGCCGACAGCTCGGCGCGAGCGCTGGGACTGTCCGTCCTGCCCGGTTACGCGGCGAACGCCCAGGTCACCAGCACCAAGCGGATACGGGTGACGATCGCCGACAACAGCCAGATCATCCCGTTCGCCGTCACGCACCCCGACGACAGGTCCGTGGTCTCGTACGCCCTCATCTGGGTCCCCGGGTTCAACGACGCCCTGCCGCAGCTCCGGAAGGGCGCGCCGAAGCTGTCCGTGTCGAGCGAGTCGACACTGGCGATCGACATCAACAAGTACGTGGTCGCGGTCGGCGACAAGAAGGTCAGGCTGACCGATGAGAGCACGGTGCGGGCGACGCATGCTGACGGGGCGAAGCTGGTGACGGATGCCGGCACGCTCGCGTTCACCAGTGCCGACAAGTACTTCGGCCCGGCGTCGATCTCCTTCGAAGTCACCGATGGCCTGTCGGCAACCGACCCCAACGGCCGGACGGCGACCATCGTGCTGCCCATCGACGTGACGCCCCGGCTGAACCAGCCGCCCAGCTTCGACGGCGCCGTGATCGACTTCGAACCGGCCCAGAGCAAGGTCATCGACCTGCTGAAACTGACGACCTACCCTTATCCAGACGACCAGCGGGAACTCACCTACTCCGTGCTGGAGCCGCTGCCCACCGGATTCACCTGGTCGCAGAATGGCCAGCAGCTGACGATCACGGCAAATGAGTCCACCGCCAAGGGCACCCAGAGTGCGCTGACCATCGGGGTGAGGGATGGAATCAACCCGGGTCGCGCAGGTCGCATCGAGATGCGGGTCGTGGCCTCGACCCGGCCGTTGGCGGCCCCCGCAGCCGACGCGGCCATCGCCCCACGCGGCACAACCACCACGGTCGACGTGCTCGCCAACGACTCGGCGACGAACCCGTTCCCCGCGGTTCCGTTGACCGTGCTCGCCGTGCGGGGCCTCGACAGCGCCGGGTTGCCGGCCGGAGTCTCGATCACCCCGAGCGCGGACAAGAGCACGTTGTCGGTGAGGGTCGCAGCTGACGCGGCACCGGTGGACACCAACCTGCAGTACCAGGTGGCGGATGCCACGGGTGACCCGGAACGGTACGCCTGGGGGACGGTACGAATCTCGGTCCAGGACAAGCCGGACCCGGTGTCCAACGTTCGGGTGACCCGATTCGGAGACAAGACACTTTCCGTGACCTTCAACCCGGGGGCGGCGAACAACTCGCCGATCAGCGGATATCAGGTCACGTTGCTGAACACCGCGGGCAACCCGGTCGGCACGACGACGTGCCAGGCCACCGCGTGCGATGTCGCAACGCCCGGCAACGGCCAGGCCAATGCCGTCAGGGTGTCGGTGGCGGCCCAGAACGGCATCGGGCTGTCAGCACCGAGCGCGCTGGCCGACCCGGTCTGGTCCGATGTCGTGCCCGTCGCGCCGACGGGGCTGGCCGCGGCTCCCCTGGACGGGGCGTTGCGTCTGAGCTGGAAGCCGGTTGGCGCGGCAGGCGGCGGCAGCCCCGTCCGCGGCTATGTCGTCACCGTCGGCGGAAACCAGCTGAGCGAGGTCAGCGCCACCGGACCGGCGTGCTCTGCGGCATCCTGCAGCATCGACGTGCCCGGCCTGGCAAACGGTGTCGACACGACATACACGGTGAGTGCGCGGAACGAGGCCTACGCGGCGTTGTCGGCGTGGAACAGTTCACAAGGCACCGGCCGTCCGTTCGGCCCGCCACGCCCCGGCGGCCTCACGGCGACCGGGACGGACTCCACCGGCACGGTGACTGTCGCCTGGGATGCGTTCGACGGTCAGGGGGACCCGATCCTCGGCTATTTCGTCCAGCGGTTGGGCAACGGCACCGTCCCGACCGGCGCGCAGGCCTGCAGTGTGACCAGTCCGGCACCAGGGACGGTGAACCCGCCGCGCGCGGGAGGCACCGTGCAGGACCAGCAGAACGTCGCTGCCGGAGCGACCTCAGCGGTCTTCGACAATCTCACGGACCCGAACGCGACGTACTCGTTCGTGGTGTGGGGTTACAACCGCGCCGGCTGCGCGGTGTCCGCTGTCGCGTCGGTGCTGATGCGCCCGGCACCCGGACCCGTGACCGACGTGGCCGGCGGCATGACCCAGCGCGGCGACGCGACGAACGCCGCCTGGGACTACCAGGTCACCGGTATCAGCCCGAACTTCCACCACTACCTGCTCCGCGCCAAGGGCGACACCGGTGACGGCGTGGCGTTCTCCGCCGGCGCGTGGCCGCGCGAGGTCCTCGGCGGGGCGTTCGGCAGCACCGTCGCATTCGAAGTGCGGGGCTGCACCGCGTGGGATGCCTGCGGACCATGGTTCGGCAAGGCGGCGCCAGAACCGTCCCTGACGTTCACGATGACGGGACTTCTCTACGACGCGGGGACCGGCATCTTCGCCTGGACGAACGGACCGGCGAACGGCGCCCTCGCGGCCGGCTATAAGTGCTTCGCCGACGCCGACCCGGCCGCTCTCGGTACCGCAACCGATCCGGAGCGGGCGTGCAGCATTCCCACGGCACCCACCACCGGCCCGGTGCACCTCGTGGTGACCGTCAACGGCCACGATTTCACCTACGACAAATGAGCCGGATTGCCTGATGACCCTGACTGCCTTGACTGAAAGCGAACGCGACATGACGATGACCCCTGAGCAGGCCACCCAGTTCGCTGCCGTCTTCGACCGTATGGTGCAGGGGGTCGAAGAGGTGCTGCTCGGCAAGCAGCAGGTCATCCGGCTGACGTTCATCGCGCTGCTCAGTGAAGGCCACCTTCTGCTGGAAGACGTACCCGGCACCGGCAAGACTTCGCTGGCGCGCGCCCTCGCGCAGAGCGTGCGAGGCACCAGCAACCGGGTGCAGTTCACGCCCGACCTGCTGCCCGGCGACATCACCGGGGTCAGCATCTACGACCAGCGGAGTGGCGCGTTCGAGTTCCACCGCGGACCGGTGTTCTCCAACATCGTCCTCGCCGACGAGATCAACCGGGCCAGCCCGAAAACCCAGGCGGCGCTGCTCGAGGTGATGGAGGAGGGCCAGGTGACCGCCGACGGCGTCACCCACCCGGTGGCCGCGCCGTTCATGGTGATCGCCACCCAGAACCCGATCGAACAGGCGGGCACCTACCGGCTGCCGGAGGCGCAGCTGGACCGGTTCATCATGAAGTCATCGATCGGCTACCCCGACCACGCCTCCACCATGCGCATCCTGGAGGGCGCCGGGCATCGCGCTCACGAGGTGACCGTGCCCGCCGTCGTCTCCGCGGCATCCGTCATCGAACTGGCAACCCTTGCCCGCACTGTCTTCGTCGACGCCACCATCAACGACTATGTCTCCCGCATCGTCGACGCCACCCGCAACGCCCGCGAGGTGCGGCTCGGTGCCAGCGTGCGCGGCGCACTCGCGCTGATCCGCACCGCAAAGACTCTGGCGGCCGCGTCAGGCCGGCACTACGTGATCCCGGACGATGTGAAGACGCTTGCCGAACCGGTGCTCGCCCACCGCCTGCTGCTCGACGCGGAAGCCGAGTTCGAGGGCGTCACCCCGTCGAGCGTCATCGCGCAGATCCTGATCGAGACGCCACCACCGAGCGACAGGCCGGCCGTGTGACCCAGGCAGCAGGCATCGAAACCACGGCACCGGGCCGCAGTCGTTTCCCGCCCCCCGATGAGGGGGTCCTCTCCGACGCCATCATCTGGACCGTGCGCGCCTTCCGCACGGTGCGTAGCGGAGCCGGGAGCCTCGCCGCCGGAATCGGATCGGTGGTCACGCCCCTCGGCTGGTGCATGCTGGCCACGGTCACCGCGTCGTTCGTGGCCGGCTACGCGCTGGGCTGGAGTGAACTGGTCGCGATCGCCTGGGCGGGGCTGGTCCTCGTCGGCGCGACCCTGTTCTACCTCATCGGGCGGAACGCCCACCAGATCAGCCTCGCCATGCCGGTCACCCGGGTCGTTGCCGGCGGCCGGGTTCCCGGCCAGGTGCAGCTGGAAAACCCGACCCGGCGCCGGTTGCCCGGCGTCAACGTTGAGGTGCCGGTCGGCGAGGGGATCGCGGAATTCGCGATGCCCAGCCTGGCCGGGGCGTCCAGTTTCCAGGACGTGTTCGTCGTGCCTGCCCGGCACCGCGGGGTGATCCCGGTGGGGCCGGTGCGCACCGTGCGCGGAGACCCGATCGGCCTGTTCCGTAAGGAACTGGTGTGGGCGCAGCAGATCGACCTGTTCGTGCATCCCCGCACCATCTCGATTCCGAGCATGAGCACCGGCTTCATCCGCGACCTGGAAGGCAACCCGACCAGGGACCTGACCAACAGCGACGTCTCGTTCCACGCCCTCCGCGAGTACGTGCCCGGAGACGAACGCCGCACCATCCACTGGAAGAGCACGGCCAAGACGGGCACCTACATGGTGCGCCAGTTCGAAGAATCCCGCCGCAGCCACCTCATGGTGGCGCTGAGCCTCTGCGAGTCCGACTACGCGACGGATGACGAGTTCGAGATGGCGGTGAGCGTGGCCGGGTCGCTCGGCGTGCGTGCCATCCGCGATGCCCGCACCGTCTCGGTGGTGGCCAGCGAGGTCACCCCCGAATTCGCCCGGCGACAGGTTTTCGCACTCCGGGAACTCAGCACCATCACCCGCACCCGGCTGCTCGACGACCTGAGCACCGTGGAACTCGCATCAGCTGCCCTGCCGATGACCGAGCTGGCCAAGGTCGCGGCGGAGAGCGTCGGCGGGATCTCGGTGGCGTTCCTGGTCTGCGGCTCGGCGGTCACCCTGGCCCAACTGCGTGCCGCGTCCAGCAAGTTCCCGGTCGGTGTCGACGTCGTCGCGGTGATCTGCGACCCTGAAGTGGTGCCGAGCCTCCGTCGGGTCGCTGAGCTCAGCGTGCTGACCATCGGATTCCTCGAAGACCTGCAGAAGAGCCTGGCGAGGTCGGCAGCGTGAGCATTCAGGCGGCACGGCAGGCGAAACCGGCCGTGCGCCGGCGGGCCGGCTTCGTGGCCGGGAACGTGCTCGGCCTCGCGGCGACGACCGCCGCCGCCGCGGCAACGTTGTGGCCGGTGTACCAGAGCACCGATTATCTGGTGCTGGTTGCCGCCACGTTCGGGCTGGGCGCACTGGTCGCCCTGCTCGGGGCGTTCTTCCGCTGGCCGTCGTGGGCGCTCATGGTCGCCATCATCGTCGTGTACTTCGCCGCGGGCGTTCCGCTGGCCATCCCGGGGCGTGCCGTTGCGGGGCTGCTCCCCACCACCGGGGGGCTGCTCGAACTGGTGACGGCCGCGGCGCTGAGCTGGAAGCAGCTGGTGACGATCGTGCTGCCGGTCGGCGCGTACCAGTCGCTGCTCGTCCCGGCTTTCATCCTGGTGCTCATCTCGACCGTCGTCGGCCTTTCCGTCGCGCTGCGGGCCCGGCGGGGCGAATTGGCCGTCCTCGCGCCGATCGCGCTGTTCCTGGCCGGGATCGCGCTCGGTGCGAGCTCAGCCAACTCGCCGATCGAAGTCGGCCTTGGCCTGTTCACAACCGTGCTGTTCTGGCTGCTCTGGTTGCGCTGGCAGCGCCGCCGGCAGGCGGTGCGCCTGGTGGCGCAGCAGTCGCGCGCCACGATCGAGTCCCGGTCGGACCGGCACCTGGGCGCCGCGAGGGGTCTCGTCGGCGCCGCGGTGATCATCGCCATCGCCATCGCGGCCGGGGGAGTGGCGGCGATCGCCAGCCCCGCGTCTGGTCCCCGCGACGTGCTGCGCTCGGCGGTGCAACAACCGTTCAACCCCCGCGACTACCCGAGCCCGCTGAGCGCGTTCCGGAGCTACCTTCAGCCGGAGCGGAGCGCAGAGCCGATGTTGACCGTCGAGGGGCTGCCGGTCGGCGGACGGATCCGCATCGCGACGCTCGACAGCTACGACGGCGTTGTCTACTCCGTCGGAAGCGAGGACGTCTCAAGCGCGTCCGGGTCGTTCACCCGGTTGCCGTATCGACTCGACCAGGACACGGTCAGCGGTGACCAGGCCACGCTCGACGTCACGGTCAAGGGCTACACCGGGGTGTGGGTGCCGGGCGTCGGCCAGCTCGAACGCATCACCTTCCTGGGCGACACGGCGACGGCGCGAGCCGATTCGTTCTTCTACAACGACAACAGCGGGACGGGTGCCGTGCTCGGTGGGTTGCGGCCGGGGGATCGTTTCCGTGCCGAATCCGTCGTGCCGCCGGCGGCAGACGACGTGGCGAAGCTTGAACCCGGCAACCACGCGCTCCCCGCGATCGGCGTGGTCCCGGACGGGCTGGCCCAGGCCCTGGACAGCTGGGTGAAAGCCGATGATCCGCCCGGACAGCAACTGAAAGACATGCTCGACGGGCTGAAGGCGGAGGGCTACATCAGCCACGGGATCGCGCCCGATGAGCCGGTCAGTCGTTCCGGCCACGGAGCCGACCGGATCGCCCAACTGTTCTCCGACCGCCCGATGCTCGGCGACCAGGAACAGTACGCGGTCGCGGCAGCGCTGCTCGCCCGGCAGATCGGCTTTCCGGCGCGAGTCGTACTCGGCTTCGTTCCCGCCCGTGCCGCCGACGGCACCCCGGTCACCGTCGTCGGCGCCGACATCTCAGCCTGGATCGAGGTGGAGACCAGTGCCGGCTCGTGGGTCAGCCTCGACCCGAACCCGGCCGTTCGCGACATTCCAGCGCAGCTCCCCGACGAGCCGACCGTCGTGTCCCGGCCGCAGTCCGTCGTTCCGCCGCCCGTTCCCGACACCACCCAGCAGCGCGACCTGACCCCGCCCGACAGCACCCAGGACGACCCGCCGAAACCGCTGGACCCCGTCACGGCGTTCCTCCTCGCCGCGCTGGCTGTGACGGGCTGGACCCTCCTGGGATTGGCGCTCGTGGTGTCACCGTTCCTGGCCATCATCGTTGCCAAGGTCCGGCGGCGCAGGCTCCGTGTCACGGCGGCCTCATCCATCGACCGCATCACCGGCGGCTGGCGAGAGTTCGCCGACAGTGTTGTCGACTATGGTCTGGACGTGCCCCCGGCGGCCACCCGCACCGAACTGGCGGAGTCGGTGGGCGGCATACGTCCGCTGGTGCTGGCATCCGTCGTCGACCGCGCCATGTTCGCGCCGGCGGAACCCAGCCGGGCTGACGCCGACTCCGTGTGGGCCGATGTTCGCGAACTACGGGTGTCCCTCGCGTCGGGACGCAACCGGAGGCAGCGGCTGAAGGCGCTGATCTCGCTCCGATCGTTCGGTCGGTACGCTGGAACCGGAAGAAAGGGAGCCGTCTCGTGAACTGCCGGATCTGTGGGGCGCCGCTTCTCGCGGGGGCCATGTTCTGCGGCGAATGCGGCAGCTCCACCACGGCGACCGCTCGGACCCGCAAGCGACCGGATCCGCGGCCCTCTGACACCACGATCATCCAACCGCTGCCGCCTTCGTCCCACATCATTTCGGTGCCGGTGAACGTGCCGGTGAACGTGCCGGTGAACGTGCCGGTGAACGTGCCGGCGGAGCTGCCGGTCGTGGGGGAGCCCGCTGCGGCGGTCGAGCCCCCACCGGTGCGGCCTGACGAGGCGGTTACGCGCGTCGAAGGGCGGGCGTTCTCTCCCGGTCCCCGGCACGCCGGGCCGAGCGAGCCGGCCGCCGCGCCTCGCCCACCGGCCGAGGCGCTCCGGGCGCGCTTCCTGTTCCAGTTCAGCACCGGCGAGACCGTGTCGGTGCAGGGATCCGGCCTGGTCGGGCGCCGGCCGCTGCCGCAGCCGTCCGAGTTCTTCGACCACCTCATCCAGATCAACGATGTGGGCATGTCCGTGTCAAAGAGTCACCTGGAGTTCGGGCAGCACAACGGAGAACTGTGGGTCAGTGACCGGTTCTCCGGCAACGGCACCATCATCCGTCGGCCCGGCGAGTCGCCCCTGCGCTGTGAACCAGGCCGGCGGTACCTGGTGCCACGCCAGTCCCGTGTCGAGATCGCGGAGCAGTTCTTCGTCGTCTCCTAGACGCCGCGCCGAGCCGCGGCCGCCGCCCCGGACGCGCAACGTTCCCTGCGCCGCGGCCGAGTCCGAGCGCCACCCCCTTTCCACCGGATACTCCTCCACAGGCGCGGGTCGGGCCTGTTCGTGCACTGATTGCTCCGCATTCGCGCCGCGCCTGCGTTGCTTCTGGTGTGCTGATGGCATGACGCTTCCCACCCGCCCCCTCCAGATGCCAGCGCCGCCCACCGAACCCCAGCGCGCCCCGTTTCCGCTCATCGCGAGCGTGGCGCCACTCCTCGCGTCGGTTGTGATCTGGGCGATCACCGGGTCGGCATTCATGCTCCTGTTCGCCGCCCTGGGACCGGTGATCATCGTCGCGACCCTGCTCGACGGTCACCGGGCCGGCAGGCGGCGGCGCCGAGCGGATGCCGTCGCGTACCGCAGCTCGCTCGACGCAGTCCGGCTCGCGATGGATCAACGGCACGCCGAGCTGCGAACAACGGCGTGGCACCGCACGCCGTCCGCCGCCGCGATCCTGTCCGGGAACGCAGACGACAGCCGATGGCGCTCCGGCGCGCCTGTCACCGCACTCGGATCAGGCGCGGTCCCGAGCGGCATGCGGCTCGAGGCTGCCGCCGTCACTCCTGCGACGGGCATGGACGCCGAACTTGCCCAGCGGGCGGCCGACCTCGGCGCGTCGGCCGCGACCCTGCGCGCCGCGCCGGTGACCGCGGATCTCACCGCGGGGGTGGGCCTTGTCGGGGCGGACCAGCTGGTGCTGGCCGCGGCGCGGGGACTCCTGATCCAGGCGGCCCACGCCCTGCCGCCGGATCGCGCCCTCGTCACGGCGCCTCCGGATTGGCGGTGGGCTGCCGCCCTGCCGCACCGGCATGCCCGTGCCCCGACCTGGGAGGTGGTGCTTGCTGGTGCTCGGCGCACCGACCGCTTGGTCGCGGCACCCACGCGACTGCTCATCGCACTCGCTGCGCGGCCTGAAGATCTCCCCGACGGATGCGCCACTGTCCTGTTCCTGCACGGTCCCCGGCGCGCCGAGATCCTGCTTTCACCCGACCACGAACCGGGGCTGGTGGTGCGCCCAGAGCTGGTCTCAGAGTGCGAGGCGATGGCATGGGCGACAGCGCTCGCAGAACGGGCCCTGCACGCCGGGTTCACCGGTGCGCCGTCGCTGCCGGACTCTGTGACGCTGGCTGACCTGCATCCGCTTCCCAAGCCGAATGGGGGAGAACCGCCGCCGGATCAGCCAGGCCCGCCTGCGGCGACCGGCTCCCTGGCCTGCCCGATCGGCCTCTCCGACAGCGGGCCGGTATGGATCGACCTGGTGCGAGACGGACCGCACGCGCTGGTCGGCGGTACGACCGGGAGCGGCAAGAGCGAACTGCTGGTGACCTGGATCGCGTCGATCGCGGCACGCTACCGACCGAACCAGGTCAACGTGCTCCTGGTCGATTTCAAGGGCGGTGCCGCGTTCGTTCCGCTGCTGCCGCTGCCGCACTGCGTCGGCCTGATCACGGATCTCGACCAGCGCGAGGCCGCGAGGGCGCTGGCGAGCCTCCAGGCCGAACTACGCTACCGGGAGCAGGTGCTGCGCGATGCGGGCGCCCGGGACGTCGCCGACGAGGCGGCGGCCGGGACGCTTCCGCGCCTGGTCATCGCCGTCGACGAGTTCCAGGCGATGCTCGACTCCTTCCCGGAACTGCACGCCGCATTCGTCGACATCGCCGCCCGCGGCCGGTCGCTCGGCATGCACCTGATCCTCTGTACCCAGCGGCCGGCCGGCGTGGTGCGTGACGCGCTGCTGGCCAACTGCAGCCTGCGACTTTCGCTGCGGGTGAACAACCGGGCCGACAGCATGGCGGTGATCGGAACGGATGCCGCCGCAGCCCTCCCGGCGTCGGCGCCGGGTCGTTGCCTGGTCGGATCGGGCGACCGTGTTCCCACGCCCTGCCAGGTGGCCGTGACCACCGCCGCCGATGTCACATCCATCGGAGCGGGCACCCCGGCCACGCCGCTACGCCGACCCTGGCGCGATCCCCTCCCGGCCCGGGTCAGCACCGATGAGCTGCTCGCCATGGAGTCTCGAGGGGAGGCGGCACCGGCGGCCGGCGGGTTGACCGGACGGCATGCGCGTGGCCCGCGTGGACTGTTGCTCGGGCTCATCGACCAGCCGACCCGCCAGCGCTATCGGGTGGCGCGCTACGACCCCGAATCCGACGGCAGCCTGCTGGTGATCGGGGGAGCCCGCTCGGGGAAGAGCACGCTGCTGGCCCGCCTCGGCGCCGAGGGTGGTGCGGTCGTCGTGCCGCCGGCCGTCGACGTGGCCTGGGACGCGCTGGTGGACGCGGGGGAGGGCCGGGAGGCAAGCAGGGGCGGCCTGCTCCTGCTCGATGACTTCGACTCGGTGTTTGCCCGGTGGGAGGGCGAATACCAGGCTGGCGCAGTCGACCTGCTCAGCGGGGTGCTCCGCGACGGCCGCGTGGTGGGAATGCAATGCGTCATCGCGATGCAACGGATCGTCCCGGCGTTGCGGGGGCTGCAGTCGATGTGCCCGAGCACTCTCGTGCTCGGACTCCAGAGCCGGGAGGAGCATCTCGCCGCCGGGGGGCTCGACGCGATGTGGGATCCCCGGCTTCCGCCGGGAGGCGGCAGTTGGAAGGGGGAACGCATCCAGCTCGTGACGGACGCTCCGGAAAGCGGCACCGGCACGGCCGCAGCCACCGGCACTGCAAGCGGTACGGAATCCCATGCTGGGCCGGCCGCGCCCGGCGGCGAGCCGGCGCCGGTGCTGCGGCTCGATCGGCCGCTCGCCGTCGTCTCCGGTCGGCCCGCCCGAACCGCGGCGCACCTGCGGAGCGCCGCCGCGGGCGCAGGACCCGGACGGGCCGCCGACATCGTCGAGCTCACGTCGAGCGCCTCCGGCATCGAGGTGACGGATGCTGCGGCCGGCACGATCCTGGTCGGAGAACCCGACGCGTGGCAGCTGAACTGGCCGCTGCTGGCATCCGTTCGCACCCGCATGGAGTTGGTCTTCGACCAGTGCAGCCTGGCCGACTACCGCCTGGTCACCCGGCGCCGCGACCTGCCGCCCGCTGTGGTGCCCGGGCGGGGCCAGGTGTGGGTGCTTGACCCCCAAGGCGCCGTCCGCCGCGCCCGCCTCCCCGCGAAAACGCAGTAGTTGGGCCTATGACTCGTTCATAAGCCCAACTACTGCGTTTTCGCGGGGCTGGGCTCGGGGATAAGCGGATCAGGCGAGTGCGTCGGCCAGGTCGCGGTGCGGCAGCGAGTGGGCGTTGGCGACGGGTTCGTTGATCACGGCGCCGCGGAAGGTGTTCAGGCCCAGGGCGAGCGCGGCGTCCGCGCGCAGGGCGTCGGCCCAGCCGCGATTCGCCACGGACCGCACGTAGGGCAGGGTCGCATTGGTGAGGGCGTAGGTGGATGTGTTCGGTACCGCCCCCGGCATGTTCGCCACGCAGTAGAACAGCGAATTGTGCACCGTGAACGTGGGGTCGGCGTGAGTCGTGGGATGCGAGTCGGCGAAGCAGCCGCCCTGGTCGACCGCGATATCCACGAGAACGCTGCCGGGCCGCATCCGTGACACCATCTCATTGCTCACCAGCTTCGGCGCCTTCGCGCCCGGGATCAGTACCGACCCGATCACCATGTCGGAGTCGACCACCGCTTTGTCGATCTCGAAACTGTTCGAGGCGATCGTCTTCACCCGGCCGTAGTGCAACGCGTCCAGTTCACGCAACCGGAACAGGTTCGTGTCGAGCACGGTGACCTCCGCGCCGAGCCCGAGGGCGACCTGCATGGCCGCCGTGCCGGCGACACCGCCGCCGAGGATGGCGATCTTCGCCGGGTGCGTCCCCGGCACGCCGGGAACCAGCAGCCCCGGCCCGCCATTCGGCTTCAGCATGGCGTTGGCGCCGACGATCGGCGCGAGTCGCCCGGCGACCTCGCTCATCGGGGCGAGCAAGGGAAGGGCGCGGGAGGGCAGCTGCACCGTCTCGTAGGCGATCGCGGTGACGCCGCTGGCCAGCAGGGCGCGGGTCAGTTCTTCCTCGGCCGCCAGGTGCAGGTAGGTGAAGAGCACGAGGTCGTCGCGGAAGAAACCGAACTCGCTCGCCACCGGCTCCTTGACCTTGAGCACCATCTGCCCGGCGGCCCAGGTCGATGCCGCGTCGGGGAGGATGGTGGCGCCGGCCGCCCGGTACCGCTCATCCGGAATCGACGAACCGGTACCCGCTCCCGTCTCAATGAACACCTCGTGCCCGTTGCCGACCAGATCATGGACCCCCGCCGGCGTGATCGCAACGCGGAACTCGTTGTTCTTGATCTCTCTGGGAACTGCGACCTTCATCTCACTCCTTCAAACGGGGACGGCTCTGTCCCCCGGGGCCAGCATACCTGCGTCCGCTGGCAACGGTTTCGATGGATTATTGCGTGATTCGATGCCGAATCCGCAGTAAACGGATGCGTGGCCAACGATTTCCGAGGATGCTCGGCGCTCTGGCGGCGGCCGGTCATTCGCGCCCGGCTGGTTACCGGCCGAACCGGGTGCGCTCCAGCACCCGCTTCGCCGGACCGCTGAACGCCAGCAGGAACAGGGCGAAGTAGTTCACGACCGGTATCAGCACGCCGATCAGCAACGCGAGCACGAACAGGCCGGTGGTGGAGACGCTGCTGAGCAGGACGTTGCGGGCGATCGGATTGTCCACGGCCTGGAGCGCTGGATTGCCGCTCACCATCAGGGTGAGCAGGGTGAGCAGCGCGCTGCTGGTGAGCATCGTGCCGATATAGAAACTGATCGTCACCGGCCCAGGATCGAACTGGGCGGTCATCGCGGTGGGAAGCGGCAACACCACGATCGTGAAGGCCCAAGCCAGGCTGCACCACACGACCCGACGGTTGTACGCGGCGATGTGCTCGAACAACCGGTGGTGAGCCACCCACAATCGGGCGATGACGGCGAAGCTGATCAGGAATGCGAAAATTTGCCCGTTGTGGCTGGTGAGGAACGCCCCGGCGCCGGAGTCGCTGTCAGACGCGTTGGACGCCGCATCGACCAGCGGCAGGATCAGCAACGTGATCGCGATGGCGACCACGGCATCCGTGAAGAAGATCAGTCGCTCGAGCCCGCGGGTGGTCGGCATGCCCCCAGATTAGCGAAAACCACGATCGTAGTCGCCGCTCCGGCGCGCCTCGCCGGCCCCTGCCGTTCTCGCACGCGGAACGGCCCGCGGGGTGCTGATTTCGCATCGATTCGAGCGGGATGTTAACGATTAGGCCCCTCCTGCGTGTGTTAGACCCACGATTGTGCAAGTATCGATCCACTCGCACAGGAGCGAGAAGCGCTAAACCGCACGTGAGCACGTGCCCTCGCTGAGTGCAAGGAGACCCGCCATGAAACCCAGGCCGCTTCCGTCAGATCCGATGATCCAGCAACTCATTCGCGAGGCCCAACGGGCGCAGATGGGCCGTCGTGCCCTTCTCGGCGGGTTGGGCGGCGGCGCGGCGGCGCTCGCGCTCGCGGCCTGCTCGACCGGTGGCGCGGCGGCCAGGCCCACCGCGGCATCCGACAAATCGGATTCGGACAAGACGCTGAACTGGGACAACTGGGCGCTGTACATCGACGTCGACGACAACGGCGGGTACCCGACGCTGGAGGCATTCACCGCGGAGACCGGCATCAAGGTGAACTATTCGGAGGCGGTCGACGACAACAACACCTACTACGGCAAGGTCAAGGACCAGCTCGCGCTGGGCCAGGACATCGGCGCCGACACGGTCTGCCTGACCGACTGGATGGCGGCCAGGTGGATCCGGTTCGGTTACGCCCAAAAGCTCGACCAGGCCAACATCCCGAACCTCGCCAACCTCACCCCGGCGCTGGGGGACGTCGACTTCGACCCGGGCCGGGAGATGTCGGTGCCCTGGCAGGGCGGGTTCGCCGGGATCTGCTGGAACAAGGACAAAATACCCGGGGGCATCGCCAGCGTCGAGGAACTCTGGGACCCGCAGCTCAAGGGACGGGTCGGCGTGCTCTCCGAGATGCGCGACACCATGGGCCTGCTCATGCTCGACGGGGGAGTCGACATCTCCGGCAGCTGGGGGGACGACGAATTCAGTACCGCGGTCGACGTGCTCAAGAAACAGATCGCCGACGGGCAGATCCGCAACATCAAGGGCAACTCCTACAAGGAGGACCTGGTCAACGGTGACACCCTCGCTGCGATCGTGTGGTCAGGGGACATCACCCAGCTGAACGCGGAGAACGGCGAGCATTGGGACTTCATCGTCCCGGACAAGGGCGGAACGCTCTGGAACGACAACTTCCTGGTGCCGATCGGGTCGAGGCGCAAAAAGAACGCGGAAACCCTGATCAACTACTACTACGAGCCCGAGGTCGCGGCCGAGGTCGCCGCGTACGTGAACTACATCACCCCGGTGGTCGGTGCGAAGGAAGCCGCGACGGCGATCGACCCTGAGCTCGCCGCGAACCAGCTCATCTTCCCCGACGAGGCGACGCTCGCCAAGGCAAGGGTATTCCGCTCGCTCACCGGCGCTGAAGAGCAGAAGTACGACGCCCAATTCCAGAGCGTCCTCCTGGGATCGTGATGGCCGCCGGCGCATTCGCCGACCGGGGAGCCGACCTCGAACTGGTCGGCATCCAGAAGCGGTTTCCCGGGTTCACGGCCATCGAGAATCTCGACCTGACGATCCCGGCCGGGTCGTTCTTCGCGTTGCTCGGTCCAAGCGGATGCGGGAAGACCACGACGCTCCGCTTGGTCGCCGGCCTCGAGGACCCGACCCGGGGCCGCATCCTGATCGGCGGGACGGACGTCACCGCCCAGAAACCGTATCAACGGCCGGTGAACACCGTGTTCCAGAGCTACGCCCTGTTCCCGCACATGACCGTGCTGGAAAACGTCGCATTCGGGCTGCGGCGGCGAAAGATCGGTGATCCGGTCGCCAAGGCACACGAAGCCCTTCGACTGGTCGAACTCGACCACCTCGCGTCCCGCCGCCCGCTCCAGCTCTCCGGCGGCCAGCAGCAGCGGGTGGCGCTGGCCAGGGCCATCGTCAACCGGCCGGCGCTGCTGCTGCTCGACGAACCGCTCGGCGCCCTCGACCTCAAGCTCCGCCGCCAGATGCAACTGGAGTTGAAGACCATCCAGGAAGAGGTGGGGCTGACCTTCCTGCACGTGACCCACGACCAGGAAGAAGCCATGACCATGGCCGACACGGTCGCTGTCATGAACAAGGGGCGGATCGAGCAGATGGGCGCGCCCGAGCAACTCTACGAACTGCCGCGCACAGCCTTCGTGGCCAACTTCCTCGGTCAATCGAACCTGTTCAGCGGGACCGTCTCCGGCACCACCAGCGAAGCGATCTCCGTGGACGTCGCAGGCACCCGTGTGTCGGTTCCCGTGTCGCGTGCCCAGCGGCACGCCGGAACGGTGACGATCGGAGTGCGGCCGGAGAAACTGACCCTGCATCGCGACGCGCCGGTCGAAGACTCCGGACGCAACCGGATGGGCCCGGGCCGGATCATCGACGTGTCGTTCAGCGGCGTGAGCACCCAGTACCTGGTGGCCGTCCCCGGTGTGGGCACCCTGGTCGTTTTCGCCCAGAACATGGCGTTCGGACCGGTGGCCCAGGACGGCGACGAGGTGTGGGTGAGTTGGGACGTCGCCCACGGGTTCGGGCTCGAGGACGAACCAGACCAGGCGCCTCGGTTCGCCGCCGACACCGACACGCGCAACATCGCGGCCCAGAAGCGGGACGTCCTGCTCGCGGAGCTCGAGGAAGCCTGAGATGGCTTTCGCGGCCTTCGCCAGCACCACGAACACGGCAGACGCCCCACCGCGCCGCAGCAGCCGGATCGCACTCCTGCTGCTGCTGCCCGGCATCCTCTACCTGGTCCTGTTCTTCCTCGCCCCCCTGGTTTCGCTGTTACTGACGTCGTTCCAGGCGCCGACCGAGTTCGGAGACGTCGGCCAGTTCAGTTACGCGTTCCGCTGGGAGAACTACGCCGACGTCATGCGCGACTACTGGCCGCACATCGTGCGGTCGTTCGCGTTTGCACTCGCCGCCACCGTGTTGGCGCTGCTGTTCAGCTACCCGCTGGCCTACTTCATCGGGGTGAAGGCCCGGCGCTGGCCACTGCTGCAAAGCCTGATGCTGGTGCTGGTCATCGCGCCGTTCTTCATCAGTTTCCTGCTGCGCACCCTGGCCTGGAAACAGTTGCTCTCGGACGAGTCCTTCGTGATCTCCTCGCTCAAGGCGCTGTCGTTGCTGGCACCGGATGCACACTTCACCGGGACGCCGGCCGCGGTGATTTTCGGCCTGACCTACAACTTCATCCCGTTCATGACCTTGCCGCTCTACACCACCCTGGAACGCCTGGACCCGCGCTACCTCGAGGCCGGGAACGACCTGTATGCCGGTCCGTTCCAGGTCTTCCGGAAAATCACCGTTCCGCTGTCGATGCCCGGCGTCGTCGCCGGAACCCTGCTGACGTTCATCCCGGCGGCCGGCGACTACATCAACGCCAGCCGCGACTTCCTCGGCGGCCCAGACTCTCAGATGATCGGCAACGTGATCGAAGCGAACTTCCTGGTGCTGCTCAACTACCCGGCGGCTGCCGCCCTGTCGATCATCCTGATGGCCGTGATCCTGGTGATCGTCAGCGTCTATGTGCGCCGATCCGGGACGGAGGACCTGTTGTGAAGCTCTCTCTCGGAAAGTGGCTGCTGCCGCTCTACTCGGCGCTCGCGCTGATCTTCCTGATGGTTCCGATCGGGTACACCTTCATCTTCTCCTTCAACGACTCACTGAAGTCGAACATCGCCTGGCGCGGGTTCACCTTCGACAAATGGCTGAACGTCTGCGCCGTGCAGAACGGGGCGGTCTGCCAGGCGTTCGGCAACAGCCTGCTGATCGGTGTGGTTGCGACGGTGGTCGCGACGGCGCTCGGCACCATGATCGCCATCGCGATCGTGCGCTACCGGTTCAGGTTCCGCTCCAAGATCAGCCTGCTGCTGTTCCTGCCGATGGCGACGCCGGAGGTCGTGCTCGGGGCGGGGCTCGCCGCCCAGTTCCTGTCCGTCGGCGTGCCGAAAGACATGCTCACCATCATCCTGGCCCACATCATGTTCTGCATCAGTTTCGTGGTCGTGACGGTGAAGGCGCGGGTTGCGAGCCTCGACCCCGCGCTGGAAGAGGCCGGCCGCGACCTTTACGGCTCTCCCGGCCAGGTGTTCCTGCGCGTGACGTTCCCGTTGCTGCTGCC
Organism: Glaciibacter sp. 2TAF33; assembly: GCF_052114945.1. NCBI lineage: Bacteria > Bacillati > Actinomycetota > Actinomycetes > Micrococcales > Microbacteriaceae > Glaciibacter > Glaciibacter sp. 2TAF33. The sequence goes on from NZ_JBFRFS010000001.1 coordinate 156,741, forward strand.
GGGCATCATGGCAGCAGCCTTGCTCTCGTTCGCGCTGAGCTTCGACGACTTCATCATCACCAACTTCAACTCGGGGTCGGTGACGACCTTCCCGAAGTACATCTACATCTCAGCGGCACGCGGCATCCCGGCGGAAGCCAATGTGATCGCATCCGCTGTCTTCATCTTCGCGCTCGTGCTGGTGGTGACGACGCAGGTGTCCGGCGCCGTCCGGGCGAAACGGCTCGCCCGACAGATCTGAGCCGAGGGCGCCCCCGCGGGCATCTCGCGGGGCCGGGGAACCAGCTGAAGCGGCCGGCATCCGCATATCGCGTTCGCGGTGCCGCACAGCTGGTTCTGATGCGCCCGGTCAGGCGTAGCTGGGCCGGATCTGCCCGACCGGGCGTCCGCCGCCGAGCACGGCGAGGTTCAGTTCGGGCGCCACCGCGTCGACGTCGGCCCGGTTGATCGCGCCCGCGTCCGCCAGCAGGTGCAGCGCCACGATCGACGCGGCACGCAAGTTGCCGTCGAGGATCTTCAGCGCGACGGTGGTGCCGTTGTCGGCTGAGGCGACCATGATGCCCTCTGCGCCGCCCTTGACGAACAGCCGGAGCCGCTCGATCACGATGGTGTCTGCCTGCCCGGGTCCAGCGATCACCCAGCCGTTCTCGCGCACGGCCTCGGCCAGGAAGCCGGCTTCCCGGTAGATCGCGAACGGTGAATTCGACCGGGACGTGGCGATGCGGGCGATGCCGCGGGCCAGAGCGGTGAGCGAGAGTGCGTGCACGGGCGCGCCGCAGCCGTCGATGCCGGTGGCGGACGGCCGTTCCCCGGTGAAGCGTTCGACGACGTCCAGGACCCGTTTCTGCAGCGGATGCGCCGGGTCGAGATAGCCCGCCAGCGGCCAGCCGTTCGCGGCGCAGGCGACGAGCATCGCCGCATGCTTGCCGGAGCAATTCATGTAGATCGGGTCCTTGCCCGCACCCAGGCGCACCAGTGAGTCCCGGGTCTGCTGGTCATCGGGCCACGCTGCAGGGCAGCCCAGTGCCGTGACCGGGATTCCCGCACGCGCCAGCAGCCCGCGCGCCAGGTCGGCGTGCTTCTGGGTGCCGCTGTGGCTCGCGGTCGCGATCGCCGCGTCCTCCCCGCGCAGGGTGACCCCGCTGGCCATCACGGCGATCGCCTGGAACGGTTTCATCGACGAACGGGGGAAGACCGGTGTGGTCACGTCGCCGAGGGCCCGCAGCACCGCGCCCTCACCGTTCAGCACCACCGCCGAGCCGGCGTGGCGCGACTCCACGAAGCCACTGCGCTCGACAACGGCCAGCTCGACCGCTGAGTCGAGCGCGAAAGTCTCGGCCACGCTCAGCGCTTCTCGGCGTTGCGCTCGGGTGCCGGCAGCTCGGCGATCGCGTCGTCGATCACCGACAGCGCGTCGGCGATCAGCGCGTCGGACAGGGCCAGGCTCGGCAGGAACCGCAGCACGTTGCCGTAGGTGCCGGCGGTGAGCAGCAGCACGCCGTGCTGGGCCGCGTAGGCGGCGATCGAGCTGACCGCTGCGGCGTATGGCTCCTTGGTGGTGTCGCCGGTGCCGGGCTGCACGAGTTCGATCGCGATCATCGCGCCGCGCCCGCGGATGTCGCCGATGATGTCGTACTTCTGCTTCAGCGCTGACAGGCCGGCCACCAGCGCGCGTTCGATCCGCGCCCCCTGGGCGAGGAGGTCGTTCTGCTCGATCGACTCGAACACGGCGATCGCCGCAGCGCAGGCGACCGGGTTGCCGCCGAAGGTGCCGCCCAGGCCGCCGGGCTGGGAGGCGTCCATGATCTCGGCGCGGCCCGTGACGGCGGCCAGCGGCAGTCCGCCGGCGATGCCCTTGGCGGTGAGAACGAGGTCGGGGGTCCAGCCGAAGTGCTCGCTGGCGTAGTACGCGCCGGTGCGGGCCATGCCACTCTGGATCTCGTCGGCGATCATCACCACGCCGTTGACGGTGCACCACTCCTGGAGGGCGGGAAGGAAGCCGTCGGCCGGGACCATGAATCCGCCCTCGCCCTGGATCGGCTCGACCACCAGGCAGGCCAGGTCGCTCGCGCCGACCGCCTTCTCGAGGTAGGAGATCGTGCGCCGGGCGGCATCCCCTCCGCTCAGTCCGTCGTGGTACGGGTAAGAGCTGGGTGCGTGGTAGACGTCGCCGGCGAGCGGGCCGTAGCCGGTCGCATACGGGGCGGCCTTGTAGTTCATGGCCATCGTGAGGTTGGTGCGACCGTGGTACGCGTGGTCGAGCACGGCCACCGCGCGGCGACCGGTGAACTTGCGCGCGATCTTCACGCCGTTCTCCACGGCCTCGGCGCCGGAATTGATCAGCACCGACTTTTTCGGCCAGGAGCCGGGCGTGTGCGTGGCGAGGAGCTCGGCTACACGCACGTACTCCTCGTACGGGGTGATCGTGAAGAGGGTGTGGATGAACTCCTTGACCTGGCCGGCTGCCGCCTCGACCACCGTGGAATCGGTGTGGCCGATCGTGGTCACGCCGATGCCCGCGCCCAGGTCGATGAACTGGTTGTCGTCGACGTCGACGAGGATGGCACCGTTTGCCTTCTTGATGTACACCGGAAGGGTCGAGCTCACGCCGGCCGAGACCACCGCGAGCCGACGCTGGTGCAGTTCCTCCGACCTGGGGCCGGGGATGGCCGTGACGATGCGGCGTTCCTGGGGGATCGTGTACACCGGTTCCGCGGCGGGGGCGGTGCTGGGCGCAGTGTCGGAGGGGGCGGAAGTCGGTGTGAGCGTCTCAGTCATGGTGTCTCCCAGCTTACCGATGGGCGTCTGATTGGCCGCGGTGTTTTCCTGCGAGAATCAACGCGGGCAGGCGTATTACCGGAGGGTTGGTCATGAAAACTGCGCACCACTATGAAGTGCGGGTGTCCTGGGCCGGAAACCGCGGCACCGGCACGAGTCATTACCGCGCCTACGGTCGCGAGCACGTGGTCGCCGCGTCGGGGAAGGCGCCGATCGCGGGGTCTGCCGATCCGACCTTCCACGGCAACGCGGAACGCTGGAACCCGGAGGAACTGCTGCTGGCCGCGCTCAGCCAGTGCCACATGCTGTCCTACCTGCACGCGGCGACCCGGCACGGTGTGACCGTCGTCGAGTACACGGATGCCGCGGTGGGAACCATGCAGCAGACGGATGACGGCGGCGGCCACTTCACCTCAGCCACCCTCCGCCCCCGGGTAACGATCAGCGACCCGGCACAGCGTGAGCTCGCCGACTCGCTGCACGCCGAGGCAGCACGCCAGTGCTTCATCGCCTCGTCGGTGAACTTTCCGGTCGGTCACGAGGCGACGACGGTGGTCGCCGGGCCGGGCGCTTCCTGACTTGCGGCCCGGGCCGGGCGTCGCGCGCCGGATTCGGTTGCGCGAAAACATCACGGATCGGCGATGAGTGCACCAAAACATCACAGATCGCGTTGTTTCAGCCTGCCCTTGCTGTTTTCGCGCAGCGGCGGATTCGGCGGCGGGTCGGGGCTACGCAGGGCCGCAGCGCCGTAGCTACGCGGCACGGGCGTAGCCCCTGCCGGCCGGACCACCGGCGCGGATGCCGCGCACGATGCTGTTGTCGGGCAGGTGCTCGTCGAAAGCCACGCTGGCACCTTGGCCGATCTGCGAGTTCGCACCGATCCGTGCATGGCTGCCGAGGCGAGCCCCGCGTCCGATCCGGGTGCCCGCGCCCACAAGTACGTCGGCGCCGATGAAGACGTCCGCTGACACGGCAACGTCCTGCCCGATCCAGCTGCCGGAGCCGATCCACGCCCGACGCCCGACGCGTGCGCCCGACTCGACGTACGCGGACGACTCGACGAACGCAGTTGCGTCCACCTGCGCGCCAGGGGAGACCATGCCCCGGCCGTTGCCGTGACGGCGATACCGGACGGTGGCGCCGCTCTCGTCCTCAAACTCCTCGAAAACTTTGCTCATGACCGCTTAAACACCGGCCGGGACGGTTTCCATACCAACGCATGGGAAAATGCTGTGCGTTACCTGTGTGATCGGTGGGACACGCGCCTGAGACCGTGGGTCTGGGTGCGTCAGATGCTCGTATGTGGGGAGTGGTGTGCTCGACGGGCGGGGGGCGGTGTTCGGACACCGGCCGGCACGGATCAGGCGGAGGCGCACCCGAGGGTGGCCGCCCCGGCTCCTGCGCCCACCCGGGTGGACAGCGCCGGCGCGGCCGGTGGCGTCACATCCGGGCGCAGGCCGTCCGAGTCAACACTGCCGACACGGCGCGCGGGCGACACCGCGTCAGTGGCGGGCCTGGGCAGCGCCCAGCGGTGGATCGCCGCAGCCCACTTCCGGTCACGGATGCGAGTCGGCGCGTCGTCGTCGCCGATGCGCTTCCGGCGCAGCGCGATCTCCCGCTCGGCCTCCCGCTCGCGCAGGCCTGTCATTTCGGCGGCGAAGTACGCCAGGTGATTCATGGTTGCTCACTCCATTGGTAGAAAACCGGTGTAACTGACTTGCAGGTTACAGCCTAGCTAACCCCCAAAGCAGCTACAATGGTTACCGTGAGCGATGGCAGGAATCGACCGAAGGTCGTCCAAAACGACCCGGTGCCCGGCGCCTCCGGAGCGGAAACGGATTCGCCAGGACCGGATGCGCCTGGGCTGAGCGACGAAGACCTGCTGGTGGACTTCCTGAACACGGTCGACGTCGAGGACGGCACCGATCTGCTCGGGACCGAAGCGGGGCTCGCCGAGTGGGCCGCCGCCTACGGCCTGGAGCCGGGCGACGCCACCGCGACCCGCAGCATCCGCACCGCCCTGCGGTCACTGGTGACCGGCGGCCGTCCGGAACTGCCGAGTGTCACCCTGCACCCGTCCTGTGACGGTGACGGTGTGAGCCTCACCAGTGACACGGTCGCCGAGGCGGCGCTCGCCGCGACCGTTGTACTCAGCATCCAGGGCCGGATCAAGCGGGTGAAGCTCTGCAACGCCGAGACCTGCCAGTACGCCTACTACGACCGGTCCCGCAACGGGTCGCGCGCCTGGTGCAGCATGGAGATCTGCGGAAACCGGCAGAAGGCACGCAGCTTCCGCGCCAAGCAGGCCTGAATCGGTCCGGCGCCGCGCCGGTCCTGATGATTGTGCGTGGTAGCGGATGTGCGGGTAGCGAAAACCGGATGCAGAGGTGTGCGAATGCGTTTTCCCCCGGTTTTCGGCTACCGACACGCGATTCGTCAGGTTTTCGCTACGCCCGGCCGCAGGCTGACGCGCAAACCGGGCCAGCCGTCGCCCTACGACGCGTGCGCGCTGAGTTCGGTGAGTGCTTCTTCGATGACGGATGCGGCGTCGTCGATCAGTTCGTCCGAGATGACCACCGACGGCATGATCCGCAGCACGGAGTCCCAACTGCCGGCGTCGAGCACGATGACACCGTTCGTGGTGGCGTGCTTGAGGATCGCGGTGAGCGCCTCCGGATAGGGCTTCTTCGTCCCGGGGTGCACCAGTTCCACCCCGAACATGGCGCCCTTGCCGCGGACCTCGCCGACGATCGGGAAGCGCTCGGCCCAGTCGCCGATGCGCGCCCAGAGCGCCTTCTCAACCCGCTGGGCCTCGGCGAGAAGGTTCTCCCTCTCGATGATGTCGAAGACGGCCAGTGCGGCCGCGGTGGACACCGGGTTGCCGCCGAACGTTCCGCCGATGCCTCCGGGCTGCACGGCGTCCATGATCTCGGCGCGCCCGGTCACCGCGGCCAGCGGGAAGCCGCCGGCGATGCCCTTGGCGGTGGTGACCAGGTCGGGTACGACGCCGTGGTGCTCGATCGAGTACCAGGTTCCGGTGCGGGCGATGCCGGCCTGGATCTCATCGGCCACGAAGACGATGCCGTTCTCGGTGCAGAACTCGGAGAGCCGCTTGAAATAGCCCGGTGCCGGGATGATGATGCCGCCGTCGCCCTGGATCGGCTCGACAAAGAACGCGGCGACCTCGCTGGCGCCGATGTGGGTCTGGATGTAGTCGATGGTTTTCTCGGCGGCTTCCTCACCGGAGAGGCCGTCGCGGAACGGGTAGCTGATCGGAACGCTGTACAGCTCGGCGGGGACCGGGCCCATGCCGGCACGCTCCGGCCAGGGTCGGTAGGTCATTCCCATCGTCAGGTTGGTGCGGCCGTGGAAGGCGTGGTCGAGGCTCACGATGGCACGACGCCCGGTGTACTTGCGGGCGATCTTGACGGCGTTCTCCACCGCTTCGGCGCCGGAGTTGACCAGGATGGAGTGCTTCTCGAAGTCGCCGGGCGTGATCTCGGCCAGCTTCTCGGCCACCCGGACGTAGTTCTCGTACGGGGTGACGGTGAACAGGGTGTGGGTGAGCTTGGCGGCCTGGGCCGCGGCCGCGGCGGCGACCTCCGGGTGGGCGTGGCCGATCGTGGTCACGCCGATCCCGCAGCCCAGGTCGATCAGGTGGTTGCCGTCGACGTCGACCAGGATCGCGCCCGAACCCTGCTCCATATAGATGTTCGCGAGGGTGCCCGCCCCGCGGGAGACGGACCGCACCCGGCGCTCCTGGAGTGCGACCGACTTGGGGCCGGGGAGATCGGTGACGATTGTGCGCTGCTGGGGGACTGAGAACTCGCGGGTCATGCCTCCAGCCTACGTTGCCTGCATTTCCACCTTGTGACAGGACGCCCGGCCCAGCCGCGGCAGCCCCGGAACCCGGCCCGCGGCATCCGTTTGCTGTGAGCGCTCAGCGGCGTTCGCGCGGGAAGACGCGGTCGGCGATCTTGTGCAGTGCGCCGGCCGGCGGCGACTCGTTGTAACTGCCGGCGAGCTCCTGGCCGGTGAGGGCGTGGATCGCCGCCATGATCTCGTCGGTGGCCTGGCGCCGTGCTTTGCCCGACGAGGCGTTGCCGTGCTTGCTGACGTCGATCGGCTCGCCGAACTTCACCGCGATCTTGCGGATGCGCGGAACCTTCGCGCCCACCGGCTGGATTTCCTCGGTGCCGATCAGGCCCACCGGCACGACCACCGCTCCCGTGGTCAGTGCCAGCCACGCCACGCCGGTGCGGCCCTTGTAGAGCCGGCCGTCGAGCGACCGGGTGCCCTCAGGGTAGATCGCAAACGCGTTGTCGGACTCGAGGATGCGCCGGCCGGCATCAAGGGCGTCCTGCGCGGCCTGCCCCGCGCCACGCTCCACACCGACCGCACCGATGGAGGTGAAGAAGTTGCGGGAGACCCAGCCCTTCGGGCCGGTGCCGGTGAAATAGGTGCTTTTCGCGAGGAACTGCACCCGACGCGGTGCGGTGAGTGGGATGACCAGGCTGTCGATGAAGGACAGGTGGTTGCTCGCGAGGATGACGCGGCCGGTCTTGGGGATGTTCTTCTTGCCGGTGATGGTCGGACGGAAGACGAATCGGGCGATCGGGGCCATCAGGCCGTAGCCGAGGAAATAGACGAAACCGGGTCGCTGCGCGTCCAGGACGCCGTCGTCGTCGCGGGTCGGTTCGGCTTCGTCGTCACCTGTCACAGGTCGACATTACCCCCGGGTATATGCGTGGATCGGCATGTGCATTCGGGGTCGATCCGCTGGCAACGCCGGGCGCTGCGCCTAGCATGGGAGCGTGCAGAGAGTAATCATCCTCGGATCAACCGGCTCGATCGGAACACAGGCGCTCGATGTCATCAGGTCGCATTCGGCGCGGTTCGAAGTCGTCGGCCTCTCCGCCGGCCGCAACCGCGACCTGCTCGACGAGCAGGCAGCCGAGTTCCAGGTCGAGAACACGGCGCTCGGGGAGGCAGAGGCGGAGCAACTGGTGCGCGACGTCGACGCCGACGTGGTGCTGAACGGCATCACCGGCTCGGTCGGGTTGGGGCCCACCCTCGCCGCACTCGAAGCCGGCCGCACCCTGGCGCTGGCGAACAAGGAATCACTGATCGTCGGCGGCGACCTGGTGAAGTCGATCGCCGCGCCCGGGCAGATCGTGCCGGTCGACTCGGAACACTCCGCCATCGCGCAGGCGTTGCGAGCCGGAACAGCGCAGGAGGTGCGCCGGCTGGTGCTGACGGCATCGGGCGGGCCGTTTCGCGGCCGCGGCCGCGACCAGCTGCGGGACGTCACGCCGAGCGAGGCGCTCGCGCACCCTACGTGGGACATGGGCCTGGTGGTTACCACCAACTCGGCGACACTGGTGAACAAGGGCCTCGAAGTGATCGAGGCGCACCTGCTGTTCGACGTGGAGTACGACCGCATCGACGTCGTGGTGCACCCGCAGTCGCTGGTGCACTCGATGGTCGAGTTCATCGACGGGTCGACCATCGCGCAGGCGTCACCGCCGGACATGCGCCTTCCGATCTCGCTCGGCCTGGACTGGCCGAACCGGGTCGGCGCCGTCGGCGAGCCGATCGACTGGACCACCCCGCACACGTGGACGTTCGAGCCGCTCGACGAGGTCGCCTTCCCCGCGGTCGCGCTCGCCAAACAGGTGGGCCGGGCCGGCGGAACCTACCCGGCCGTCTTCAACGCCGCCAACGAGCAGGCCGTTGCGGCGTTCCACGCCGGTCGCATCCCGTTCCTGGCGATCGTCGAGACGGTGCAGCGGGTAGTGGAGGCGCACGAACAGGACGGCCCGCTCACCCGGGAATCCCTCGCCGCCGCCGAACTCCACGCCCGTTCCGCGGCCGACACGCTGATCGCCGCCCGCATCTGATCCGCGCCGCCGGGATTCTGGTTCCCGTGAGGGGTCACAAATCGACCTTCACAGGCGATGGGAAGGTCGATTCGTGACCCCTCAGCTCGATTTCGGGCGACGGATGCGCGGTGCGCGTCAGTCGCGACGCGGATCGGGCCGGTAGCTGTCTGCCGTCGCAAACAGGGCCTCGTCCCACAGTGATGCGGTTACTCCGAGTTCACGTTCGGTCTCGGCCGAATCGATCAGGAACGGCACGGTGAATTGGTAGCTCGACGCCCACACCTCGCGCATCATCGGGTTCACCGTGCCGAGGCCGCGCAGAAGCCACTGCGGGTAGCCGGAGACCTTTCCGGTGCTGTGGAAGTGGGCGTTCAGCTCGTCGGCGATCGCGTCGCGGCTGTGCGCGCTGCTCGGCACGTGCCACACCCGTCCCCAGTCGCCGGTGAAGTCGGCGGCCGCGATGAGGGTGGTCGCAATGTCGGGCAGGTAGCTCCAGCTGTGCATCAGCTCGGGTCTTCCCACCACGTGGGCGGTTTTGGAGGCGAGGACGGCCCGGAAGAACGACTCGCCGAGGTGGGCCGTCCCGGCGCTGCCCGGGCCGAAGTAGTCGCTGGCACGCACCTCGACGGCACGGATCTCGCCCCGATCATGCGCTGCCCGCATCGCGTCCCAGCAGGCTTTGCGGATCAGGCCCTTCTTCTCCGTCGTCGTCTCCGCGGTGTGCTCCGTCATCGCTCCGGCGGGTGAACCGTACGGGTACAGGTTGCCCATCGATATGATGCCGGCGCCGGAGGAGGAGGCGGCGGCGATCGCGGCGCTGAAGATCGGCGGCCACTGCGCCGCCCACTCGGGATACGGCGGATTGGTGCACAGGAAGATCGTGGTGGCGGCGGCGGCCGCGCGGCTGAATGCGGCGGGATCGGCGGCGTCGAGCACAAGTGAAGTGGCGCCGGCCACGGCGGTGCCCGAGCGGGTGGCGACGGTCACCGTGTCGCCTCGCGCCGCGAGTCGTTCAGCGACCGGTCGACCGATCAGTCCGGCGCCGACAACAAGGTGATGGGCCATGAGTTGCCTCCGTTAGCAATCATCCTTCTTTTTACACTTATCGCTCTTGTCCTTTCCGTTTCCCTTGCCATTCCCGTTGTTGCCGGTATCACCTGCGTTGCCGGCATCAGCGGGGGGCGGCGCTTCGACGGTGACCGCCGGCGCCGGCGCGGGCGTGGGCTTGCTTGCCTCGATGGCGGCGGACAGGTCGGCGCCGACCAGGTTGATCGCTGACTGGATCCTGGCTGCGCGGGCGCCGCTGACAGTTCCCGCCGCGGCCGCGGCCAGCAGGTCGCCCTGCACGTCGCCCAAGGCCGATTGGGCGGCCGCGAAATCGCCTCCGGCGGCCTGGGTCGATACGTCGAACACGCCGGTTTGCAGCCGCGACGCGGTCGCATTGTCCAGGTCGGCCGGGGCGTTCGAGCACCCGGTCAGCGAGGCGACGATGACCACGAGGCCCGCTGCGACGAGGGCGGCCCGCGATCTCACGCTGGTGCGGCTCATGGCGTCACACTTTCCTGAAGCTGACGCAGGTGGTCGCCGAGGGTGCCCTCGACGGCGGGGTACGTCGGCGGTGCGCTCGCCGGCTCGGGCGGGCGCACGGCGAAGACGATCGCGATGATGGCCACGATCACGGCCAGCGCAACCACGACCGAGATGACGGTGCGGCGGGGAGACGCCTGAGCGGATGCCGCGGGCGGCGTTCCCGGATCCACCGGCGCTGGCCGCCGGGCAGCCGGGGTGGTCGCGGTGGCCGGAGTGGTTTCGCTCGCCGTGCCGGCCGGCCCGGCCGTGCCGGCCGGGCCGGGAGCACCGGGCTCGGCGAAGCGCTCTGTGGCCGCAGTCGGCTCGCTGGGGGCGTATTGCTTGGTCGGCGCCGTGTGGTCGGCCGGCCCGGGCATCGCCTCGGTCGCGACGCTTGCCGGGGTCACGTCCGCCCGGTGGTCCGTCCCCGCCGCAAGCAACTCTGTCGCGGCCGTCCCGGCCATCGCCACCGTCGCTTCGGTCACCGTCGCTTCGGTCCCCGCGGTGCCCGACGCGGTGCCCGCCCCGCGCGCGGAAAACGGCACGGCGGCATCCGCTGAACGCAGGCCAGCCTCGACCTCGAAGATGCCGCGCAGGGCGGCCGCGGCGATTTCCGGCAGCATCCGCTCAGCGGGTTCGCGGGCCGTCATCGCCTCGAGCAGGTCGCGCCACAGCGGACCAAGGGGAGCCGGGACCATGGGCTGCCGCTGCAGCCGCGCCATCGCCGACTCCACCGCGGTACCGGGGAAGGCGCGCTCGCCGGTGAGGCATTCCAGCAGCACCAGGCCGAGCGAGTACACGTCGCTCGGGGGGCCGATGGCGGCGCCGAGCGCCTGCTCCGGGCTGAGATACGTCGCGGTGCCGATCAGGGCGCCGGTCGCGGTGAGGCGGGTGCTGTCCAGGAGCCGGGCGATGCCGAAGTCGGCGAGCTTGGCGTGCGACATCCGGCCGGGGAACTCCGACGGGGCCAGCAGCACGTTCGCCGGTTTGATGTCGCGGTGGATGATGCCGCGGGAATGCACATAGTGCAGGGCCTCGGCCAGGTCCGCGCCGATCTCGGCGACTTCCGCGCGGGGGAGTGGCCCGGTCGAGATGCGGGCCCGCAGGTCGGTGCCGTCAACGAACTCCATCACGATGAAGGTGCGCTGCACACCGTCGACGACGGCGGTACCGGCATCGAACAGGGTCACCAGCGCGAAGTGGTTGAGGCTCGCAAGCACCGACACTTCGCCGCTCTGTCGCTCGGGCTCCGCGGTGTCCGCACTGTCCAGCCGGAACAGCTTGACGGCGACGGTGCGCCCGAGCGCGACATCCGTCGCCTCGTAAACGGATGCCATCCCCCCGTTGCCGATCAACCGGTCGATGCGGAAGCGGTCGCCGAGGAGGGCGCCGATCGGGCCGATGGTGTGCGTCTCAGACAGGGGGACCTCCTTCACACTGCTCACTCAGTCAAGCAAACCACGGTCAAGCAAACCATGGTGCGGCCGGGCATAGGCAACGGCCAGCCGCTTTGCAGCTTCCGACGACTAATCTGTCGACTGTGGAAACCGTGCTGCTGTTCATCGTGGGTGTCGCCGTCGTGGTCGTCGGCCTCGCCCTGTCGATCGGGCTGCACGAAATCGGGCACCTGGTGCCCGCCAAGCTGTTCGGGGTCAAGGTCACCCAGTACATGATCGGCTTCGGCCCCACCCTCTGGTCCAGGCGCAAGGGCGAGACCGAGTACGGCGTGAAGGCCATCCCGCTCGGCGGCTACATCTCGATGATCGGCATGTTCCCGCCCGCCAAGAGCGGCGGCGCTGCCCGCACTGCCAGCACCGGGTTCTTCCAGACCCTGGTGCAGGAAGGCGAGCCGGACCGCAAGCCCAGCGCCCTCTCGACCATGGTCGAGGATGCCCGGCAGGCCAGCAGAGAGACCATCGGCGAGGGCGAGGACCACCGCGCGTTCTACCGGCTCCCGGTGTGGAAGCGGATCGTCATCATGCTCGGCGGCCCGACCATGAACCTGCTGATCGCCATCGTGCTGTTCGCGATCCTGTTGATGGGCTTCGGCACTGCCCAGGCGTCGACCACCGTCGGCAGCGTCTCCTCCTGCGTGCTCCCGGCCACCAGCACCCGCCAGGCCTGCGCGCCCGGCGATGAGCAAGCCCCCGGCGCCGCTGCCGGCCTGAAGCCCGGGGACAGGCTGGTCAGCATCGACGGCACCGCCATCGGCAGCTGGGCGCAGTCCACCGCCCTGATCCGCAACGCGCCCGGCACCCCCCTGAACGTCGTCGTCGAGCGCGACGGCGCCCGGAAGACACTCGTCATCACCCCGAAACTCACCGAGCGTTACGTGACGGATGCCTCCGGCGCGGTCACGAAGAACGCCGCAGGCAAGCCGGTCACCGCGGAGGTCGGTTTCGTCGGAATCGGCCCCGCCGGCGAGCTGGTGCAGCAGCCCGCCACCGCGGTGCTGCCCGCCGTCGGCGAGAACATCGGCGCGGTGGGGCACATGATCCTGAATCTTCCGCAGCGACTGGTCGACGTGGCCAACGCGGCATTCGGACCGGGAGAACGCGACCCGAACGGTCCGATCAGTGTCGTCGGCGTCGGCCGGGTCGCCGGCGAGATCGCCAGCATCGACACGATCCCGGTGGCGAGCAAGGTCGCGAGCCTGCTCGGGCTCCTGGCTTCCCTGAACATCGCGCTGTTCGTCTTCAACCTGGTGCCCCTGATGCCGCTGGACGGCGGACACGTCGCCGGAGCCCTGTGGGAAGGCATCCGCCGCTTCTTCGCCAAGCTGTTCAAGCGCCGCGACCCGGGACCGGTGGACACCGCCAAGCTGATGCCGCTGACCTTCGCCGTCGTGATCCTGCTCGGCGGCATGAGCCTGCTGCTGATCTACGCCGACATCGTCAAGCCGATCAACCTGTTCGGCTGAGGCCGACTCGGTGATCGAGCCTCTCGAGACCTCGTGATCTCGGCGGGCTCGATCACCGCGGTACTCCCGCGGGAGTAGTCAGCCACCAGCGAGGGCGCCCGGGGTCGGACTCGCCGCGACGCGCGCGGAAGTAGCATCGGACTATGCCATCGTCCACGGACCACGCCGAGTACGCCTCCGGGTGGCCGGAGCGCGGACGGGGCTGGCCCGGTGAGCAGATGCCGCAGCGGGCGCGCCTCTGGCTGCCGGTGGTCATCTCGTTCCTCGTCCAGGTTCCGCCCACTGCCTTCCAGCTCTGGCGAAGCCGATGGGAGGGTGGACGGTTCGGCGACAACCCGTTCGTTCCGATCGACAACGGGTCGTTCGACGGCGGGCTCTTCGACGATGCCGGGCACGGAGCCGGCGCGGTCGGACTCGGTTTCGCCGGCGCCGGCCTGCTGGTGCTCGCCCTGGCCGTCGTCGGTCCGCTGGCGCTCATCGCCGCCCGCCGATTTCCGGGGCCGGTGGCTGGCCTCTGCGCCCTCGCGGCCGCCGCGCCGATCCTGATCGACCCGACCGTGGTCACACCGTTCGCGGCGCTCGCTTTCGCCATCGTGCTCGGGATCGTGCGCGGTGCGCGGATCTGGGTGTACGCGGCCGTCGCCGTGGCCTGGGTGGTCACCATCGTGCTCGCCGGGCTCTGGGGCATCACCTTCAATCCGTTCCGGGTGGCCGGCACCACGCTCGTGCTGGTCGTCTTCATGGGCATGGGCGAGGCGATCCGCCGCCGCCGCGACCGCATAGTGGAAGTCCGGCGCACCACCGACGCGCGCCGAACGACCGCGGAACAGCGCGAGCGCGTGCGGATCGCCCGCGAACTGCACGACGTGCTCGCGCATTCGCTGTCCCAGATCAATGTGCAGGCCGGAGTCGGCCTGCACCTGATCGACAGCCAGCCGGAGAAGGCGGCAGAGGCCCTCGCGAACATCAAGAGCGCAAGCAAGAACGCGCTCGACGAGGTGCGCACCGTGCTCGGCATCCTGCGCTCGGACCCCGCAGAGGGAGGCAGCGCCCCGCTGACCCCCGAACCCGACCTCGCGGGCCTGCCGGCGCTGATCGAGTCCTTCCAGGCGCAGGGCCTTGACGTCACATACGTCAACGCCCTCGAGGCGCCGAACGCCGCGACCGCGGCGACCCAACTCGCCCTCTACCGGATCTGCCAGGAGGCGCTGACCAACGTGCTACGGCACGCGGAAGCGAGAGGGGCATCCGTCTACCTCGGCGTGGACCGCGGTTCCTACCTGCTCACGGTCACCGATGACGGCACCGCGCAGGCCCACGACCGCTCGATCGAACCGGGCGGCGGCCTGCTCGGGATGCGCGAGCGCGCCGAGCTTCTCGGCGGCACCCTGCGGACCGTCCGGGCCGTGAACGGCGGTTTCCGGGTCGAGGCGCGGATTCCGGTGCCCGTCGTGCGGGCCTCGCAGGGCGACAGGGGCAACGGATGATCCGGGTCGTCATCGCGGACGACCAGCAGCTGATCCGCGCCGGCTTCAGGTCGCTGCTCGAGTCGGAGCCGGACCTCGAGGTGGTCGCCGACGTCGGCACCGGGCGGGACGCGGTGGCCGCGGTCACCCGGCTGCGCCCCGACGTCGTGCTGATGGACATCCGGATGCCCGACGGCGACGGACTGTGGGCGACGGAGCAGATCGTGCGCACCCCAGAACTCGCCGGGACCCACATCGTCGTCGTGACCACGTTCGAACTCGACGAGTACGTCGCCCGTGCGATCCGGGCCGGTGCGAGCGGGTTCCTGGTGAAGGACACCGAACCGACCGAGCTGATCCGTGCGGTGCGCGTGGTGGCGGCGGGGGAGGGGCTGCTGTCGCCGAGCGTCACCCGGCGGCTGCTCGAGCGGATGGCGTCTGGCCTGGCCGAACCCCGCGACGACAGCGCACTCACCACGCTCACCGAGCGCGAACGCGAAGTGCTGGCGCTCGTCGGCCGGGGGCTCACCAACGCGGAGATCGGCGCGCACCTTTTCCTCAGCCCGCTGACGGCGAAGACGCACGTGTCGCGAATCATGTCCAAGCTCGCCGCCCGCGACCGGGTACAGCTGGTGATCCTCGCCTACGAAGCCGGCCTGGTCACGCCACGGCAGTAGGCGCACGCGGTCGCCTGCTCCCGCGGGTGTAGCCCAGGTGACTCCGCCGGGCAGATTCGCCGGCGCATCCGTTCGACGACGCTGGGGTTACCGGTTCACTCAGAACCCCCGACGAATGGACACATCATGCTGACGACTGCAGTTCTCACCGAGCTCGCCGCCCACCCGGGTTGGGGCTGGGGAGGCGGGCCGGGCTGGCTCTTCCTGCTCATCCCGCTGTTCTGGATCGCCTTCTTCGTGATCATCTTCGCGATCTTCGGCCGCCGCTGGCGCCGCGGCTGGAACGGCCAGGGCCCGTACCCGTATGGTCACGGCCAGTCGGACGCCCTCAGCGCCGAGTCGACACTGGCCGAGCGTTTCGCGCAGGGCGACATCGACGAGGTCGAGTACCGGGCACGGCTCGAGGTGCTCCGCGCCAACCGTCCGGCCGGGCCGCCCGTGAGGTAGCCACACGGGCGCTGCGGCGCGGGTGTGCGGCAGTAACGCCGTTATGCGGCAGGCGCGCCACGCGCATAGCGGCGCAACTACCGCATATCACCGTGCGCCGGGTGGCGGCGGGCGCAGTACGCGGCACCGCTCACCGCGACAAAAGCAACGCCTCACCCTGACCGCCGCCGCCGCACAGCGACACCGCGGCCTTGCCGCTGCCCCGCCGTGACAGCTCGAGGGCTGCGTGCAGCGCCAGCCGCGCACCGGAGGCGCCGATCGGGTGCCCGATCGCGATCGCCCCGCCGTGGATGTTGACCTTCTCTGCGGGCACGCCCAAGTCCTTCGACGACTGCAGCGTGACCGCGGCGAACGCCTCGTTGATCTCGACCAGGTCGAGGTCGGATGCCTGCCATCCCTGCCGCGCCAGGGCCGCGCTGATCGCGTGCGACGGCTGCGAGTGCAGCGAGTTGTCCGGGCCGGCCACGTGCCCGGACGCTTCGATCACGGCCAGCCAGCTGAGCCCGTGCTCCTCGGCCCACTCTCGGCTGGTCACCACGACGGCGCTCGCGCCGTCGGAGAGCGGTGACGAGTTTCCGGCCGTGATGGTTCCGTCCTTCGAGAATGCGGGGCGCAGCGCGCCCAGCGTCTCCGTGGTGCTCGAACCGCGCACCCCCTCATCGGTGCTGATCAGCAGCGGCTCGCCCTTCCGCTGCGGAACGCGCACCGGCGTGATCTCGTCGTCGAACACCCCACCGGTCTGCGCGGCCGCGGCGCGCTGGTGCGACGCGGCCGCGATCTCATCCTGCTCAGGCCGCTGGATGCCGAGGGTCCCGTTGATCTTCTCGGTCGAGAGCCCCATCGACAACCCGTCGAAGGCATCCGTCAGCCCGTCGTGGGCGGCGTGGTCGAGCGCGGTGACGCTGCCGTATGCCCAGCCCTGCCGGGAACCAGGCAGCAGGTGCGGGGCGCGCGACATCGACTCCTGGCCCCCCGCGACCACGACGCTGGCTTCACCCAGGCGGATGAGCCTTGCCGCGTCGACAACGGCGGCCAGCCCGGAGAGGCAGACCTTGTTCAGCGTCATCGCGGGCACGCTCCACGGGATGCCGGCGGCGATCGCGCTCTGCCGGGCCGGGTTCTGGCCGCACCCGGCCTGAAGCACCTGTCCCATCAGCACGGCGTCCACCTGCTCCGGGGCCACACCGGCCCGCGCGAGTGCGCCTTCGATCGCGGCACTGCCCAGCTGCACGGCAGTGAGGGAGGACAGCTGGCCGTTCACCCGGCCCTGCGGGGTGCGCGATCCGGCGAGGATGACGACGTCTGGTGTGCTCATGGTGACTCCTTCGTCTGCGGGGTTCTGAACCATACGAACCTACCGGTGGGTCTGCTGCTTGACAGCAGCCTCACTTCTATCATAGGTTTCTGACACCTGAACCATGCGTCAGGTTTCCATCTGCACCTCATCGCCCTACCCAGTGGACTCCCACAATCGTGAACTCCCACAACCGACCAGCACGAGAGGCACTCTCAATGCGAGTAACAAAGAAGTTCCTTGCGCCGGCGCTCATCGCCGCCGCCGCCATCGCCCTGTCAGGGTGCGCGCCCACCTCCGCCGGCCCCGCCGCTTCCGGCTCCGACTCGCCGGCCAAGGCCGCGGTGAACGTCGGAATGATCACCTCGGCCACCGGGCCGCTTGCCGCGTACGGGGCCGCGTACACCAACGGATTCAAGGCCGGCCTGGACTACGCCACCGACGGCACCGGCACCGTCGACGGCCGTGAGATCAACCTCACCTGGGCAGACGACCAGGGCAACCCCGACACCGCCGTGGCCAAGGCCAAGGACCTCATCGGCCAGGGATACCAGATCCTCGCCGGCACCGTGGTCTCCGGCATCGCCACCTCGCTCGCCGAGCAGGCGGCCCAGAACAAGGTGCTCTATATTTCCGGCCCGGCCGCAGCGGATGCCGTCACCGGCGTCAACCAGTACACCTTCCGCTCCGGGCGCCAGACCTACCAGGACGTCGCCACCGCCGGTACGTTCATCGGCGACCCGAGCGGCAAGAAGATCGTCGTGTTCGCGCAGGACACCGCATTCGGGCAGGGCAACCTGGCCGGCGTCAAGGCCGTGCTCGGAGGCAAGGGCGCCACCGTCGACGGCGTGCTCGTGGCCGAGGACGCCACCGAGTTCACCCCGTTCGCCCAGCAACTGATCGACGCCAAGCCCGACCTGATCTTCGTCGCGTGGGCCGGCGCCACCTCCGGCGCGATGTGGGAGGCGCTGCAGCAGCAGGGCGTCTTCGACTCCACGCCGGTGGTCACCGGACTCGGGGACCTCTCCACGTATGGGGCCTACGGCCCGGCCAGCGACAAGATCAGCTTCCTTTCGCACTACTTCCAGGCCGCCACTGACAACAAGGCCAGCAAGGCGATGGTCGGCTACCTCGAGAAGCACGACGCCAAGGCCGACCTGTTCTCGCCGGACGGCTTCGTGGCCGCCCAGATGCTGGTGCGTGCGATCGGTGAAGGCGGCGGCGACAACGTCGACGACATGATCGCCTCCCTCGAGGGCTGGACATTCGACTCGGTCAAGGGTGAGATCACCGTGCGCGCCGAGGACCACGCCATGATCCAGCCGATGTTCCAGGCCAAGCTCAGCCAGGGCGCTGACGGCACCTGGAAGGCCGACCTGGTCAAGGCCGTCGACGCCGACACAGTCGCGCCGCCCGTCGCGAAGAAGTAGCAGCATCCGATGACAGGCCAACCCGTGCTCAGTATCGAGCAGGTCGGACTCCAGATCGGCGGCGCCCGCATTCTCCGGGATGTGTCGTTGTCGGTCGCGGAGGGCGAAATGCTCGGCGTGATCGGACCGAACGGGGCGGGGAAGACCACCCTGTTCAACGTCATCTCCGGCGTGACCCGGGCGACGGAAGGCGTT
Source organism: Glaciibacter sp. 2TAF33 (assembly GCF_052114945.1). Taxonomy (NCBI): domain Bacteria; kingdom Bacillati; phylum Actinomycetota; class Actinomycetes; order Micrococcales; family Microbacteriaceae; genus Glaciibacter; species Glaciibacter sp. 2TAF33. The sequence continues at coordinate 175,399 of NZ_JBFRFS010000001.1, forward strand.
GTACGCCTCGCCGGCGTCGACATCACCCGGCAGCCGGTCCACGCCAGGGCACGGGTCGGCCTCGGCCGCAGCTTCCAGACCTCGAGCCTGTTCGGGGGCCTCACCGCCGCAGAGAACGTGCGGCTGGCCGCGCAGGCGAAGGCCGGCGGGGCGACGTCCCCGTTCCGCTTCCCGACGCCGACGGATGCCGCGTCGCGCGTGGCCAGGGACCGGCTGGCCGAGGTCGGCCTGGCCGATCATGCCGAGAGCCTCGCCGGCGGACTCTCACACGGCGACAAACGCAAACTCGAAATCGCGATGCTGTTGGCGATGCAGCCCCGGGTCATCCTCCTCGACGAGCCGATGGCCGGGGTCGGTTCCGGCGACGTTCCCGGGCTGATGGAGGTGATCCGCCAGCTGCACCGCGGCGGCCGCACGGTGCTCATGGTGGAACACCACATGGAGGTCGTGCTCGGACTGGTCGACCGCGTCGCCGTGCTCCACCACGGCGAACTGCTGGCCTGCGACACCCCGGAAGAAGTCATGGCAAACGCCACCGTCCAGTCCGCCTACCTGGGGAACCCCGTATGAGCGAGAACATCCTCACCGTTCGCAACCTGTGTGGCCGCATCACGGGCCAGCAGGTCGTCGAAGACGTCTCCTTCGACGTTCCCGCCGTCGGCGTCACCGCGCTACTCGGCCGGAACGGCGTCGGCAAGACCAGCACCATCCGTTCGATCCTCGGCCTCATTGATCGCAGCGGCGAGGTGGACCTCGGCGGAACCCGCATCGAGCGGATGCCCACCCACAAGATCGTGCAGCTCGGTATCGGTTACGTCCCGGAGGACCGCGACGTGTTCGCCGGCCTCACCGTGGCCGAGAACCTGCGGCTCGCCGAACGCGGCGGGGCACCGAACCGCCGGCTGGTCGACGACCTCTTCCCCGACCTGGTGCAACGCCAGGCGCAACGGGCAGGCACGCTGTCCGGTGGCCAGCAGCAGATGGTGTCCCTGGCCAGGGCGCTGTTGAACACCAACCGGCTGCTCGTGGTCGACGAGCCCACCAAGGGGCTCGCCCCCCGGATCGTCGGCGAGGTCGCCGACGCACTCGCCGTCGCCGCGAAGACCGTGCCGATCCTGCTGGTGGAGCAGAACCTGCAGGTGATCCGCGCCCTCGCCGACCGGGTCGTGGTGCTCTCCGGGGGCCGCGTCGTCTTCACCGGCACCGCCTCCGAACTCCTCGACGACGAGGAACGAATCCAGCGCTACCTCGGCGTGCATGCCAGCACCGGACCGGAGGTGCCGGCATGAGCACGCTCGTGTTGCTCCTGGCCACCGGCCTCGGCCTCGGCGCCCTGTACTTTCTGGTCGCCAGCGGCCTCTCGCTCATCTACGGGTTGATGGGTGTGCTGAACTTCGCCCACGGCTCTTTCCTCACCCTCGGCGCGTTCCTCGGCTGGGAAGTCGCCCGACGTGTCGGCGACGGCTCCTGGCTGGCCCTCGTCGCGGCGATGATCACCGGCACCCTGGTCGGTGCCCTGATCGCGGCGGCGACCGAGTTCTTCCTCATCCGCAGGCTCTACAACCGGCACATCGAACAGGTGCTGGTCACCGTCGGGCTCGCCCTGGCCACCGTCGCCCTGTTCGAGGGCATCTGGGGCACAGACCCCACCTATGTGGCCCGTCCGGAATGGCTCAGGCAGACCACTGAACTGCTCGGCGCCCGCATCCCGAACAACCGGTTCCTGCTCATCATCTGCGCCGGCCTGGTGCTGCTGGCGATCGTCCTGTTCCTCAAGTACACCCGGTTCGGCCTCGTCATCCGGGCGGGTGTGGAGAACCGCGCCATGGTCACCGCGCTCGGCATCGACGTACGGAAGGCATTCACCCTGGTCTTCGCGATCGGCGGCGCCGCCGCCGGGCTGGGCGGGGTGCTCGCCTCGGTCTATTACGGCTACGTTTCGGCGCACATCGGCGGATCGCTGCTGATCTTCGCCTTCATCGTCACCGTGATCGGAGGCCTGGGGTCGCTGAGCGGGGCGGCGATCGCCTCAGTGCTCGTCGCCGTGCTGCAGCAGGTCGCCAACTTCTACTTCGACGGCACCGGCGACCTCGCGGTCGTGCTCGCGCTCGCCGCGGTGCTCCTGATCCGGCCGCGCGGACTCCTGGGGAGCACAGCATGACCACGTCACGTTCCGCATCGACCCGACCGGCTCGTGGCCGGTTCGTCCCGGTGATCATCGGCGCCGCGTTCGTGGTGCTGGCGGCCATGCTGCCGCTTCTGAACATCGACATCCCCGGGATCTTCCCCGGTCCGTCGTACACGCCAGGCACCCTGCAGTTGCTCGCCTTCGCCATGGTGATCGCGGCGCTGGCACTCAGCTACCACCTCCTGTTCGGCCTGGCCGGCATGCTCTCCTTCGGGCACGCACTGTTCTTCGCCGCCGGCGCGTACGGGCTGGGCATCCTGTTGCGGACCGCGGACTGGCTACCGGCGGGGGAGAGTTTCGTGGTGGCGATCCTGTTCACGCTGGTGCTGGTGGGAGTGCTGGCGGTGTTCGTCGGTTCGCTGAGCCTCCGCGTCACCGGCATCTCCTTCGCCATGGTCACCCTCGCGTTCGCGCAGGCCGGATCGGTGCTGGTGCGCCGCAACCCCGGCAAGCTGACCGGGGGAGACGAGGGCCTCACCCTCGACGTTTCACAGGTTCCCGACATCTTCGTCGGCGTGCTCAACACCAAGAACCTGTACTGGCTGGCGCTGGCCGTGCTGGTCGTGGTCTACCTGGTTGTGCTGTGGGTGGAGAAGTCCCGCGCGGGGCACGTCGTGGCCGCGGCCCGGGAGAACGAACTGCGGGTGCGGGTCATCGGCATCCGCCCATACGGCGTGAAGCTGCTGATCTTCGTGATCGCCGGATGCCTCGCGGCGCTGGCCGGGATGACCTACCTGCTCGTGCAGAGCGGCGTCTCACCCCGGGTCGCGACCGGTGACTTCACCCTCACGCTGCTCGTGATCGTGGTGCTCGGTGGGGTCGGCTACCGCTGGGGGGCGGTGCTCGGTGCGATCGTGTACACGTTCCTGGACCAGCGGTTGACGGCACTGGCGGGCTCCGACCTGATCGCCGGGCTGCCGGACGTGCTGCGCATTCCACTCTCCCAACCACTGTTCATCCTCGGCACACTGTTCATACTGGTGGTGATGTTCCTGCCCGGCGGCATCGCCGGCGTTGCGCGCACCGGTCGCACGAAGACGCGGGCGCCGCGGGCTGAACCGAAGGAGGCGGCACGGTGACCGGACTGAACGACGGCCTGCACACCCTCGGCCGCTGGACCCGGGACCGGGCGACGGCGACGCCCGACCGGGTCGCCGTCGACGACCGTGGAGTGGTACTGACCTATTCCGACCTCGACGCCAGGGCGAGTGCGCTGGCCGCAGGGTTCCGTGCCGCCGGCTACAGTGTCGGCGACCGCGTCGCGACCATCACCGGCAACAGTTCCGACCAGGTGGTGCTGTTCTTCGCCTGCGCCCAGGCCGGACTGGTGCTGGTTCCGCTGTCGTGGCGGCTGTCTCCGCGAGAACTGGCCGAGCAAATCGACCTCGCCGACCCGGCGGTGCTGCTGGTGGAAGACGAGTTCCTCACCCTCACCCGCGCCGCGATCGCGCGGCTGGCCGGCACCCACGGTGCGCGGCTCCCGTCCACCCTGCTCGGCACCCACGGTGCGCGGCTCCCGTCCACCCTGCTCGGCACCCGCGGGGTCGAATCGGCGGTGCCGGAGCCCCGCCGGCCCTCCGGTGAACCGGTGCTGCAGCGCGCGGTTCGTGACGACGACGTGCTGCTGATCGTCTTCACCTCCGGAACCCAGGGGCACCCGAAGGGGGTCCAGCTCACCCACTCCAACTGCTTCTGGACCAACCTGTCGCTGTCCCGGATCGCCGAGATCACCAGCAAAGACGTGGTGCTCGCTTTCATGCCGCAGTACCACGTCGGCGGCTGGAACATCCAGCCGCTGCTGGCCTGGTGGACCGGCGCGACGGTGGTCCTCGAGCGCACCTTCGACCCGGGCCGGGCCCTGGCCCTGATCAACAACCGCAGCATCACCACCACGATGGGCGTGCCGGCGAACTACCTGTTCCTCGCGCAGCATCCGGCGTTCGCCGCCGCCGACCTCTCCAGCCTGAAGCACGCCATTGTCGGCGGTGCCCCCATGCCTGAGCCGCTGCTGCGCACCTGGCACGCGCGCGGGGTCGCGCTCACCCAGGGCTACGGCCTCACCGAGGCGTCACCCAATGTGCTCTGCCTCCCTGACGAAGACGCCCGCAGCATGGTCGGGCATGCGGGGAAGCCGTACCCGCACGTCGAGGTCGCCGTCGCAGACCCGGTGACCGGTGAGCACCGGCCGGGCGCCGCCACCGGCGAACTCCTGGTGCGCGGCCCCGGCGTGTTCCCCGGCTACTTCCGGGCGCCGGACGACACCGCGCTGGCGCTCCGGGACGGTTGGCTGCACACCGGTGACCTGGTGCGACGTGATGAGCACGGATACTTCGCCGTGATCGACCGGCTCACCGACATCTACATCTCCGGCGGCGAGAGCGTGGCGCCGGCCGAGGTCGAAGGAGTCCTGTTCGCCCATCCCGCCGTCGCCGACGCCGCCGTGACCGGCGTGCCGGATGACCGCTGGGGCGAGGTGGGAGTCGCCTTCGTCGTGGTGCAGGCCGGACGGGCCACCGACGAGGAAGACATCCTCGCCCACTGCCGCTCCCAGCTGGCCGGTTTCAAGGTTCCCCGGCACATCCGTTTCGTGCCCGAGCTGCCGCGCTCGCGCGGAGGCAAGGTCCTGCGCGGCGAACTCCGCGCCGGCTGGCCGACACCGGACGGCTCCGCGCATCCGCTCGACCCCGTCAACACCGACGCACTCACCACCACACAGCACCACACCGCCCCGAACCGAGGAACCAACCGATGACAGCCGCCATGCCGCGCACCGCCCGCGGGGTCGAAACCCGGCGCAGACTCCTCGAAGCCGCCGAGGTGGTCTTCGCCCGGAACGGGTACGCCGACGCCTCCATCTCCCGCATCACGGATGCCGCGGGAGTCGGCCAGGGCACCTTCTACCTGTACTTCGACACCAAGCTCGACATTTTCAACGAACTGGTCGAAGACCTGAACCGCCGGGTACGGCAGGCGATGAGCGCGGCCTCCGCGTCGACCACCGACCGGATCGAATCCGAGCGCGCCGGGTTCCGCGCCTTCTTCAAATTCACCGCGGAACACCCGGCGCTGTACCGGGTGGTGCGGGAGGCCGAGTTCGTCTCGCCCGGGGCGCTCCGGCTGCACTACACCCGCATCGTCGAGGGCTATATCGCCGGCCTCACCGCGGCGGGCGAGGCCGGCGAGATCAGCGACATCGACCCGACCGTGGCCGCCTGGGCACTGATGGGGATCGGCGAGATGATCGGCATGCGCTGGGTGCTGTGGGGCGACTCAGCGACGGATGCCGGTGCGGACTCCGATCCGCTGGCCAGCGGCACCAGCGAGGTCCCGGAGCATGTCTTCGACGAGATGATGCGCTTCATCGAGGGAGCGCTCCGCGCCCCCGCACCAGGGAATGGCACGAACCAGGGAAAGGACAGCCGTCATGAGTGAGCTCACCGGACGCACCGCCGTCATCACCGGGGGAGCCAGCGGCATTGGCGCAGCCTGCGCCCGCCGGTTCGCCGCTGCCGGAGCCAGGGTGACCATCGCCGATCTCAACGGCGACGGGGCGCAGGCGCTCGCCGACGAACTCGGCGGCGCCGCCTGGCCGGTCGACCTCTCCGACACGAAGGCGCTGGCGTCGCTCAGCCTGGACTGCGACATCCTGCTCAACAACGCCGGCCTGCAGCACGTCAGCCCGATCGAGGAGTTCGACCCCGACCGCTTCGCGTTGATGCTCCGGGTGATGCTCGAGGCGCCGTTCCTGCTGATCCGGGCGGCGTTGCCGGCCATGTACCGGCGTGGCTTCGGCAGGATCATCAACCTCTCCAGCGTGCACGGACTGCGTGCCTCCCCGTACAAGGTGGCCTACGTCTCGGCCAAGCACGGCCTCGAGGGCCTGTCCAAGGTCACCGCCCTCGAGGGCGGGCCGCACGGGGTCACCAGCAATTGCATCAACCCCACCTACGTGCGCACCCCGCTGGTGGAGGCCCAGCTTCCCGCCCAGGCGAAACTGCACGGGATCGCCGAAGAAGACGTCGTGAGCCAGGTCATGCTCACCGAAAGCGTGGTGAAACGGCTGGTGGAGCCCGACGAGGTCGCGAGCCTGGCGCTGTGGCTGGCCGGCCCCGACGCCGGCATGGTCACCGGGACCAGCCACACCATGGACGGCGGCTGGACAGCCCGATGAGCATTCACCAGCCCAGCTACCTGCCGTTCGACGCCGATGTCGAGGGCGGCACGATCCACGGCGGAATCTGGAACGCGAGCACCACCCTGACGCCGACGGTGCTCGCCATCCACGGCATCACCGCATCACACCTGAGCTGGCCGTACCTGGCCGCCCAGGTCGACGGCGCGTCCGTGGTCGCACCCGACCTCCGCGGTCGCGGGCGCAGCAACAGCCTCCCCGGTCCGTACGGATTGCCCCGGCAGGCTGACGACCTGGCCGCGCTGCTGGATCGTCTCGGTGTCGACCGCGTCGTGACGGTCGGCCACTCGATGGGGGCCTTCGTCGCGGTGTGGCTCGCCCACCGCCACCCGGACCGGGTCAGCTCGCTGGTGCTCGTCGACGGCGGCCTGCCGATTCCCCGGCGCGACGACGTCGACCCGGCGCTCATCCTCGGCCCGGCCGCCGAGCGGCTCAGCCAGACGTTCCCCAGCCGCGCCGCCTACCGCGAGTTCTGGCGGATGCACCCGGCCTTCGCGGGTGCGTGGACGCCGGAACTGGAAGCGTACGTCGACTACGACCTCGACGGTGATGAGCCGGTGCTGCGCCCCTCGACCCGGGTGGAGGCGATGGCGGAGAACGTGATGCAGCTGAACGGCTCCGGTGGTTACACCGAGGCCCTCACCGGGCTCACCCTGCCGATCGACTTCCTGCGCGCGCCGCGGGGGCTGCAGAACGGGCCCACCGGTTTGTACGCCGCGGCCGAGGTCGCCGGCTGGGCCGAACGGATGCCCACGCTCACCACCCACGAGGTGGGCGACGTCAACCACTACACGATCGTGATGTCAGACCAGGGCGTGGGCGCCGTCGCATCCGTTGTCCGCGCGCAGCTGCGCGCGGCATCCGTTGCCGGTGTCGGGGCCAACGCACCCGCAGGAAAGGTAGGCCCATGACGCTCGACAAAGTTGTCGCATCCGCTGCCGAGGCCGTCGCCGACGTGCCACAGGGCGCATCGATCGCCGTCGGAGGATTCGGACTGTGCGGCAATCCGATGGCCCTGATCCGGGCGCTGCTCGAGCGCCGGGTGGGCGACCTGTCCATCGTCAGCAACAACTGCGGTGTGGACGACTGGGGGCTCGGCCTCCTGCTCGGCGCCGGCCTGATCCGCAAGATGACCTCGTCGTACGTGGGCGAGAACAAGGAATTCGCCCGCCGCTACCTGAGCGGCGAGCTGGAACTCGAACTCACGCCGCAGGGCACCCTCGCCGAGAAGCTCAGGGCCGGCGGGAGCGGGATCGCCGCGTTCTACACCCAGACCGGGGTCGGCACCCAGGTCGCAGAGGGCGGGCTGCCGCAGCGCTACGCGCCGGACGGCAGCATCGCACTGGCATCCCGGCCGAAGCCGGTGCAGAGCTTCGAGGTGCGCGGCGAGCGGCGCGACTTCGTGCTCGAGGAGGCGATCAACACCGACTTCGGGATCGTGCACGCCATGGTCGGCGACCGGCACGGCAACCTGGTGTTCAACAAGTCGGCACGAAACTTCTCCCCGCTGGCGGCGATGGCCGGCCGGGTCTGCATCGCCCAGGTCGAACGCCTGGTCGAACCCAGCGAGCTCGACCCCGACCAGGTGCACCTGCCCGGCGTCTACGTCGACCGGGTGGTCGTGGTGGGAGAAGACATCGAGAAACGCATCGAGAAACGCACCGTGCGCGAGGCGGCATCCGTCGAGCCAGAGGGGAAGGGGGAGTAGTCATGGCGCTGACCCGGAACGACATGGCCGCCAGGGCGGCGCAGGAACTGCGCGACGGTTCCTACGTGAACCTCGGCATCGGGCTGCCCACCCTGGTGCCGAACTACGTGCCGGACGGCGTCACGGTGGTGCTGCAGAGCGAGAACGGCATCCTCGGCGTCGGACCCTATCCCACCGAGGACGCGGTCGACCCCGACCTGATCAACGCGGGCAAGGAGACGGTCACGCTGCTGCCCGGCTCCGCGTTCTTCGATTCCGCGCTGAGCTTCGGGATGATCCGCGGCGGCAAGATCGACGCCGCGATCCTCGGTGCCATGCAGGTCTCCGCCACCGGCGACCTGGCCAACTGGATGATCCCCGGGAAGATGGTCAAGGGCCCCGGCGGCGCCATGGACCTCGTGCACGGTGCCGAACGCGTCATCGTGCTGATGGAGCACGTCGCCAGGGACGGAACCCCGAAGATCCTCCGCGAGTGCACCCTGCCGCTCACCGGCCGGGGCGTCGTCGACCGGATCATCACCGACCTGGCCGTGGTCGACGTCACGGCCGACGGCCTCGTCCTGGTCGAACTGGCCCCCTGGGTCAGCGTGGAGGCCGTCGTCGACGCAACGGATGCCCCGCTCACCATCCCAGACCACCTGCTCACCCGGCGCACAGAGGATGCATCATGACCCAGACGATCTTCGACGGCATCGTCCAGCGCACCGTCCAGACCCCGCGGCTTGCCGCCGGTGTGCTGGAACGGACCGGGGACGCCGCCGACTCAGCCGTGGTGGTGTTCATCCATGGGAACGTGTCGTCATCGTTGTTCTGGCAGCCGCTGATGCTGGCCCTGCCCGCCGACGTGCGCGCGCTGGCGGTCGACCTGCGCGGCTTCGGCGCCAGCGAGGCACTGCCGGTGGACGCAACCAGGGGGCTCGGCGACTACGCAGACGACGTCGCATCCGTTCTGGCTGAACTCGGCATCGACCGGGCGCACCTGGTCGCCTGGTCGATGGGCGGGGGAGTGGCGATGCAGCTGATGCTGGACCGGCCGGGACTGGCGCGCACCGTCACCCTCCAGGCGCCGGTGTCGCCCTTCGGTTTCGGCGGCACCGTCGGGGTGGACGGACGCCGGCTCACCGGCGACGACGCTGGAACCGGCGCCGGCGGCGTCAACCCCGACTTCGTCGCCCGGCTGTCGGCCGGCGACCGGACCGGCGACGCGCCGACATCGCCCCGCACCGTGTACCAGACCACCTATGTCAAGCCGCCATTCACCTCAGCCCACGACGACGTCTGGGTGGAGTCGATGCTGACGACCGTCGTCGGCGACGGGAACTATCCCGGCGTGGCCGTCGCCTCGGCGAACTGGCCGGGCTTCGCGCCCGGGACGCGCGGCGTGCTGAACACGATGGCGCCGCAATACTTCAACACCACCGGCATCGTCGACCTGGCCGAGAAGCCGCCGATCCTGTGGATCCACGGCGCGGACGACGCCATCGTCGGCGACGCCTCCCTGTTCGACATCAACTACCTCGGCCAGCTCGGCGCGATCCCGGGATGGCCGGGCGCGGAGGTCGCCCCACCGCAGCCGATGATCAGCCAGACCCGAGCGGTCTTCGATGCCTACCGGGCGGCCGGCGGAACGGTGACGGAACTCGAACTTGCCGACTGCGGCCACTCGCCGCACCTCGAGCACCCCGACCGGTTCCTCGCGGCGCTCACCGAGCAGCTGGCGCGGCGCTGACGCCCCGCCCATACGGAACCATCCGCACCACCCCACACCGATACGAAGGAGTGTCATATGAGTACGGAAACGCGTTCGAACCACGCGGAATCCGGTGACGTGAGGTCATCCGGCCTGAAGAAAGTCGTCGCCGCCTCGATGGCCGGAACGGTGGTGGAATGGTACGAATTCTTCCTGTACGCCTCGGCGGCCACGCTGGTCTTCGGGCAGCTGTTCTTCCCGAATGCGGGCAGCAGCCTGGACGGAATCATCGCCGCGTTCGTCACCTACGCCGTCGGTTTCGTGGCCCGCCCGATCGGCGGAATCGTCTTCGGTCACTTCGGCGACAAGCTGGGCCGGAAGAAGCTGCTCCAGCTGAGCATCATCCTGGTCGGTGCTGCCACCTTCCTCATGGGCTGCCTGCCCGGGTTCGACCAGATCGGCTACTGGGCTCCTGCCCTGCTGGTCTTCCTGCGCTTCGCGCAGGGCTTCGCGGTCGGCGGGGAGTGGGGCGGTGCCGTCCTGCTGGTCGCCGAGCACTCGCCGTCGTCATCCCGCGGGTTCTGGTCGAGCTGGCCGCAGGCGGCTGTGCCGGCCGGCAACCTGATCGCCACCGCCGTGCTGTTCATCCTGTCCGCCACCCTGTCATCCGGGGACTTCCTCGGCTGGGGCTGGCGGATCGCGTTCTGGCTCTCCGCCGTCATCGTGGTGATCGGCTACTACATCCGCACCAAGGTCAACGACGCCCCGATCTTCCTCGAGGCCCAGAAAGAGGTCGCAGAGGGCAACAAGGGGTACGGCGTGATCGAGGTCTTCCGCCGTTACCCGCGCGGGGTGTTCACGGCCATGGGCCTGCGGTTCGCGGAGAACATCCTCTACTACCTCGTCGTCACCTTCTCGATCACCTATCTCAAGATCGTCGTCGAGATCGACACGTCGCGCATCCTCGGCCTGCTCCTGCTGGCCCATGTGCTGCATTTCATCGTGATCCCGCTCGTCGGCCGGCTCTCCGACCGGCTGGGCCGTCGCCCGGTCTATCTCGCCGGCGCCCTGCTGGGGGCAACCTGGGGCTTCTTCGCCTTCCCGATGATGCACACCGGCGACGACCTGGTGATCCTGGCCGCGATCATGATCGGGCTGCTCTTCCACGCCCTCATGTACGCCGGGCAGCCGGCGATCATGTCGGAGATGTTCCCGACGCGGATGCGCTACTCGGGCGTCTCGCTCGGCTACCAGGTCACGTCGATCGTTGCCGGCTCGCTGGCGCCGATCATTGCGGCCAGCCTGCTCGGCTCGTTCGGGTCCGCGGTTCCCGTGGCGGTCTACCTGATGATCGCCTGCCTGATCACCGCAGCCGTGGTGCTCACGCTCAAGGAGACGCGCGGGATCTCGTTGCATGACGTTGACGCGGCGGACGCGCGGGGCACGGCGGACCTGCTGCAGAAGAAGGCGGACGAGCAGGTCGCGGCCGGGCGCTGACTGAGCCGACGGGTGTCGGCGTGCCCGGTGATGCGGCTCGCCTGGTGATGCGGCTGACCTGGTGCAGGAGGCCACCGGGGATGCGCAGACATCGCCGTGGAGGCGGCGGCCTCGGCGGCGGTGATCGCGACCTGCCTCGCCCGGGTGACCCGGGGCGCCGCCACGCCGCCCGACGAGATCACCGCGGGGCTCGACGCCCTGGTCGCGGGAATCGTGGTGCGCCGGTCGTTCCAGGCCCGAGGCCGGGTGCGCTCGGTGCTCGGTGCTCGGTGCTGGTTGCTCTGTGCTCGGTGCTCGTGCGGCCGGCGCCCAGCATCCGCTCGCGGGTGGCGCGTAAGCTAACGACGTGCCTGCAATCAACCTGGGGATGCCCAAAGTACCTGAAGTACTCGCTCCCCGACGGAAGACCCGTCAGATCAAAGTCGGCAAGGTCCTGGTCGGCGGGGGCGCGCAGATCAGCGTCCAGTCGATGACGACGACGCCGACCCCGAACATCAACGCGACCCTGCAGCAGATTGCCGAGCTCACCGCGTCCGGCTGCGACATCGTGCGTGTCGCGGTACCGAGCCGCGACGACGCCGAGGCGTTGCCGATCATCGCGAAGAAGAGCCAGATCCCGGTTATCGCCGACATCCACTTCCAGCCGAACTACGTGTACGCCGCCATCGACGCCGGCTGCGCGGGTGTGCGGGTGAACCCGGGCAACATCCGTAAGTTCGACGACCAGGTCGGCAAGATCGCGGCCGCGGCCAAGGCCGCCGACGTGTCGATCCGCATCGGGGTCAACGCCGGTTCGCTTGAGCCGTCGATCCTGCAGAAGTATGGGAAGGCCACACCGGAGGCGCTCGTGGAGAGCGCCGTCTGGGAAGCCAGCCTGTTCGAGGAGCACGACTTCCACGACTTCAAGATCTCGGTCAAGCACAACGACCCGATCATCATGGTCAAGGCGTACCGGCTGCTCGCCGAACGCGGCGACTGGCCCCTGCACCTCGGGGTGACCGAGGCCGGACCATCCTTCCAGGGCACGATCAAGAGCGCCACGGCATTCGGCATCCTGCTCTCGGAGGGCATCGGCGACACCATCCGGGTCTCCCTGTCCGCGCCGCCGGTCGAGGAGATCAAGGTGGGGCTGCAGATCCTGCAGTCGCTGAACCTCCGCGAGCGAAAGCTTGAGATCGTCTCCTGCCCGAGTTGTGGCCGCGCCCAGGTCGACGTCTACAAGCTCGCCAACGATGTGACGGATGGCCTGGAGGGCATGACGGTCCCGCTCAGAGTGGCCGTCATGGGGTGCGTCGTCAACGGACCGGGCGAGGCCCGCGAGGCTGACCTCGGCGTGGCATCCGGGAACGGGAAGGGACAGATCTTCGTCAAGGGCGAGGTCATCAAGACCGTGCCGGAGTCGGAGATCGTCGCGACCCTGATCGAGGAAGCCAACCGCATCGCCGCCGAGATGCCCCCGACTGACACCAGTGCGGGCCAGCCCGTGGTGACGGTCGGCGCCAACTAGCCGGGCCGTCGCGGCGGTCCCGTCGACCTCGCCCGGCACCCGAAAGGCCGTCGGGCACCCGAAATCCCGCGCGCCCGGCGCGTTTTCGCGCGCCGGGCCGGCCGCGGGCGCCCCCCTCCCGGTGGCCGGGCACGTCGGGACGCGACCGCCGCGGCATCCGCTGCACAGCTCTACCCTCCCCCGAGTTGCCCACTTCCGCTGCCGCAGACACGTGCGGGCCGCAGAAGCGGGCAACTCGCCGGCGGGTGGCGACGATTAGAGCGCGGCTGCCGCCGCTTCGGCGATCTCCTGGTCCTGCGCCCCTGACCCCCCGCTGACCCCGACCGCTCCCACGACCGTGTCGCCGTCACGCAACGGTATGCCGCCGGCGAAAATCATGACCCGGCCATTGTTTGACGCGTGGATGCCGAAGAATTGCTGACCGGGCGCGGCGTTGTCGCCCAGGTCCTGGGTGCTGATGTCGAACGCGCGCGAGGTGAAGGCCTTGTTGATCGAGATGTCGATGCTGCCGATCCAGGCGCCGTCCATGCGAACGTGGGCGACGAGGTTGCCTCCGGCATCGACGACCGCGATGTTGCTCGGCTGGCCGAGTTCCACCGCTTTCACCTCTCCGGCCCCGATGACACGGCGGGCATCGGCGAGTGACACTGTGTGGACATTCATGAATAGAGCTCCTTTTCAAGGTGCGGTGGGCACTCCGCCAGCCTAGTTCTAGATAACGATCCGGTAACGGCGCTATCCCGCGCCCCGAAACCTGAGGCACCCTCAGCACAGTTATGTGCCCCGTTCGGGGGCCCGATCGGAGGAAGAATCGTGCGAGGTAGAGCGGTACTGCTAACGGGGCTGGTCATTGCGGCCACCATAGTTCCGGTATCGGCGGCCACAGCCGTCGACAACGTCAACACGACGAAACTGCGCAATGCGGTGACCGTAGCGGCATCCTGCAGCACGAACGTGTGCTGCAACGAATCGCAAACAAGTACGGAGGCACACGGGCGTCCGGCACACCGGGCTTCGCCGCGTCGGCCGCATACGTCAAGGAGCGGATGACCAGGGCGGGGTTCACAGTCACCGAGCAGAAATTCGAGTTCCCGTTCTTCCAGGAGGTCACACCTGCGACGCTGAGCCAGGTGTCACCGACACCGACCGACTACGAGACTGCGACGTTGGAGTACTCGGGAGGCGGCGCTGTCACCGGCACCCTCGTTCCCACCACGAACATCGTGATCCCCGCCACTCCTGAACCCAGTTCAGCGTCCGGATGCGCGGTCACTGACTACGTGCCCGCGTCGGCAACCGAACCGCAGGTGGCACTGATCCAACGCGGTACCTGTGTCTTCGCGGACAAGGTCGCCGCCGCGGTCGCGGCCGGGTACGACGCGGCAGTCATCTTCAATGAGGGCGACCCCGGCCGAACCGAGCTGCTCGCCGGGGTCACCCTGGGAGGCCAGGTGTCCATTCCGGTGGTCGGCCTCAGCTACGAGGACGGGGTCGCCCTCTACACCGCCACGCAGGCCGGACCGGTCAGCGTCGCCGTCGCCACCGACGTGGTTGCCGAAACCCGCACGACCTCGAACATCATCGCGGACTCCCCGGTGGGTAACCCCGCCAAGGTCGTTGTGGTGGGCGCTCACCTGGACTCCGTCCTGGCCGGGCCCGGCATCAATGACAACGGCAGTGGCACCGGCGTGCTGCTCGAAACCGCCATCCAGGGGGCGAAGCTGAAAGTCAAGCCGCAGCAGATGGTGCGCTTCGCGTTCTGGGGTGCCGAGGAGTCCGGCCTGCTCGGATCGACCCACTATGTCGACAGCCTCAGTGACGACCAGCTGTCGACCATTTACGCGAACCTCAACTTCGACATGCTCGGATCGCCCAATTACGTGCGGTTCGTCTACGACGGAGACGGCTCGGCCGATCCAGACGGCCTCGCGGGCCCTCCCGGGTCCGCGCAGATCGAGGCGGTGTTCAACGACTACTTCGCTGGGAAGGGTCTTGCCACCGCGCCGACCGCGTTCGATGGTCGCTCCGATTACGGGCCCTTCATCGCCGCAGGCATCCCCGCCGGCGGGCTCTTCAGTGGAGCCGAAGAACTCAAGACGGCCGAGGAAGCCGCCGTGTACGGCGGAACCGCTGGCGCTCCGTATGACGCCTGCTACCACCAGGCCTGCGACACCGCGAACAACCTCAGCACCAAGGCCCTGAACGAACTGGGCGATGCGGCGGCACACGCCGTCATGACCCTCGCCCTCTCCAAGTCCGGGTTCTTCGAAGACGGCAGCCGGAGGGCCGCCTCCCCGCAGTTGTCTGTCGACGACTTCACCTACCGGGGGAGCAACCTGCTCCGCTGAATGAATCGGGAAGGGCCGGCTGCAGCCGCAGTCGGCCCTTCCCTTGGCCGTGGCTCGGCCCCCAGCCCGTGCCGGCCGACCACGGCGCAGAGCGGCCGCACCCGCGCGCGCTCTAAAGTAGACGGGTGCCTACACGCCTTTCGAACTACTTCCTCAGAACCCTCCGCGAAGACCCCGCCGACGCCGAGGTCACCAGCCACCGCCTCCTGGTGCGGGCAGGCTACATCCGTCGCCAGGCGCCCGGCATCTTCGCCTGGCTGCCCATCGGCCTGCGCGTGAAGGGCAAGGTCGAGACCATCGTCCGCGAGGAGATGACGAACGCCGGCGCCCATGAGGTGCACTTCCCGGCGCTCCTGCCGCGCGAGCCCTACGACATCACGGGTCGATGGGACGAGTACGGCGACGGCATTTTCCGGCTGAAGGACCGCAAGGGCTCCGACATGCTCCTCGCCCCCACC
The DNA here is from genome assembly GCF_052114945.1 of Glaciibacter sp. 2TAF33. NCBI lineage: Bacteria > Bacillati > Actinomycetota > Actinomycetes > Micrococcales > Microbacteriaceae > Glaciibacter > Glaciibacter sp. 2TAF33. The sequence continues at coordinate 190,987 of NZ_JBFRFS010000001.1, forward strand.
CACGAAGAGGTGTTCACGCTCCTGGTGAAGGACCTGTACAACAGCTACAAGGACCTCCCGTTGTCGATCTACCAGATCCAGGACAAGTACCGCGACGAGGCTCGCCCCCGTGCCGGCCTCCTCCGCGGCCGGGAGTTCACGATGAAGGACGCGTACTCCTTCGATTACACCGACGCCGGGCTCGACGAGAGCTACCAGGCCCAGCGCGACGCCTACGAACGCATCTTCACCCGGCTCGGGCTCGAGTACGTGATCGTCAAAGCGGATGCCGGCGCCATGGGTGGATCCAAGAGCGAAGAGTTCCTGCACCCCACCCCCGTCGGGGAGGACACCTTCGTGCGCTCGGCCGGCGGATATGCCGCCAACGTCGAAGCGTTCACCACGCTGGTACCACCGTCCATCGGCTGGGAAGGCGTCGGCGAGGCCGAAGTCCACGACACCCCTGACACCCCCACCATCCAGACCCTGGTCGACAGCGCAAACGCCAACCACCCGCGCCCGGACGGACGCGACTGGGACGCCGCGGACACCCTCAAGAACGTCGTGCTGGCGCTGATGAACCCGGACGGCAGCCGCGAACTCGTGATCATCGGCCTGCCGGGCGACCGCGAGGTCGACCTCAAGCGGGTGGAGGTCGCATTCGCACCCGCCGAGGTCGAGGCCGCGAACGAGACCGACTTCGCCAGGCACCCCGGCCTGGTCAAGGGCTACATCGGACCCTGGTCGGCCGACGGAGCAGTACTCGGCGAGAAGTCGAGCACCGGCATCCGCTACCTGGTCGACCCGCGCGTCGTCGACGGAACCGAATGGATCACCGGCGCCAACCAGCACGGGAAGCACGTGTTCGGCCTCGTCGCCGGTCGTGATTTCCAGGCCGACGGCACCGTCGAGGCCGCAGAGGTGCGGTTCGGCGACCCGGCCCCCGACGGCTCCGGACCGGTCGAGCTGGCCCGCGGCACCGAGATCGGCCACGTCTTCCAACTCGGCCGCAAGTACGCCGAGGCCCTCGGGCTCAAGGTGCTCGACCCGAACGGCAAGCTGGTCACCGTGACCATGGGCTCATACGGTATCGGGGTCACCCGCATCCTCGCGATCATCGCCGAACTGAACAACGACGAGAAGGGCCTGGTCTGGCCGGAGTCGGTCGCGCCGTTCGACGTGCACGTGATCGCCACCGGCCGTGAGCAGGTCGTCTTCGACACGTCCGAGGCCGTGGTCGCCGCCATCGAGGCGACCGGGCGTGAGGTCTTCTACGACGACCGGCCGAAGGTGTCGCCCGGTGTGAAGTTCGGCGACGCCGAGTTGATCGGGGTGCCGAAGATCGTGATCGTCGGCCGGGGCGCCGCCGACGGCATCGTCGAGTTCTGGGACCGCCGCACCGGCGAGCGGGAACAGGTCGCTGTAGCGGACATCACGGCGCGCCTGGGCTGAGCGTCGCGGGGGTCAGAGCTTCACCAGGCGGGCGCGCGCCAGGAAGTACAGTCCGTAGGCGACCAGGCCGACCCCCGCGGCGATGAGGAGGGCGCCGCCGTACGGCAACGCCTCGATGGTCTTGATGGCGCCGTCGAGCCCCGCGGCCTTCTCCGGGTCGACGGTGAAGGCCGCCACCAGGAACAGCGCCCCGACCACGCCGAGCAGCACGCCCTTGGCCGCGTACCCGATCACGCCGAGCCACGTGACAATCAATCCCCACGGTTCGCGCGGCATCCGGATGTCCTGGACGAACCTGCCGGTGACCCCGCGGAATACGAAGGACCCGCCGGTGATGACCACCATCAGGCCGATGATCACCAGCACGATGATGCCGCCCGGGGCTCCGAGGAGCGCGCCGCTGGCCTGTTGGGTGGCGTCCTGGGTGCTGGTGTGCGAGCCGCGGGCGAAGGTGAACGCGGTGGCGGCGATGAAGACGTACGCCGCGCCCTTGCCCAACTCGACAATCCGGTGCCCCCATTTCCGGGTGTCGTCCTTCCGGCGGGTGAGGAGCACCTCCAGCACCTGCCAGAGGGCGAGGGCGAGCATCCCGATGATGATGCTCCAGAGCACGACCGTTCCGCCGGGGGTCTTCGCCAGCTGGTTCAGCGCACCGGACTGGTCGGCCTCGCCGCCGCCTGAGCCGGTCGCAACGCTCACCGCGAGTGCCCCGATGATGATGTGCAGCAGCCCGACCATCGCGACGCCGCCGCGCGCCAGCCACCGCACAACAGGCGCGGTTTCGGCACTCTGCGCGGTTTCTTTCGCCGTGGCCTTCGCCGAATCCCCGTTCACGCGCCCAGCGTATCCCCAGCCCGGGCGGTGCAGGCGCCCCTCGGTTTCGGGTACCGTAGAAGACGAGCCCGCTGCGCAGTTTCGCGGCGGCACAATTTGAATAGAGGAGGCCGGCCATGGACATCGACCTCAGTATGTTGCGGCAGATGGAGCGCGAGAAAGAGATCCCGTTCGAGGAACTCGCGCAGATCATCGAGCAGGCAATTTTGACGGCGTACCTGAAGCACATCCACCCGGGTGAGCACATGAAGCAGGCCGTCACGGAGGAGCCGGGCGCACGCGTGCACCTCGACCGCAAGACCGGCCACGTGTCGATCTTCGTCCCCGAGCACGACGACGAAGGCAACATCATCGGTGAAGCGGTCGACGAACCCAGCGACTTCGGCCGCATTGCGGCGTTCGCGGCCAAGCAGGTCATCAACCAGCGACTGCGTGATTTAGCGGATGACGCGGTGCTGGGTGAATTCCGCAGCCGCGAGGGCGACATCGTGGCCGGGATCATCCAGCAGGGCCCGAATCCCCGCATGATCCATGTTGACCTCGGAAGCGTCGAAGCGATCCTGCCGCCCGAGGAACAGGTTCCCGGGGAGAGCTACGACCACGGGTCGAGGATCAGGGTGTACGTCACGAGCGTGAGCAAGGGCATGAAAGGCCCGCAGATCACGGTCTCCCGCACGCATCCGTCGCTGGTGCGGAAGCTGTTCGCGCTGGAGGTCCCCGAGATCGCCAGCGGCGTCGTCGAAATCGTCTCCCTCGCCCGCGAGGCCGGCCACCGCACCAAGATCGCGGTGCGCGCGACCGAACCGGGGGTCAACGCCAAGGGTGCCTGCATCGGCGAACTCGGCCAGCGAGTGCGCGCGGTGACCGCCGAGCTCAACAACGAGAAGATCGACATCGTCGACTTCTCGCCGGACCTGGCCACCTTCGTCGCCAGCGCGCTCTCACCGGCGAAAGTCACCAGCGCCTACGTGATCGACGAGTCGATCAAGGCCGTTCGCGCACTCGTGCCGGACTACCAGCTTTCCCTCGCCATCGGCAAGGAAGGCCAGAACGCCCGCCTGGCGGCGAAGCTCACCGGCGCGAAAATCGACATCCAGCCCGACAGCATTCTGGAGGACGCGGAATAAGGGGTACCATGGAACCCGTTAGAACGTGCATTGGATGCCGTTCGCGCGCTCCGCGGTCCTCACTTCTGAGGGTTGTAGCCCGGGACTCAGAATTAGTGGTGGATGAAACCGCGACGCTGCCCGGGCGAGGTGCGTGGCTGCATCCGACCACCTCGTGCTTTCACGACGCAGTCAGGCGGCGCGCTTTCGGGCGTGCATTGCGTGTGACCGGCGAACTGGACGCGAAACAACTAGAGAACAGGCTGAATTGGCTAATGGATAACTAATGAGCGGCTCGAAATGAGACCCGTCCGTTACTAACGGTCTGCCCCTTTCCGGGTGCAGGCCCGGAACAGGAGAATTGTGGCTGCGAAACCACGCGTACACGAGATCGCAAGCGAACTCGGTGTCGACAGCAAGGTAGCCCTTGCGAAATTGAAAGAAATGGGCGAGTTCGTCAAGGGACCGTCCAGTAGCGTCGAGCCCCCCGTTGCACGGCGCCTCCGTGCTGCGCTCGAAGCCGACGGGGTGAGTGCTGCAGCCGCAGCTCCCGCCAAGGCCGCCGCGCCTGCCGGCAAGCCCCAGACGTCCGCGAAGCCCGGCGGCGCACGCCCCGGACCCGCGCAGCCGACCCCCCGGCCGGTCGCTGCCGCCGCGCCTCACACCGAGGCAACGGATGCCGCACCGGTCCCGGCCGCGCCGCTCACGGTCGCCGAACGCCAGGCCCAGGCCGCGGCCAAGGCTGCCGAGCACGAGAAGGCCGTCGCCGCCGAGAAGGTCGCCGCCGAGAATGCCTCGCCTGCTGCGGAGGCACCCGCTGCCGCTGATGCGGCGCCGGCCGCGCCGGTGAGCGACGTCGCCAAGCCCGGCGGAAGCATCCCGCGTCCCGGCGCCGCGCGTCCGGGTAACAACCCGTTCGCCAGCAACCAGGGCATGGGCCAGCGCCCCGCCGCACCGCGTCCGGGCAACAACCCGTTCGCCAGCGCACAGGGCATGGGCCAGCGCCCCACCCCGAGCAACATTCCACGTCCCCCCGCACCCCGTCCGGGAGCCCCGCGTCCGGGCGGCCCGGGACAGGGCCAGCGCCCGACCGGCTTCGGCCAGCGTCCGGGTGGTTTCCAGCGCCCCGGCGGCCCCAGCGCCACCCAGGGCGGGGGAGCCCGACCGAGCTTCCGCCCGGGAGCGCCCGCCGGAACCCCCGGCTTCGCACCCGCCCGTCCCGCCGGTGGCGGTGGCGGCCGTGGTCGTGGACCGGGCGGCGGAACCGCCGGTGCCTTCGGCCGCGGTGGCGGAAAGAGCAAGGCCCGCAAGTCGAAGCGTACGAAGAGGCAGGAATTCGAACTGCGCGAAGCCCCGTCGCTGGGTGGCGTGAGCGTACCCCGCGGCGATGGCGGCACCGTTGTGCGCCTGCGTCGTGGAGCCTCGATCACGGACTTCGCCGACAAGATCGACGCGAGCCCCGGCAACCTGGTCACCGTGCTGTTCCACCTCGGTGAGATGGCAACGGCAACCGAGTCGCTCGACGAAGCCACCTTCGGCATCCTGGGCGACGAGCTGGGTTACAAGATCCAGATGGTCTCCCCAGAGGACGAGGACCGCGAACTGCTGCTCGGCTTCGACATCGACATCGATGAGGAACTGGCAGAAGAAACCGACGAAGAGCTCGAGGCTCGCCCGCCGGTCGTCACCGTCATGGGCCACGTCGACCACGGTAAGACTCGCCTGCTCGACGCCATCCGCAACTCCAAGGTTGTCGAGGGCGAAGCCGGCGGCATCACGCAGCACATCGGTGCGTACCAGGTTGTCGCGGAGCACGAGGGCATCGAACGCCCGATCACCTTCATCGACACACCGGGCCACGAGGCGTTCACCGCCATGCGTGCCCGTGGTGCCCAGGTGACCGACATCGCGATCCTCGTGGTCGCAGCGGATGACGGCATCATGCCGCAGACGATTGAGGCGCTCAACCACGCGCAGGCCGCCAACGTGCCGATCGTGGTTGCGGTGAACAAGATCGACAAGCCAGACGCCAACCCGCAGAAGGTGCGCCAGCAGCTCACCGAATTCGGGCTCGTCGCCGAAGAGTACGGCGGAGACGTCATGTTCGTCGACGTGTCAGCACGGAACAACGTCGGCATCCAGGAGCTCCTGGACGCTGTGCTGCTGACCGCCGACGCCGCCCTCGACATGCGTGCCAACCCGAACAAGGATGCCCGCGGTGTGGCCATTGAAGCCCGCCTGGACAAGGGCCGCGGCGCTGTGGCGACCGTGCTCATCCAGTCCGGAACGCTGCGCGTCGGAGACGCCATCGTCGCAGGGACGGCTTACGGCCGGGTCCGGGCGATGGCCGACGAGAACGGCGTTGCCGTGCTCGAGGCGCTTCCATCCCGTCCGGTCCAGGTGCAGGGTCTCTCCAGCGTCCCGCGCGCCGGTGACACCTTCCTCGTCATCGAGGAAGACCGCACCGCCCGCCAGATCGCCGAGAAGCGTGAAGCCGCGGAGCGCAACGCCCTGCTGGCCAAGGCTCGCAAGCGCATCAGCCTCGAGGACTTCACCCGTGCTCTCGAAGAGGGCAAGGTCGAGTCGCTCAACCTCATCATCAAGGGTGACGTTTCGGGTGCCGTCGAGGCCCTCGAAGAGTCACTCCTCAAGATCGAGGTCGACGATTCGGTGCAGTTGCGGATCATCCACCGCGGTGTCGGTGCGGTCACGGAGAGCGACGTCAACCTCGCCACCGTCGACAACGCCATCATCATCGGCTTCAACGTTCGCCCCGACACCAAGGCGCGGGAACGTGCCGCCCGTGAAGGTGTGGACGTGCGCTTCTACTCGGTCATCTACTCGGCACTCGAGGACATTGAGAATTCCCTCACCGGGATGCTCAAGCCCGAGTACGAAGAGGTGCAGAGTGGTGTCGCCGAGATCCGCGAGGTGTTCCGTTCCTCCAAGTTCGGCAACATCGCCGGTGTCATCGTGCGGTCGGGAACGATCACGCGAAACGCCAAGGCGCGCGTCATCCGCGACGGCATCGTGGTGGGGGACAGCCTGGCCATCGAGTCGCTGCGCCGGTTCAAGGACGACGTCACCGAGGTTCGGACGGACTTCGAGGCCGGTATCGGTCTCGGCAAGTTCAACGACATCCAGATCGGTGACGAGATCGAGACGATCGAAATGAAGGAGAAGCCGCGAGGCTGATCTCGTGGTCGCGGGGGATCGGGTGTGCGTGGCGGTGCACCCGGTCCGCCCCTCCAGTTGCACCGGTGATCGAGCTTGTCGAGATCCCATCACACGGGTCTCGACAGGCTCGGCGCCGAATGAATAAGAGGAGCTACTCATGGTTGACCAGGCACGCGCAAGCAAGATGGCGGACCGGATCAAGGTCATCGTCGCCAAGCGACTCGAGCGCGGACTCCGAGACCCGCGCCTCGGCTTCGTGACCATCACGGATGTCAAGGTGACCGGGGACCTGCAGCACGCGTCGATCTTCTACACGGTCTACGGCTCGGACGAGGAACGTGCCGACAGTGCGGCCGCGCTCAAGGCGGCCACCGGCCTGATGCGGAGCGAGGTCGGCAAGAACATCACGGCCCGGCTGACACCGTCGATCGAATTCATCGCCGACGCGATCCCCGAGAACGCCAAGTTGATCGAGGACCTGCTGCTCGAAGCCCACCACCGCGACACCGAGGTCGGGCAGCTCGCCCAGACCGCGCAGTACGCCGGTGACGCCGATCCGTACGTGAAGCCGCGCAGTTTCGAGGACGACGAGGAAGACCTGGCCGCCGAGGACGTCTACGACGACGACGTGCCCGCCGATCCCGCCAACCCCGACGCCCGCTAGCGAGCGCATCCGCTGCCCCGCGAACCTGTCTTGTGCCGCGAGCCTGACTGGTGCCGCGCGAGCTGACTGGTGCCGCGCGAGCCTGACTGGTGCCGCGCGAGCCTGACTGGTGCCGCGAACCTGCACTTGTTGGGTTTATGACGCCGTCATAAACCCAACAAGTGCGTTTTCGCGGGGTTGGGGTAACGGGGCCCAGGCGGGCGCGGGCTCCGAGCAGCGGGAATCCGACCGGACGATCACCTGGCGTGTGCCCTCCTGGCCGGTGGTGATCACGCGGTAGATCAGGAGGCGCTGGCCCACCAGCCTCAGCTCGACGTGGTCGCGGCTGCCCAGGGTGCGCAGCCTGACGTCCCAGCCCTTGTCTTCGTACTGCCTGGTGACCCGGGCGATCCACGCCGCCGACTCGAAGTCGGCTGTCACGTTCATCGTCCGCGACACGGCGACCTGCTGCCCGCCGCCCCCGTCCGGACAGTCCGAGACGGTGCTGTCGTCCACGGAACCCGTCACGACACCGGCGGGGAGAGTCGCACTGATCGAATCGACGTCGACGATCACTTCCGCGGTGACTCCGTCGAGCGTCGTGGGCCGATCCGTCCGGATGTTCAGGCTGATGATGACCACAGCGAGGAGGAGGGCGACCAACGATGTCGACAGCACAATCGTGGGGCTGATCCTCCGACGACTGCTGCCAGCACTCATTCCGGCAGCCTATCGGCGACCCCGCGTGTGCAAACGCTCAGCGGTGCCAGCGATACGGCGTCGTCGTCGACACGGTGACCAGCCCGGACCGTTCGAGGATGGGGCGTGAGTACTCAGTCGAGTCGCTGTTGATCAGTGTCTTGCCCATGCGGAGCGCTGAGTGGGCGCGAGCCGCGGTGAGCGCTCGATAAATTCCACGACTTCGCCACGCCGGGAGGGTCGCGCCACCCCAGATCCCAGCGAATTGAGTGTCGCGCACCGGTTCCAAGCGGCCTGCGCTGACAATCCGCGCATCCGCCTCGGCCACCCACAACTCCATCCCATCAGCGCGGGAGAGCCGACTCAGCAGGGCGTTCGCCATCTCGTCGGACGGCGGGTCACCGAAGACCTCGTCCTGCATCGCGCTCATGGCGCGAACGTCCGCATCCCCGGTCACCCGGCGCAACGTCACGCCCCCGGGCAGTGGAACGTCCACGGCAAGTGCCCGTGCGTCGCCGATCATGATCGACTCCTGCTCGTCCGGCGTGAAGCCGTGCTCCAGCAACGCCTCGTGCAAGCCGGGTGCCCGGTCGTGCCCGCGTGTCTTCCACTCCACCCGGTTGATCCCGGGGTCGGCACGGAAGTGGGCGAGCGTCTGCTGCACGAGCATGCGGATCGCGTCGGCATCCGCTCCGCCGAGGTCGCGATAGGTGACGAAGCCGCGCCCGCCCGCGAAGGTCACCAGGCGCAGCGGGCCGTGCCGGGTGACCGAGAGCGCGCTCGGGGTCTCGGCGTCGGTGCGCAGCTGGTCGTCGTAGGCCGCACGCAGTCCAGTGGTGGTGATCATCGCTTCAGGGTAGCGCCGGCCTTCGCGAACCCGCAGTTGTTGGGGTTATGAGCGGGTTATAACCCCAACAAGTGCAGGTTCGCGGGCCATCAGGCGGGCGGCACAGGCGACGAGAGCGCCTCGAAGCGGATGCTGCCGGTGGCGATGGTCGCCTCGGCAAGGCGCGCACGGATCCGGGTCCCGGGCAGGGCCGCGCCGACCACCGATGCCGTCACCGCCGGATCGGTCAGCTGGATCATGCCCTTGCCGTTGCCGCCGGAGATCACCGTGGCCTCGAAGATGTCGCCGACGCGTGAGGAGAGTGCGGCGGCCTCGACGGTGTCCAGGGCGGCCCGGTCAACGGTGCCGGCGGTCTGGTCTGACGACGCCATCACCGCGGGCAGTGCCGGCAGTGCGTCCCGCACCCAGCCGGGAACCGGTTCGCCCGCGCTGATCGCCTCGCACGCGACCAGCGCGAAGCGGTCGACCAGCCGCCGGATCGGCGCCGTGACGTGCGTGTAGTGCGCTGCGACGGCTGCCTGCCTGCCGTTGGCGGGCACCGAGCCGTCGAAAGCGGTGTAGCCGGCGCCGCGGAACAACGACCCGGCGGCGTGCATGATCGCCAGGTCCTTCGGGTTCTCCACGTCCAGCCGGCGCAGGTATTCCCCGTACGGCATACTGTCGGGCCAGGGATGGTCCAGCGCGGCGGCCTGGCGCCGGAACCCCGCGATGGTCTGCTCCTCCGGTTCCGGGAGCGTCCGCAGGATCCCGATCCTCGCCCCCAGCATCAGGTCCGCGGCGGCCATCCCGGTCATCAGCGAGATCTGCGCGTTCCAGTCCTCGACCGGCAGCGGGCTCCGCCGGATCAGCTGGTAGCTGCCATCGTCCTCCGTGATGGTCACATGCGGGATACGGAGGCTGGCGCCGCCACGCTGCCGTTCCAGCGCGATCCGGCCGAGGCCGACCTCCTTCAGCAGCGCCAGCGTCGAGTGCCCGGCGCCGTCCCCGCCCCCGTCGTCCGCACCCGTGTCGATGGCGTCCTGCGCTTCGGCGTAGGTGAGTTGTCGCCGGCTCCGGATGCGTGCCCGCGCCACTGCCGCACGCGTCACGGTGGACGTGTGGTCCAGCGTGAGGTCCCAGACAAACGCACCCCGGACCCGGTCCGGCAGCAGTGAAGCGGCATCCTCGCTGATCACGGTGGGGTGCAGCGGGATCCGCCCGTCTGGGGCGTAGATCGTCTGGCCGCGTCGTCGTGCCTCGGCGTCGACCGCGCCACCGGGGGAAACGAAAGCCGGGACATCCGCTATCGCATACAGCACGTGGAATCCGTCGCCGAGGCGTTCGATGAACATGGCCTGGTCGAGGTCGGTCGATCCGGGCGGGTCGATGGTGAGGAACGGCACGTCGGTACGGTCGGCGGCCGGCAGGTCGGGGTGGCGGGTGACCCGTTCGGCCTCGGCCCGGGCGTCGGGCGGGAAGCTGCGGGTGAGGCCCAGCCGTTCGGTGATGCCAGCGAGTGCGTCGTTCAGCTCAGTCGATTCGATCGGGGCCTGCATCCGCAACAGCGACGTCACCATGCCTCGAGCTTACGCGCGGGCGGGGGCTCGCAGCCGATGGGTGGTGCGGAGTACACTCGGGCCGATGGCGGCTCGCGGCACAGGAAGCGACACCCCGGCGCCCTGACGGCCCGCTGCCCTCGCATCGAAGCCCTCGCATCGAAGCGCCCCGCACGCCCCGTCGCCCTCACACCCCAGCCGGCTCATCCAGGAATGGAGAGTTCATGAGTGAGAACAGCCCTGCCGTCGATGCCGGTGCAGCCAGGCGGCAGCTGCCGATCATCCTGCTCGCCCTGTCAGATGAGCCGGCCAGGGATGCGGTGCTGCGCGAACTCGAGCGCCGCTACACCCTCGACTATCGGGTGGTTGCGACCCCGGGTGCCGATGAGGCACGTACCGCCCTCGCCGAGGCGTCGGCCCAGGGTGGACGGGTGGCGCTGTTGCTGGCGGACGACTCGGCAGTCGGCGTAGCGGAATTCACCGGCGAGACGCTGTTCACCGAGGCGCGGCGCCGTTTCCCCGACCTCCGTCGCGGCCTGGTCATCGAGTGGGGCTCCTGGGCGGAGCGATCCACGACGGCGGTGGTACTCGAACTGATGGCCACCGGCCAGATCGACTACTACGTGATCCGGCCGTGGCACTCGCCGGACGAGTACTTCCACCGCACCGTGACCGAATTTCTGCTCGAATTCGAGCGTTCGGTCAACGAACGGCCGCGTGAGGTGACGGTGATCGGCGATGACGACCAGCCGCGCACCCACGAACTACGGAGCCTGCTCGCGCGCGGAGGGGTGCCGCACGGATACGTCGCACCCGGGTCAGCGGAGGGCCGCGCCCTGCTGGCCGGCTCGGGGGTGAGCTACACCGGCGTGCCGCTGGTGCGACTGATCGACGGCCGGGTGCTGTCCGATCCCAGCAATGCCGATCTCGCCGCTTCGTACGGGCTGAGCACCAGCCTCCCCGACAACACCGAGGTGGACGTCGCCATCGTCGGGGCCGGCCCCGCTGGTCTCGCCGCGGCCGTCTACGCCGCGTCGGAGGGCCTCACCGCCTGGGTGGTCGAACGCGAGGCGATCGGCGGCCAGGCCGGATCGAGTTCGCTGATCCGCAACTACCTGGGCTTCTCGCGCGGGATCTCCGGGTCGGAGCTCGCCCAGCGCGCCTACCAGCAGGCATGGGTGTTCGGGGCCGGGTTCGCGCATTCCCGCGAAGTGGTCGGGCTCGAGGTGGACGGCGACGGATGCCGTCTGACCGTCGCGAGTGGTTCGGGTGCCTCCCGTCCGCCGGAGCAGCTGCGGGCGCGCTCGGTGGTCATCGCGGTCGGGGTCGACTACCGGCGGCTTGACGTGCCGGCCCTCGAGCCGTTCGCAGGCGCGGCGGTCTTCTACGGGGCATCCGTTGTCGAAGCGAAGGCGCAGGCAGGAAAGGCCGTGCATGTGGTCGGCGGCGGCAACTCGGCGGGCCAGGCGGCCCTGCACCTGGCCAGGTACGCGTCGTCGGTGACGCTGCTGGTGCGCGGTGCGACCCTGGCCGAGAGCATGTCGAGCTACCTCATCGACCAGCTCGACGCCGCCGGCGTGCACGTCGAGACCGGTGCCGAGGTGATCGGCGGCGGGGGAGCCGAGCGGCTCGATCACCTGGTCGTGCGCGACCGCCTCAGCGGCACAGAGACGCGGGTCGCCAGTGACGCCCTGTTCCTGCTGATCGGCGCCTCCCCGCACACTGCCTGGTTGCCCCCGCAGCTGCTGCGCGACAAGTGGGGCTATGTTCTCACCGGGGCGGACGTCGTCAGTGAGGCAGGCGCGGCCTGGTCGGACGAGCGGATGCCTGATGCCCTCGAAACGTCCGTCCCCGGCGTATTCGCGGTCGGCGACGTGCGGCGCGGGTCGGTGAAACGGGTGGCGTCCGCGGTCGGTGAGGGCTCGGTCGTGGTGTCCGCTGTGCACGGCTTCCTCGCGCGGGGCGCCGCCGGCAAGGCGGCGGGCGAACGCGCGGCCGGGCACGGCGCGACGGAACGGAGCCTATGATGACCCACGCCACCCCGGCTGGCAGCCCGGTGGACGGAACCGGGCCCCGTGCCGCCGGAATCCCGGCGCGGCGGTTCGGCTGGACCGTGCTGCTGCTCCTGGCCCCGCTGGCCGGTTTCGTGCTGCTGATCGTGCAGCCGAACTTCGACGGCACCTGGGAGCACCACCCGTCGCATTTCTGGCTGGTGCTGGCCATCGGCGGAATCAATGCGGTCCTGGCCTGGGCGACCGGGTCGGCGGCCCGGCTCCGCGGTGACGCGCGGCTGGTCCTGGTCTCACTCTCCTTCCTCTCCGCCGCGGGATTCCTCGCCCTGCACGCGCTCGCCACGCCCCAGGTGCTGCTGCCCACCCCGAACCCCGGTTTCGTGCTCGCCACCCCCGCCGGGCTCCTGGTCGCCGCCGTCTTCGCCGCGGCGTCGAGCCTGCCACTCAGCGAGAAGCAAGCCAGGGCGGTCGTGCGCCGTGCGGCATGGCTGCTCGGGGGACTGGTGGCCCTGATGGCGCTGTGGGCCGTCGCGTCGCTGCTTCTCCTCGGACCGTTTGCGACCGCCCCGGTCGCGGAGCGGGCGTCGGGTCCGCTGGCCATCCCCGCACTCGCCGGCCTGCTGCTCTACGCCTTCGCCGTCTACCGCTACCTGACGATGCCGCGGCACCCGGCGTCCGCGCTGCCGCTCGCCATGGCAGCGGCGTTCACATTGCTCGCCGAAGCCGAGATCGCCATCATCTGGGGCCGCAACTGGCATGCGTCCTGGTGGGAGTGGCACCTGTTGATGCTCGCCGCGTTCGTGTTGATCGCCGTCTCGGCACAGCGCTCCTGGCGGGAAGAGCGCTGGGCCGGGTTGTACCGGCCGGAGACGGCCGCCGGCGAGCGGGCGATCTCGGTGGTGTTCGCTGACCTGCAGAATTTCACCGGCTTCTCGGAGAAGCACCCGCCGGAACAGGTCACCGGCATGCTCAATACCTACTTCAACGAGGCCATCCCGCCCGTGGTGCAACGGTTCGGCGGCGTCATCGACCGGATCGTCGGCGACGCGGTGATGGTGACGTTCAACACCCGGGGCGACCAGCCAGACCACGCCAGGCGCGCGGCAGGAGCGGCCCTCGCGCTGCAAACGGCGACGGCCGCCGTCGCTGCGGCGCACCCGGACTGGCCGCGGTTCCGCGCCGGCATCAACACCGGCGTGGCCTCGGTCGGGATCCTGGGCACGGGCGGCGGCCGCACCTATACGGCGATCGGCGATGTGGTGAACGTCGCCTCCCGGCTGGAGGGGCTGGCGCCGGTCGGCGGCGTGGCTGTGAGTGCGGATACCCTCGCCGAGCTGGGCGGGGCGCGTGCGGAGCCGCTCGGCCGGCTGCAGGTGAAGGGACGCGACGAACCGGTGGAGGCGTACCAGCTGGTCGGGCTGGGCTGAGCCGAGGCATCTGCGTCACCGCCGAGTCGCCCAGATCTGCTGTCCACCGTGCTGGAACCCAGCCGATTCGGGCAACTCGGCATACACATCGCTAGGTGGGGAGCGTGTAGCCGCCGTGCGCCGCCGGCACGGCGAGGCCGTCAACGACCAGGCCGGCCAGGGCGCGGTCCCGTTGGGCCGCATCCGGCCAGACCGACGCGAGTTCGGCATCCGTCACCGGCCGGTGCGTGGAGCGCAACTCGGCCATGATCAGGCCCCGCACCTGCCGGTCGCTGCCCTCGTATTTCTTCTGCACGGCCTTCCGTGGCCCGTCGTAGACCGGGTAACCGGCTCGTCGCCAGGCGCACGCATTCCGGATCGGGCATGCGTCGCAACGGGGTGACTTCGCCGTGCAGACCACCGCGCCGAGCTCCATGATGCCGGCATTGAACGCGGCGGCCTCACCGCGGTCATCGGGCAGCAGGGCTTCCATCGCGGCGAGGTCGCGGGTGCGGCTGGGCGGCGACGGCTCGCCCTGGCCGCCGACGGCCCGTGCCATGACCCGCCGGGTGTTGGTGTCCACCACCGGATGCCGGTGGCCGTATGCGAAGGCCGCCACCGCGCGCGCGGTGTAGTCGCCGATCCCGGTCAGGGCGAGAAGTGCGTCGACGTCGTCGGGTATGGTTCCGCCGTGTCGCTCGGTGATCTCCACTGCCGCCGCGTGCAACCAGAGCGCGCGGCGCGGATAGCCGAGGGTCGCCCAGGCTCGCACCGCTTCGCTCGGGGGCTCGGCCGCCAGGGCGGCCGGAGTCGGCCAGCGGATGAGCCACCGCTCAAGCATCGGGATCACGCGGTTCACCGGCGTCTGCTGCAGCATGAACTCGCTCACCAGGGTGCCCCAGGCGCTGAACCCGCTGCGGCGCCACGGCAGGTCGCGGGCGTTCTGGTGGAACCAGGCGTTGACCGGGCGGGCGATCGTGTCGCTGCGAACGGCGTGATCGCTGTTGTGCTCTGCGGCCGCGCGGGTATCGCCGGCAGGCGTGGTGGCGCTGTTCATTCCGTCCAACCTACGCTGTCGTGCCTACGCTGTCGTGACCGCCCGGTGGCGGGGTGGTGGCGGGGGTGGTGGCGGGGGTGGCTCGTGCCCCTCGGCCACGGCGGTGTCAGGGGGTTTTGGGGCGCCACACGCCGAACCGGTTGCCGAATGGGTCGAGCAGGTGCGCGAACTCGATCCTGCCGTTGTCGACGAAGGGAAGAACGACCGTGCCGCCCAGTCGCGTGGCGTCGGCGATCGCCTGGTGCACGTCGTCGACGTGCACGTAGAAGATGGCCCAGTTCGCCCCGCCGATCTCGGTGGTGTCCCACAGGCCGCCGGCGTCGCCGTTGACCATGCTGTACTGGGCGGGCGAGGGTGCGCCGACCTCCCAGTCGAACATGCCGGAATAGAACGCCCGGGCCGCACCGGGGTCTGGGGAACCCACCTCGAAATAGTCGACAACATTCGGCATCAGAGAGCCTCCTCGTTCCAGGATGTGCGATCGGGTCGGTCCACTCGTCGAATGGCGGCGAGGAACGCCGGTCAGTCTGCTCGCGTCAGCGAGCCAATTCAAGCCCCCGCCGGGCCGCCTTCGAACTTTCGATTGATGGGCGCTGGCGCGGGGTCACGTAGTGTCGGTAGGCATGGCCCACACCGCGCTCACTCCTGTCTTCACGGGCCTCCGCACCGCTCTCCACGTCCTCGTCGGTGCCCTCACCGCGCTTGTCGTCGCGCGTGGCGTCATCACCGCGACACCGTGGAGCGGTACGGTCGTCGCGCTGTCTGTGGTCTTCCTCGTGACGTACGGGGTCGGTGGCTACGCCGGGCGGCACCGCGACAGCCCAACGGTCGCTTACCTGTGGCTGCTGGCGCTCTCGCTGGAGTGGGTGCTGATCCTCTGGCTCATTCCGGAAGGCGCCTACCTGGTCTTCCCGCTGTTCTTCCTCTACATCCACCTCCTGCCGCGCTGGTGGGGAACGGTCGCGGTGCTCCTCACCACCGCGATGTCGGTTCTGGCGCTGGGCCTCCACGCCGGATGGACCATCGGCGGAGTCGTCGGGCCAATGGTCGGAGCAGGCGTGGCCATCGTGATCGGCCTCGGCTACCGGTCGCTGGCCCGGGAGGCGGCCGAACGGGAACGGCTGCTGCAGGAACTCATCGCCACCCAGGGGAGGCTGGCCGCGACAGAGCACGAGTCGGGCGTGCTGGCCGAGCGTGCCAGGCTGGCCAGGGAGATCCACGACACCGTGGCGCAAGGCCTCTCGAGCATCCAGATGCTGCTGCACGCCGCGGAACGGGCCGATCCGGCCCGGCCCGGCATCGAGCACGTCCGACTGGCCAGGGAGACCGCCGCAGCCAACCTGGCCGACACACGCCGATTCATCCGTGAACTGGCGCCCGCGGCCCTGGTCGACCAGGGCATCGGAGCCGCCCTGGAGCGGCTCTCGGAGGTGCAGTGGCGACGAAGCGTCGCCGTCGACGTGCGCGTGCCGGACACGGTGGATCTGCCCATGTACCTCCAGACCGCTCTGCTTCGGATCTGCCAGGGTGCGATGGGGAACGTGGTCCAGCACGCCCAGGCCCAGCAGGCGGTGATCTCGATCGAGCGTGACGAGGAGAGCGTGCGGCTCATCATCACCGACGACGGGATCGGCTTCGACCCGGTCGCAGCGTCGGCGGAACGCAGTTCTGGGGGATCTGACTCGTTCGGGCTCATCGCGACCCGGGAACGCGTCGACCAGCTGGGCGGCACCCTGGAGATCGACACCGGCCCCGGCCGCGGAACTCGCCTCATCGTCGTATTGGGGGTGGGCGCGCCGTGATCCGACTCGTGATCGCCGACGACCATCCCGTGGTCAGGGCCGGGATTCGGGCGTTGTTCGACATGGAGCCCGGGCTCATCGTGGTGGCTGACGTCTCCACCGCAGCGGATGCCATCGCCGCCGTCGAGCGTGAGAACCCCGACCTGGTGTTGATGGACCTGCAATTCGGGTCTGGGGCCACCGGTGTCGAGGCGACCAGGCGCATCCGCTCACTCGACGCCCCGCCCTACGTCCTGGTGCTCACGAACTACGACACCGACGGCGACATCCTCGGTGCCGTCGAAGCCGGGGCCAGCGGGTACCTGCTCAAGGACGCGCCGCCGCACGAACTCGTCGCCGCAGTCCGGGCGGCGGCGTCAGGGGAGAGTGCGCTGGCGCCGGTGATCGCCGGGCGGCTGACCGAACGGCGCAACGCCCCGCAGATCAGCCTGAGCCGTCGTGAGATCGAGGTCCTGGGCCTGGTGGCCGCGGGCAACTCCAATGCCAGGATCGCCACGATGCTGTTCCTGTCGGAGACGACGGTGAAGTCGCACCTGGTGCACATCTTCTCGAAGCTCGACGTGTCGTCCCGCACCGCGGCCGTGTCGGCGGCCCGGAAGCTGGGCATCATCCGCTGAGCGGGCGGGTGCGGCGAGCTACTCGGGGGCGGGGCGCCGGCGTTGCCGCTTGGTGGCGGACCGTTGCTCCTTCGCGGCAAGCCGGCGAAGCTTCGACCCGAGTGTCGGGTTGGTGCGTCGCCGCGGTGCAGCGTCGGGAGCCAGGGCTCCGGCGACGATGCCGGCGAGCTTGGACAGGGCGATCTCGCGGTTGCGGAGCTGGGAACGACGTTCCGACGCGGTCACGGTGAGCACGCCGCCGACCAGTCGCCGGGCGAGCCGGCCTTCCAGGCGCTGCCGCTGGCTGTCGCTGAGGGCGGGCGATTCGCCGACGTTCCAGGAGAGCTCAACCCGGCTGTCCGACGTGTTGACATGCTGGCCGCCCGGGCCGGACGAGCGCGAGAACCGCCACCCGAGTTCCGACGCGGGAATCGTCAGGGCGCGCGAAACTTCCAGGTCCATGCCTCCAGCGTGGCACGGCGGGGCCGCCACCGGAACGACAAGCGCGGGAGCGTAGGCTCGAATCATGAAGCTCGTGACAACGCCTCGAACCGAGTTCCTCCGCGGGATCGCCACGGAGATCCTGCACAACTACGGCCGCGGGCGGGCGATCGTCGCGGTCGACGGAACTGAAGAGTCAGGGCGGGCGGCGTTCGCCGACGACCTCGCCGCGGTCTTCGAGGAGCGTGATCATCCGGTCTTCCGGGCATCCATGCGCTACTTCCAGCGTTCCCGGGTCGAGCAGGCGAAATTCGGGCCGGAGACCGCTGAGCGTGACTACCGGCACCGCGACGACTACTCGGCGCTCGACCGCGTCCTGGTCGGACCGTTCCGGCTGGGCGGCAGCACCGGTTTCGTCACCCGCGAATTCGACCCTGAACGTGATGCCTGGATCCAGCCGACCTGGCTCACCGCCCCACCGGATGCCATCCTGGTCATCGACGGGGACTTCATCCTGCGGCCGGAACTGCTGGGCCGGTGGTCGTACACCGTACTGCTCGACGGAGGCGCTGAAACCCCGGCCGACGAGCTCTACCGGGCGGAGGTGCGGCCCAGCCGGCTGGCGTCCGCCGTGATCGACGATACGGATGCCTCCCACCCGCAACGTCGCTTCTTCGACAGCTGCTGAGGCGCATCCGTCGCTGGGGCACCGAGCCGGCGGCCCGCCCCGGCGTCCGCTCGCGCTGAGGTTCCTGCCACGCGCTGAGGTTTCTGCCACGCGCTGATGGCCTGCCCGCCGCGCGTGGCAGAAACGTCAGCGCGAAGCAATTCGGCCGGCCCGCACGCCCGTGTGAAGCCGCGCCGCGCCGCGCCGCCGCCGCGCGCCGCCGCCGCCGCTGCGCACCACCGACGCCGCCGCGCCCCGCGGCTTAGAGCGCCTCGAACCGCGCCACCACGTCGGCCGGCGCCAGCACTCCGCTGGCCTCGACGTCGTGAACCAGCGCGGTGAGCATCGCATTCACCGGCGCGGGCACACCGGCCAGCGCGGCCTCCCGCACGATCGCGCCGTTCAGGTAGTCGACCTCGGTCGGTTGCCCGCGACGGATGCTCTGCAGCGTCGACCCGAGATTGGGCACGTTGCCCATCCGCCGGCGCATCATCATCGGGAGCACCTGTCCCACCGACGCGGGCAGCCGCGCGAAGGCGCGCAGGCGCCGGTCGCCGAGCGCCTGCAGCGACCCGAATCGCACGCCGCGGGCGACGCCGACCCGCACCGCTTCCCGCATGCTCGCCGTCATCACTCGGCGGAGGGCCGCATCGTCGACAACGTCCTGCACGCTGAGCCCGGTGATGGCCGGCACGGCGTTGAGCATGTTCACGATCAGCTTGGTCCACTGCGCGCCCACGAAATTGTCGATGGCGATCATCGGAACCGCGACGTCGAGCACGCCCTGCCAGTGCCTGGTCGCGGCGTCGGCCGGACCGGATCCCCGACCGATGTAGGTCGGGGCGGCCGTGGTCACCCGCACGACACCCGGCTCGGTGTAGTTGGCGGCGATGATCGACAGCGCGCCGAAGCAGTCCGATCCGGGCAGCAATTCCGCCGCCGTGCGCACGCCATCCAGCCCGTTCTGCACCACGATCACCGGCGACCCGTCGACCACCGACGCGTTCGCGCCGATCGCGGCCGCGGCATCCTGCGCCTTGGTGCAGACGAGCGTCAGCTCCGGCCGCTCGGCCAGGCGTTCCAGCGCGGCCGGCTGCGCGTGCGCGTCACCGAAACCACCGCCCAGGCGGATGCCTCCGGTTCGGATCGCCTCCAGCCCGGCTCCGCGTGCGGTCACCGTGACATCGTGTCCGGTCCGGGCCAGGAGGGTGGCAAAGGTGCCACCGAGGGCGCCGGCTCCGATGACCGCAATTCGCATTGCCCCAGCCTAGGCGGCGGACGGCTCCCGCTCGCGTCGCTCACGGGAGGCGCCGGGCGCATCCAACACGGCCCGCCGGCCGGACGGAAGCGCCAGGGCGATGAGTGCCGCTGCGCCCAGCACCCCGGCCGCGGTGAACACCGCGGGGATCGCCGCGTGCACGTACCCGGTGGGGGTGAGCTGGCCGCCGGCGCCGCTGAACACGGCGGTGAGCACCGCCACCCCGAGCGCCACGCCGATCTCCCGGAGTGTGGAGTTGGTACCGGACGCCTTGGCGTGGTCGTTCTGCACCATGTTCGCCAGCACCGCCGTGGAGCTCGGCGCGAACACCAGGCCCATGCCGACCCCGGCCAGGATGAACGGCGCCACCAGTTCGGTGTAGGCGATGGTGGCCGACATGGTCAGGGCGATCCACGCCATCGACGCCGCCAGGAACGTGAGGCCCACCACGATCGGCAGCCGGGTTCCGGTGCGCGGGCTGAGCAGCCCGGTGAGCGGGGCGACGATCATCGGGGCGAGGGTCCACGGCATGGTCATCACACCGGCCTCGAGCGGGGTGTGCCCCTGCACGATCTGCAGGAACTGGATCAGGATGAACACCGCGCCGAAGATGCCGAAGCTGAACGTGACACCGACCAGGTTGGCCACCGTGAAGCTGCGGTCGTGGAACAGCCGCAGCGGCAGCAACGGCGCCGCCACCCGGTGCTCCCACAACACGAACAGCACCAGCAGAACGCCGCCACCGACGAGGGCGCCGAGCACCTCTGCGCTGTCCCACCCGGCATCGTTGCCGCGCACGATTCCGTAGACCAGGCCGAGGACCCCGATACCGGCCAGGAGCAGCCCGACCAAGTCGGCCCGCACCCGCGCCCCGAAGCTGTTCGGCAGGGCCGCCAGCACCAGCGGCACCGAGATGATCCCGAGCGGCACGTTCAGCCAGAAGATCGCCTGCCAGTTCCAGCCCTGCACCACGGCTCCGCCGATCAGCGGGCCGAGCGCGACGCCGAGCCCGGAAATACCGCCCCAGATCCCGATCGCGGCCGGGCGCAGTCGGTCGGAGACCGAACCGACCAGCAGTGTGAGCGAGAGCGGCATCAGCGCTGCGGCACCGACACCCTGCACCGCACGGGCGCCGATCAGCATCCACGGCTCGACCGCGACGGCGCAGAGAGCGGATGCCGCGGTGAAGATCACGATGCCGCCGAGGAAGACGCGGCGGCGCCCGAACCGGTCACCGAGGGCGACGGCCATCAGCATGAAGGTGGCGAAACTCAGCGCATACGCGTTCACCACCCATTGCAGTTCCTCGATCGAGGCGGAGAGGTCGCGCGCGATCACCGGCAGGGCGCTGGTGACCACGAGGTTGTCGAGGGTGGCCATGAACATCGGCAGCGAGGCGGCGACGACGGCGAGCCACACAGTGATACGGCGGCGGGACACGATGCTCATGACAATCAACTTCCCACGGGTTGTAATCGAATGATTACAAGACGCTAGTAATCAACTGATAACCTGTCAAGTGTGAGTGAGCACATCGCCGAGAAAGTTCCCGGCCCCGAGCGCATCCCGGCCGCAGAGCGTCGCGAGCAGATCCTCGCCGCCGCCAGCCGTGTCTTCGGCGAGCGAGGCTACTCCGGGGCCACGACCGACCAGGTCGCCCAGGCGGCCGGCATCAGCCAGCCCTACGTGGTGCGGATGTTCGGCACCAAGGAGAACCTGTTCCTCGAGGTGATCGAACGCGCACTCGGAACTCTCGTCACCAGTTTCCGCGCCGTCATCGCCGAACCGCGCCCACACGGCGCCGAGGGCGCCGAGATCCTCTCCCAACGCCTCGGCCTCGCCTACGTCGACCTGATCGAGGACCGCGGCATCCTGCTCTCGCTGATGCAGGCCTTCATCACCGGCCACGACCCGGTGGTGGGTGCCCACGCCCGCGCCGGGTTCCTGTCGATCTACCGGATCCTGCGCGATGAAGCCGGCTTCGACCCCGAGCAGACCCGGGACTTCCTCGCCCACGGCATGCTGCTGAACACACTGCTCGCCATTCGGCTGCCCGACATCTTCGAGGAGGATGAGGACGCCGGCGAACTCATGCGCGTCGCCTTCCGCACCAAGCTCGATGTCGTGCTGGGCGCGGCCGGCCGCGCCCCAGTGCGAGCAGCGCCGGGGACGCCCGCGTGAGCGGGACCGCATCCGGCCTGGTCCTGATCGACAAGGCCCAGGGCTGGACCAGCCACGACGCCGTCGCCCGCACCCGGCGCCTGGCCGGCACCCGCAAGGTCGGCCATGCCGGCACGCTCGACCCGATGGCGACCGGCCTCCTCATTCTCGGCATCAACAGCTCCACCCGCCTCCTCACGTGGGTCGTCGGCCTCGACAAGGAGTACCTCGCCACCATCCGGCTGGGCGCATCGACCACAACGGATGACGCGGAGGGCGATGTGCTGGACCGTGCCGTGCCGGCATCCGTTGCCTCGATCACGCCGGAGGCCATCGCGGCGGGCATTCACGCGCTGACCGGCGACATCTCCCAGCGACCAAGCGCCGTGAGCGCGATCAAGGTGGACGGCAAGCGCGCCTACGCGCGGGTGCGGGCCGGCGAAGACGTGCAACTGGCCGCCCGGCCGGTGACGGTGAGCGAATTCGAGATGCTCGGCGCGGACCCGGCCGACGGGTTCCTTGACCTGCGCGTTCGAGTGGTGTGCTCCTCGGGCACCTACATTCGCGCCCTGGCCCGCGACCTCGGCGACGCGCTCGGCGTCGGCGGGCACCTCACCGCCCTGCGGCGCACCCGGATCGGGCCGTTCGGCGTCGATGCGGCGACCGGACTCGAGGCGCTGGATGTCGCATCCGCGCTGATCGGGCCGGCCGAAGCGGCCTCGCGGCTCTTCCCGCGGCTGGAGCTCAGCGCACAGCAGGCCATCGACCTCGGCCACGGCAAGCGGATCGACGTCGCCCCAGGCTCCGTCGCCCCAGGCTCTGTCGCCCCCGACTCCTTCAGTCCAGACTCCTCGGCGAAACCAGGGCCTGCCCCGGCCGTGAACGGACCGGTGGCCGCGATCGCGCCGGACGGCCGGCTGGTCGGACTGGTGGAGTTACGCGGCAACCAGGCCAAGACACTGGTGAACTTCCCGAGCGACGAGGGCAGCACGAGCAACGAGAACGGCACGGGCCACACGGCATGATCGAGTGGTTCACCTGGGTGCAGCTCGCCGTCGCAGGCGCCGCGGGGCTGCTGTGCCTCGGCCTGGGGCTGGCCGGTCGCAAGCCCAACGACCTGACCATGGGGGCCACCGCCCTGGTCGAGGTGCTGCTGATCGCGCAGTTCGTGGTTGCGATCGTCGCCCCGTTGGCCGGCAACCGTCCGACCGGCAGCCTCCTCGAATTCTGGGTCTACCTGGTCAGCGCAGTACTGCTGCCGGTCGCCGCCGGCTTCTGGGCGCTGGTGGAACGCAGCCGATGGAGCACTGTGATCCTCGGGGTCGTCTGCCTGTCGGTCGGCATCATGCTGTACCGGATGCTGCAGATCTGGACGGTGCAGGGCGCGTGACCGACGCCGGTCGATCCCGCCGGTCGATTCCGCGCTCCCGAATGCTGCGATAATTGCTGAGCGATGACTGAACTGCACAGGGACAACGACTCCGCCCCGGCCACTCCTGCCCGGCGGGTAACCGGTATCGGCCGACTCTTGATCGCGGTGTACGGCGTGCTCGCGCTCGCCGCGACCGGGCGGTCGTTCGTCCAGATCGCCACCAAGTTCCACGAGGCGCCCCTGGCGTACACGCTGTCCGCGCTGGCCGCCGTGGTCTACATCCTGGCCACCGTCGCCCTGGTCATGCGCGGCGGCGCCTGGTACCGGGTGGCCTGGGTCACCATCGGCTTCGAGATGCTCGGTGTGCTGGTTGTCGGCACCCTCAGCCTGGTCGACCCCGGCCTGTTCCCGCACGACACCGTCTGGTCGGTGTACGGCCGCGGCTACCTGTTCATCCCGTTGGTGCTCCCGGTCCTCGGCATGTGGTGGCTCGCGAAGCATCCGCTGCCCGCGCGCGCCCGGACGGCCGCCGAAGACAGGGCGGCAACTGCATGAGAATCCTGCACGGTGTAGCCGATGTCCCCGCCGACTGGCCGGCCTCCGCGATCACGATCGGCAAGTTCGACGGTGTGCACGCCGGTCACCGAGCCGTCATCTCCGAGCTGAAGGCGATCGCAGAGCGCGACGGCCTCGCATCCGTCGTGGTCACGTTCGACCGCCACCCGCTGGCCCTGCTCTCACCGGAGGACTGCCCGACGTCGCTGGTGAGCATCGAGCAGAAACTCGACCTGCTGGCCGGGACAGGGGTCGACGCGACCCTCGTGCTCGCGTTCGACCGGGCGCTCTCCTCACTGCCGCCGGAGGAGTTCGTGGAGACGTTCATCGTGAATGCGCTGCACGCCCGCTACGTGCTGGTCGGACGGGATTTCCGCTTCGGCTTCCGCGGTGCGGGAGACGTCGACCTGCTTCGCGAACTCGGCGCCGGATACGGCTACGAGGTGCGGCTGATCGACGATGTGACGCCGGACAACTCGCGCCGGGTCTCGTCCACCTGGATCCGGGAGCTCCTCGCCGGCGGCGACATCCGGGCGGCCACCCGGCTGCTCGGCCACCTTCCGACCGTGCGCGGCACGGTGGTGCACGGGGCGGCCAGGGGAAGGGAGCTCGGCTACCCGACCGCGAACCTGTCGCCGAAAACGCAGGGGCTGATCCCCGAGGACGGCGTCTACGCCGGGTGGCTGACGGATGCCTCTACCCGCTACCCGGCCGCCATCTCGGTGGGCAACAACCCGACGTTCGAAGGCGTGCCGCAGAAACAGGTCGAGGCCTACGTGCTCGACCAGGACATCGACCTCTACGGGCACGTGGTGGACGTCGCGTTCGTCGAGCGCATCCGCGGCATGGTCGCGTTCACCGGTATTGACCCCCTGGTCGTGCAGATCGCCGACGATGTGAGCCGGGTCCGAGAAATCCTCGCGTAGCCGCCCGGATTGTTCTAGCCTGATTGGCACGAGTTCCGGGGGAACGGGCCATGGAAACCAGGGATGTATCGAACGCGGCGGTAACCAGAAGACGCACCGCCTTCGGAGTGCTGGGCGGCCTGGTCGGCTTCCTGGTGGCCAGCGTCCTGGCGGCGGTGCTCGTGGTGGCCGCCATGGTCCCGGTGGTCGCCGTCTCGGCCATCGCGACCACGAACACCATCAACGTGTTCGAAAACCTCCCCGACTACCTCTCGATCGAGCCTCTGTCGGAGAAGAGCAACATCTACGCCACCGGAAGTGACGGCGCCCCCCGGTTGCTGGCGTCTTTCTACGACCAGAACCGGGTCGAGGTCGGCTGGGAGCAGATCAGCCAGTACGTGAAGGATGCCGCGGTCGCCAGTGAGGACCCGCGGTTCTACGAACACGGGGGAGTGGACCTCCAGGGCACCCTCCGCGCCGCGGTGACCACCGTGGTCGGCGGTGACATCCAGGGCGGCTCATCGATCACCCAGCAGTACGTCAAGAACGTGCTCGTGCAGCGCTGCGAGACCGAGTCGGACAAGGTCGCCCAGCAACGATGCTACGACGCCGCAACCGAGACCACAGCCGACCGCAAACTCAAGGAGATGCGGCTCGCGGTCGGGCTCGAGGGCAAGTACACCAAGGATGAGATCCTCCGCCAGTACCTGAACATCACCGGCTTCGGCGGCACCGTTTACGGAATCGAGGCCGCGGCCGAATACTACTTCGGCGTCAGCGCCGCGGCGCTCACCCTGCCGCAGGCGGCGAGCCTGGTGGCGATCGTGAACAACCCGTTCAAGTTCCAGCTGGACCGGCCGGAGAGCCAGGCCAACGGGGCCGCCAACGGTTACGCGGCCAACAAACAGCGCCGCGACTACGTCCTCGGCCAGATGCTGCGGTACAGGAAAATCCTGCCGGAGGAGTACCGCGCCGCGGTGGCGGTGCCGGTGGAGCCGAGCATCCACGAGCCGAGCACCGGATGCCAGACGGCCGGCGGAAGCGCCTTCTTCTGCGATTACGTGCTCCACATCCTGCAAAACGACCCCGCTTTCGGCGACAACGCCGACACCCGCATGCTCAAATTCCGCCGCGGCGGCTACAACGTCTACACGACCCTCGACCTGGACCTGCAGAACGCCGCCGAGGCCGCGATCGCCGCGAACATCCCCACCGTCTACGGTGGCGGTGACCTGGGGGCCGTCGTCTCCAGCGTTCAGGTCGGCTCCGGCCGGGTCCTGGCGATGGCAGAGAACAAGGACTACAGCCAGGACCCGGCGGTGCAGGCCACCGGCGCCAATTTCACCGGCATCAACTACAACACCGACTACGACTACGGCGGTTCAAGCGGCTTCCAGCCCGGCTCGACCTACAAGATCTTCACCCTCGCCGAATGGCTCAAGGAAGGCCACTCGCTGAACGAGCGGGTCGATTCCCGGCGCAAGGCCAACTGGGGCACTTTCCAGGACAGCTGCCTCGGCCCGCAGAACTACGACAAAGAGGGGTTCAACCCGCTGAACGACGAGGTGGGAGAGAACGCCCCCAACTACACCGCCCTGGAATCCACCATCAGGTCGATCAACACCGGATTCATCGGCATGGCCAAGCGGCTGGACCTCTGCGGCATCCGCAAGACCGCCGAGGCGTTCGACATGCACCGTGCCGACGGCGACCCGCTCGGGCAGAGCGCCGCCAGCGTGATCGGCACGAACGAGGTCGCGCCGCTCAGTGTGGCCGTTGCGTTCGCCGGCATCGCCAACCAGGGGGTCACCTGCACGCCGATCGCCATCGACCGGATCGTCGGCCGGGACGGCGCGGAGATCCCGCCGCCCACGTCGACCTGCGCGCCCTCTGTCGACCCGTCTGTCGCGGCCGGGATGGCCTTCGCGCTGCACCAGGTGATGACCCGCGGCACGGCGGCCCCGTCGAACGCGCGCACCCTGCCGAACCTGCCGATGATCGCGAAGACCGGAACCACGGACGGTGCCAAGGACACCTGGATGAGCGGAGCCAGTACCAAGGTGGCCACCACCGTGGCGGTCGTCGCCGTGACCGGGTCGCTGGACCAGCGGCACCAGCGCGTGGCAAGCGGCCTCATCTCCGACGCCAGGCACCGCATCTGGCCGGCGGTGATGAGCGTGGCCAACGCGAAGTACGGGGGCGATGCGTTCGTCGAGTCCGCGACCAACCCAGCCGGCCGGGTGACCCAGCCGGCCGCCGGAGGGTGAGCCCGCCGCGTCAGGGCTGCAGGCGGCCGAACAGGAACAGGACCACGCCCTCGGCAGTGCCGGTGAGTTCAGGTCCGTGGCCGACGCGCCAGCCGGCATCCGCCGCCACCAGGGTGCGCGTGCGCACCACCGCTTTGATCTCGGTCGGCGCGGTGAGGCTCCGTCGCAGCGCCACCGCGCCCGACGCCGTCGCAGCCACCGGCAGCGCGAGGCCGAGCGGATGGGCCAGGTCGTAGCCGTGCACGACGGCCTCGGCCAGTTCCGAGATGCCGTGCCGGCCGACGCCGGACGCCTTCGCTGCCGCGATGTCACGGATGCGTGCGACCAGCTCGGCGGGTTCGGCCTCGGCCGCTGCGCGGCTGAGCACGTCGACCACGCGGTGCGGGGTGACCAGGCGCCCGTCGAAGCCGGCCCGAATCCCTCCTCCGACCAGCTCCCGGGTGGGACTGCCGACCCGCCAGACGAGGTGTCCCGCGACATCGCGCACCCGCCAGCCGGCGCACAGGCTCTGCGCCTCCCACTGCTCGGGGGTGAGGGTCGCCAGCAGGTCGGCGGTCGCGGTGAGTGTCGCAACGAGGTGCCCCCGCCAGTCGGCATTGGCGGCGGACTCGTCGGCCGGCGGCCGCTGGCTGAGCGGCAGGTACTTGGCGATATCGGCCATGGCATCCACCCTAGACTTGATCGGTGACCGACGCCCCAACCCGCAGGCTCTGGGGCGGTCGCACCCTCGCCCTGGTGGGGATCATCCTCGTCGCGGCCAACCTCCGCACCGCGGTCACCGCTCTCTCGCCGATCGTCAGCGAGGTCAGCGCCGACATCTCGCTCGGCGCGCTGGCCATCGGCGTACTCGGCATGCTGCCGCCGGTCTGCTTTGCCGTGTTCGGCATCTTCACCCCGGTGTTCACCCGCCGCATCGGCCTGGAGCGGATGCTGGTGCTCGCCCTGGCCGCCATCCTGGCCGGCCACCTGCTCCGTGGGCTGGCCGGCTCGCTCCCGGTGTTGCTGGTCGGGAGTGTGATCGCGTTCGCGGGGCTCGGTATCGGCAACGTGCTGCTGCCGCCGCTGGTGAAGAAGTACTTCCCCGACCGGGTCGGCCTGGTCACCTCGCTCTACGCGACGGTGCTCTCCTTCAGCACGCTGGTGCCGCCGCTCCTGGCCGTCCCGGTCGCCGATTCCGCCGGGTGGCGGGTCTCCATCGGCCAGTGGGCGCTTCTGGCCCTCCTCGCCCTCGTTCCGTGGGTGACGCTGCTGGTGCGCGAACGCGCGCGGCCGCGCATGGCGCAACAGCCATCCGTCGACGACGCCGGGGTCGACGAGGCCCGGCCCGCGGTGCTCGGGCGGATCGGGCGCTCCTCCGTGGCCTGGGCCATCACGATCGTCTTCACCGTGTCATCGCTGAACGCATACGCCATGTTCGCCTGGCTGCCACAACTGCTGCGGGAGACCGCGGGCGTCTCGGCCGGCCAGGCCGGCATCCTGCTGTCCCTCTACGCGGCCATGGGCATCCCGACCGCCCTCATCATCCCGGTGCTCACCGCGCGGCTGAAGAATGTCGGCCCCATCGTTCTCGTCGGGGTCGCGGCCTTCCTGGCGGGCGACCTCGGGTTGCTCCTGGCGCCGTCGGTCGCGCCGTGGCTGTGGGCGGCGTTCGCCGGCCTCGGGCCGCTGTTGTTCCCGTTGTCGCTGGTGCTGATCAACCTCCGTACCCGCACCCACGATGGCTCTGTCGCACTGAGCGGGTTCGTGCAGAGCGTCGGCTACACGATGGGCGCGCTCGGCCCGATCGTGGTCGGGATCCTGCGCGAGACGACCGGAGGCTGGACCTGGCCGCTGATCGCCCTCATTGTCACCGCGCTGGCCGCCACCGTCTCCGCCGTGGTGATCTCGCGCCCGCACATGCTCGAGGATGACCTGGCCCGCCAGGGGTGACCCGCCCCGGTTGCCGGCTCTCCCACGCCGGGGACCCCGTCTTTTCGTGAGGGGTCACAGATCGACCTTCCCGGCACTCCGCAACGTCGATTTGTGACCCCTCACGCGCCTGGGACGCCGTCCGGAGGATTCTCAGGCCACCAGCCCCGCGCGGTGGATGAGCGCAGCCGCGCCGATCAGCGGCCCCTCGCCGGAGAGCGCTGAGGGTACCAGTCGCACCCGCGTCGCGAACGGGAATTCGGTGCGCTCGGCGATTGCCTCGCGGGCGAAGTCGAACAGGTCGGGTGTCACGTGCGAGAAGCCGCCGCCGATCGCGACCAGGTCGAGGTCGACCAGGTTGGTCGCGGATGCCACGGCGTGGCCGATCGCCCGGCCGCTGCGTTCCACGGCGCGCCGGGCGACCTCGTCGCCTGCCGCGTAGGCGGCGGCGAGCTCCTCACCGGTGGATCCGCTCCAGCCCTGGCTCTGGGCCCATGCCACCGTCTTCGGCCCGGACGCGATGGCCTCCAGGCAACCGCGTCCACCGCAATGGCAGGCGTCGTCGAAGCCGCCGACTTCGACGTGCCCGATGTGCCCGGCGTTGCCGGTCGGCCCGGTGACCACAGACCCGTTCAGGATCAAGCCGCCGCCGACGCCGGTCGAGACCACCATGCCCATCAGGTTGTCGACGCCCTGCCCGGCACCCACCCAGTGTTCGGCGAGCGCGATGCACTGGCCGTCCAATCGCAGGCGCACCTCGGCGTCAGGGAGGAGCCTCTGCACCAGGTCGAGGAGCGGGTACTCCCGCCAGGCCGGCAGGTTCAGGGGCGAGACGGTGCCGTGGGCAAGCTCGATTGGGCCGGCGGAGCCGATGCCCACCCCCGCCAGGGTCGCATCGGCGGGAAGGCCGGCGCGGGCCTTGCCCACGGCGCGGGTGACAGACGTCGTGAGTTCGTCGCTGGTCGCATCCCGCCCGGTCGGGGCACGATGCCGGCTCCCGGCGAGGACGACCCCGTCGGCGTCGACGAGGGCGGCCTCCACCTTGGTGCCGCCGAGGTCGACGGCAAGGACGTAGCTCGGGGACGGTGGGCTGACGCGCATTGTCAGATCCTACGGCCGCGCCCCCGCGAAAACGCACTTGTTGGGTTTATGAGGGCTTTTTAGGCCCAACAAGTGCAGGTTCGCGGGACCTAGGCTGCTCATATGAGCAAGATGGGCTACAGGTGTTGTTCGGCTGGGCGAGTGCGCCTAGGCTGGGGGAGATGTGGGAAGGAGTGCGCGCCGATGATCGAAACCGATGAGCTGCTCTCCATTCGCGCCGCGGAGCTCTATTACGAGGAGAACAAGACCCAGGACGAGATCGGGTCGATCCTCCGGCTGACCCGCTGGAAGGTGGGACGCTTGCTCGCGCAGGCGAAGGCGAGCGGATTCATCCGCATCGAGATCGTGCACCCGCGGGCCCGCCGGCTTCCCGTTGAGCGGCGACTCCGCGACGCCACCGGGCTCACTGACGCGATCGTCGTCTCCGCGGCCGGTGTGTCGGGCGACGACGAACTGCAGTCCCGCACCGCGCAGGCCGCCGCCGACTACCTGGCCAGCCTCCGCCCGATCCCGCGCACCCTCGGCATCAGCTGGGGCCGCACCCTGCACGATGTCTCGTTGCACCTCAAGCAGGACTGGGCGCCGGGCGTCAACGTGGTGCAGATCAACGGCGGCGTCAGCCTCAACAAGCGTGCCGGCACCGCGGCGACCACCGCCGTCACCATCGCGCATAAGGCGTCAGGCTCGGCCACGCTGCTGCCGAGCCCGGCCATCCTGGAGCGGCTGGAAACCAAGCAGGCCATCGAATCCGATCGCGCCGTCGCGGCGGTCCTCGAGATGGCGGCCGGGGCATCCGCTTACCTCTATAGCGCCGGCCAGGCCGACGAGCACTCCGCGCTGGTCGACAGCGGCTACCTCACCGCCGACCAGATCGCCGAGCTGGTGCAGAAGGGCGCGGTCGGGGACATCGTCGGCCGCTACATCGACAGCGCCGGCAACATCGTCGACCCGGCGCTGGACGAGCGCACGATCGGCATCGGCCTGGACCAGCTGCGCGCCGCCAAGCTCGCCATCGCCGTGATCGCCGGCAACTCCAAGCACGCCGTGGCCCGCGCCGTCGTGGGCAGCCGCCTCTGCTCGGTGCTCGTCACCGATGAAGACACCGCCAGGGCCATCCTTGGCGAAGACCTCTAGTCCATCAACACCTCCGACAGAAGCCAAGGACACCTCATGACCACGAGTACCCAGCTCGCCACGCGGGAGCGCACCCTGTCGCTCCTCGGCGGCGAGGCGACAGACGCGAACCTGAGCCGCTACCTCCACGGAATCCCGGGCGTCGACGCGGTCGGGCTCGAACAGCGCGCTGCCTCGCTAAGCACCCGCTCGATCAAGACCACGTCGAAGAAGTGGGCCATCGACAC
Organism: Glaciibacter sp. 2TAF33; assembly: GCF_052114945.1. NCBI lineage: Bacteria > Bacillati > Actinomycetota > Actinomycetes > Micrococcales > Microbacteriaceae > Glaciibacter > Glaciibacter sp. 2TAF33. The sequence goes on from NZ_JBFRFS010000001.1 coordinate 222,127, forward strand.
CATCATCGGCCTGATCGACCTCACCACCCTCGAAGGCGCTGACACCCCCGGCAAGGTGCGTTCGCTCGTCGCCAAGGCGATGACCCCTGACCCCGCCGACCCGTCCTGCCCACGCGTTGCCGCGGTGTGCGTGTACGGCGACATGGTCCCGTACGCGGTGCGGGCGCTCGGCGCCGCCCACTCCGCCGAAACGGATGCCGGCATCAACGTCGCCGCCGTCGCCACCGCGTTCCCGAGCGGGCGGGCCTCACTCGCGGTGAAGCTCGCGGACACCGCCGACGCCGTCGCGGCCGGCGCCGACGAGATCGACATGGTCATCGACCGTGGCGCGTTCCTCTCCGGCCGCTACGGCCAGGTCTTCGACGAGATCGTCGCCGTCAAGGAGGCCTGCCGCCGTACGAACGGAACCTACGCGCACCTCAAGGTGATCCTCGAGACCGGCGAGCTGAACACCTACGACAACGTCCGCCGCGCCTCCTGGCTGGCGATCCTCGCCGGCGGCGACTTCATCAAGACCTCGACCGGCAAAGTAACGCCGGCGGCGACGCTGCCGGTCACCCTGTCGATGCTCGAGGTGGTGCGCGACTGGAACCGCCTCACCGGCGAGAAGATCGGGGTGAAGCCGGCCGGCGGCATCCGCACCTCCAAGGACGCGATCAAGTACATCGTGACCGTCGCAGAAACCGTCGGCGAGGAGTGGCTGGTGCCCAGCCTGTTCCGGTTCGGAGCGTCGAGCCTGCTGAACGACGTGCTGCTGCAGCGCCAGAAGATGAGCACCGGGCACTACTCCGGCGCCGACTACGTAACGATTGATTAGGACCGAACCATGAGCTTCCTCGAATACGCCCCGGCCCCCGAGTCGCAGGCGATCCTCAACCTCCGGAGCGACTACGGCCTCTTCATCGGCGGCGAATTCGTCGCCGGCAACGGCACGCCGTTCCAGACTATCTCACCGGCCACCGAGAAGCGCATCGCGATGGTCGCCAATGCCAACCAAGCGGATGTCGACACCGCCGTCGCCGCGGCCCGTCGCGCCTACGAGACCACCTGGTCGCGCCTGTCCGGCAGCGACCGCGGCAAGTACCTGTTCCGCATCGCCCGCCTGATCCAGGAGCGCGCCCGTGAACTGGCCGTGGCCGAGAGCCTGGACAACGGCAAGCCGATCAAGGAGACCCGCGACGTCGACGTTCCGCTGGTGGCGGCGTGGTTCTTCTACTACGCCGGCTGGGCGGACAAGCTCGACCACGCCGGCCTCGGGCCGAACCCGGCCGCGCTCGGCGTGGCAGCCCAGGTCATCCCCTGGAACTTCCCACTGCTCATGCTGGCGTGGAAGATCGCTCCGGCCCTCGCCGCCGGAAACACTGTGGTGTTGAAGCCTGCTGAGACCACTCCTCTCACCGCGTTGCTGTTCGCGGAGATCTGCCAGCAGGCCGATCTGCCCGCCGGGGTTGTGAACATCATCACCGGTGCCGGTGACACCGGGCAGGCGCTGGTCAACCACCCGGATGTCAACAAGGTCGCCTTCACCGGGTCCACAGCCGTCGGCCGCGCCATCGCGCGCTCGGTGGCCGGCACAGAGAAGAAGATCACCCTCGAGCTCGGCGGCAAGGGCGCGAACATCGTCTTCGATGACGCACCGATCGACCAGGCCATCGAAGGCATCGTCAACGGCATCTTCTTCAACCAGGGCCAGGTCTGCTGCGCCGGCAGCCGGCTGCTGGTGCAGGAGTCGATCCACGACGAGGTCGTCGACCGGCTGAAGGCCCGGCTCTCGACCCTCCGCCTCGGCGACCCGCTCGACAAGAACACCGATATCGGTGCGATCAACAGTTCAGCGCAACTGAAGCGCATCAGCGCCCTGTCCGACATCGGCGAACAGGAGGGCGCCGAGCGCTGGAGCGCCGAATGCGAGATCCCGGAGAACGGGTTCTGGTTCGCCCCGACCATCTTCACCAACGTGTCGACCAGCCACCGCATCGCCCGCGACGAGATCTTCGGCCCGGTGCTGTCGGTGCTCACCTTCCGCACCCCGGCGGAGGCCATCGCCAAGGCCAACAACACCCCATACGGGCTCTCCGCCGGCATCTGGACCGACAAGGGCAGCCGCATCCTCGCGGTCGCCGACAAGCTCCGCGCCGGTGTGGTGTGGGCGAACACCTTCAACAAATTCGACCCGGCCAGCCCGTTCGGCGGTTACAAGGAGTCCGGCTACGGGCGCGAGGGCGGCCGCCACGGGCTTGCCGCGTACCTGAAGCCCGCCGATTCCCGCCCCGGACGGCGCGCTGTCACCGCCACCGGCGAGACCACGCGCTCGATCACCGCGGTCGAGACCGACGCATCCGCCGTTGCTTCCCCCACGCAGAAGCCCGCCGCACGAAAGAAGGCCGCCAAGTGACCCGTCTCGCTGTTCCCAAGACCTACAAGCTCTACATCGGCGGCACGTTCCCGCGCAGCGAGTCCGGGCGGGTCTACGCGGTCGCAGCCAAGAACGGCGACTTCCTCGCCAACGCGGCGAAGGCCTCCCGCAAGGACGCCCGCGACGCGGTCGTTGCCGCGCGGGCCGCGCTCGGCGGCTGGGCCGGCAGCACGGCCTACAACCGCGGGCAGGTGCTGTACCGGATCGCCGAACTGTTGGAAGGCCGTCGTGCCCAGTTCGTCGACGAGATCGTGCACGCAGAGGGCGTGAGCACGGCGGCGGCCTCGGCGCAGGTCGACGACGCCATCGACCGCTGGGTCTGGTACGCCGGCTGGGCAGACAAGTACGTGCAGGTCGCCGGCAACGCGAACCCGGTCTCAGGGCCCTACTTCAACATCTCGGTGCCAGAGCCCACCGGAGTCGTCGCGATTGTGGCGCCGCAGGGCGCCGGCTCCCTGGTCGGCTTCGTCAGCACGGTCGCGCCGCCGCTGGTCGCCGGCAACACCGTTGTCGTGATCGCCAACGAGAGCATGCCGCTGTCGGCGATCAGCCTCTCCGAGGTGCTGGCCACCAGCGACGTGCCAGGCGGGGTGGTCAACGTGCTCACCGGCTCGCCCGCCGAGATCGCGCCGTGGCTGGCCAGCCACGCCGACGTGAACGCACTCGACCTCGTCGGCGCCGGCGCCCTCGACTGGATCGACCTGCAGATCGCGGCCGCAGACACGCTCAAGCGGGTGTTGCCGCCCGAGAACGGTCCGGAAGCCGCGACCCCGTCGCTGGACCGGATCACCGCCTTCACCGAGACCAAGACGGTGTGGCACACCAAGGGCCTGATCTAGCGCACAGCACGGCGGTCGCGTCGCGGAAACCGGACGAATCGCGCCCCGGTAACCCAGAATCGGAGGAAGTCGTACTCCGAAGCGCCGGCATCCGGTTTTCGCGACGCCGAGGCGTTTCGCGACGGCGCTGAAGTGCTGTGCCCGGGCGAAGCGGGCGTAGGCTCCGGCCATGACCACCGTGCCGACGACCAGCGTGCCGACGACGGTGCTCGTGACCGGGGCGACCGGCTATATCGGCGGCCGACTGGTTCCGCGCCTGCTGGAAGCCGGCTACCGGGTCAGGGTGATGGTGCGGACCCCCGAACGGCTGCGGGACGTGCCGTGGGCGGGCGACGTGGAGATCCTGCAGGGCGACCTGACCGACCCTGCCGCTGTGCGCACGGCCTGCGACGGAGTCGACGTGCTGTACTACCTGGTGCACTCGATGGGCGCGGGCGGCGACTTCGAGGCGACGGAACGGGCATCCGCCCACGCCGTCGCCGACGGTGCGGCCGCGGCCGGCGTCTCCCGGATCGTCTATCTCGGCGGACTGCACCCGGCGGAGGGAAAACTGTCGCCGCACCTCAGATCGCGCCAGGCGGTGGGCCGGATTCTGCTGGAGTCCGGCGTGCCCACCGTCGCCCTGCAGGCCGGTGTGGTGATCGGTTCCGGGTCGACGTCGTTCGAGATGATCCGGCACCTCACCGACGTGCTGCCGTACATGCCGGCGCCGAAATGGGTGCGCAACCTCATCCAGCCGATCGCGGTGCGTGACGTGCTGTACTACCTGATCCAGGCCGCCGAGCTCCCGCCGGAGGTCAACCGCAGCTTCGACATCGGCGGCCCCGACGTGCTGCGCTACGGCCAGATGATGAACGGATACGCCCTCGAGGCCGGGCTCCGGCAGCGTCCAATCGCAGCGTTGCCGGTGCTGACGCCCTGGCTGGCCGCGCAGTGGGTGAACCTGGTCACGCCGATCCCGAGGCGCCTCGCGATCCCGATCATCGAGTCGCTGCAGTACGACTGCGTGATGCACGACAACGACATCGACGGCTACATTCCGCCGCCGCCGGGCGGACTCACCGGCTACCGCCGTGCGGTCAGCCTCGCGCTCGGACGGATGCGCGACGGCGAGGTCGAGACGAGCTGGCAGAACGCCACGGTGGGCAGGTCGTCGGCCGACGGCGCCTCGAGCAATGCGCTTCCCAGCGACCCGGACTGGGCCGGCCACCTGGTCTACACCGACCTGCGGGAGCGCCGCACCAGTGCGGCGCCGGCCGACCTGTGGCGTGTCATCGAAAGCATCGGCGGGGAGAACGGCTGGTACTCGTTCCCGCTCGCCTGGGCGCTCCGCGGATGGATGGACAAGATCGTCGGCGGTGTCGGACTCCGCCGCGGCCGGCTCCACCCCGACCGCCTGCACACCGGCGACGCGCTCGACTTCTGGCGCGTCGAGCGGATCGACCGCGGCCGGCTGCTCAGGTTGCGCGCTGAAATGCGTGTGCCCGGTCGTGCCTGGCTGGAAATGGAAGCCGAACCGGCAGCGGATGACGACGGCTCGGTCTACCGCCAACGCGCGGTGTTCTTCCCCCGCGGTCTCGGCGGACGCCTGTACTGGTGGGCGATCCTGCCTTTCCACGGGGTCATCTTCGCCGGGATGGCCAACCGGATCACCGCCGCAGCGGTGAAACCGGTGGCCTCGACGAAACCGGCGGCATCCCCCCCTGAGCTGGGGGGCGCGGGAATGTAACGAACGGGTAACGGACCCAATAGAGTGGCGGGACTGCCCGCCGCACCGTCGCCGCGAGCAGCCAGGAAGGCTCGTGGTTGAAGAAAGCGGGACTGGGCGCATTCCGGCCCACACGGGTGAAGTCGGTCGTCCTCGCGGTCACGGCGACCGCTGCCCTCAGCGCCGTCCTGATCCTGGGTTCCGTCTCCGGCCAGGTCTACGCAGCGGATGTATTCGGCACCCTCCGGGCACCGGGTGACGTTGCGTTCATCGCCGGGCACCGGGGCGACCGGTCGCTGGCGCCGGAGAACACCATGCCCGCGTTCGAACTCGCCCTCGCCGGGCCGATGGCGTTCGTGGAGACCGACGTACAGCTCTCCAGGGACGGCGTGCCTGTGTTGTTCCACGACGTCACCCTTGAGCGCACCACCAACGGGCGCGGCCAGGTCTCCGAGCACACCGCGGCACAGCTGGCGAAGCTGGACGCCGGTACCTGGTACGGCGCGGCCTACGCCGGAACCCGCATTCCGACCCTCGACCAGTTCCTCGCCCTGCTCGCAACGTCGGAGAAGAAGGCGCTGGTGGAGCTGAAGTTCGGCTGGAGCGCCGAGCAGCTGCGCGGGGTGGTCGAGCTGATCAACCGGCACGGCGTGCGCTCGCAGGTGGTCCTGCAGGCGTTCAGCATCGACACCCTGGTCAATCTCCAGCAGGTCGCCCCGCAGTTCCCACGGGTGATGCTGGTGCGCGAGCTGCCGGCAGATCCGGTGCCGATGGCGCGCCGCTTCGGCGTCCTGGCACTGGCGACGACCGCGAAGGCGGTGGCGCTGGCACCGGATGCCGTCACCCGGCTTCACCGGGCCGGGCTCGGGGTGATCTGCTACACCCTCAACTCGGAGGACACCTGGAGCGAGGTGCGCGCGCACGGGGTCGACGGCATCATCACCGACATTCCCAGTGACCTCGATGCCTGGTTGGCGGCGACGTCGACCGGAACCTGATGGTGAGCCGGGAGCGCGCACCGGCGACCCTAGCCAGCATCGCGCGTTCGGTGCATGATGAGGGTGGAGGCAAAGATGTCGGGATCGATCGCTTTCGTCGGAGACGGCCTGACCGCCGGTGGGCGGTGGGAGGAATGGTTCCACGGATACACCGTGCACAATCTGGGCGTCAGCGGCAACACGACCGACGACGTCATGGCGCGCCTGCCGGAAATCGCCGAGTTGCGCCCGGACGCCGTGGTACTCCAGGTGGGAACCAACGACGTGGGCTGGCGACGGTCCGACGAGTACATCGTGCGCAACATTGAGACGATCCTGGTTCTCCTCCGCAGGGGCCTGCCCTCGGTCCGCCTGATCATCCAGTCGGTGGTGCCGCGGGAACGCGAATACGCCCCCACCATCCGTTCGATCAATCGCCACCTGTGGCAGTTCGCTCCGACGCAGAAGGTGGTCTACCTCGACCTGTGGCCGACGCTCGCGCAGCCGGACGGCGAGCTTGACCCCGCGTACTCTGAGGATCGGCTTCATCTCACGGACGCGGGCTACGACGCCTGGATCGCGGTCCTGAAGCCCGCCGTCGAGGACATTTTCGAGCGGCCACCGGTCACCAGCGCAATCCCGGTCCAACAGGTGTAGTGGCGCGGTCCGGCGTCAGGACCGCACCAGGCGCGCGATCGCGTCGGAGGCTTCCTTGATCTTCGCCTCGGCCTCCGCGCCGCCGGCGATGGCCGCGTCGACGACGCAATGGCTCAGATGGTCGTTCAAGAGCCCCAGCGCCACCGACTGCAGCGCGCTGGTCATCGCCGAGACCTGGGTCAGGATGTCGATGCAGTACTTCTCGTCGGTGACCATGCCCTGCAGCCCGCGGGCCTGGCCCTCGATCCGCCGCAGCCGCTTGAGGTAGTCGTCCTTGTTGCTGATGTAGCCGTGGGCGCCGTCGTGCGTGTGGTCAGTCATCGAGGTCCGTTCCAGGTGTGATGGCGTTCGGCCGCAGGTCGAGTCTCCGCAGCAGTTGCGCGTTGAGGGCGACGACGATCGTCGACACTGACATCAAGATGGCGCCGACGGCCATCGGCAGGACGAACCCCACCGGTGCCAGCACCCCGGCGGCGAGTGGAACGGAGAGCAGGTTGTAGCCGGCGGCCCACCATAGGTTCTGTTTCATCTTTCGATAGCTGGCGTGGGAGAGCTCGATCACCGCGAGCACCGACCGCGGGTCGTCACTGGCGAGGATCACCCCGGCCGACGCGATGGCGACATCCGTCCCCGCTCCGATGGCGATGCCGACGTCCCCCTGGGCCAGGGCTGGCGCATCGTTGATGCCGTCGCCTACCATCGCGACTCGGCGTCCCTCCCGCTGCAATGCCGCCACGATCGCCGCCTTGTCACCGGGTTTGACCCCTGCGAACACCCGGTCGATTCCGAGTCCCGCCGCCACCGAGTGTGCGACGGCCTCGGCGTCACCGGTAATCATCACCACGCGGATGCCGCGCGCCTGCAGGGCGGCGACCGCCTGGCGGGATTGCCGGCGCACGTCGTCGGCGAGACCGATGGCTCCGACCACGTCGCCGTCCGCGAGCACGTGCAGGATGATCGCGCCCTCTGCGGCCCAGGACTCGGTCATGCCCAGGGCTTCGGCGCCGTCGCCGGCCAGCATGGCCGGTCCGCCGACGCTGATCCTTCGGCCGGCCACGGTCGCCGTCACGCCGAGCGCGGCCGACGCCTGGAAGCCGGTCGCGGCGGGAACGCTCAAGCTGCGCGCCTGTGCCGCCGCGACGATCGCCTTCGCCAACGGATGCTCGCTGTCGGCCTCGACGGATGCGGCCAGTGCGAGCATCTCAGGCTCCGACTGGCCGGCCGGGACGGCAAGGTGGGTGACCACGGGCTCGCCGCGGGTGAGGGTGCCGGTCTTGTCGAACAGCACGGTGTCCACGGTGCGCATGCTCTCCAGGGCGAGGCGGTCCTTGACCAGCACACCACCGGCGGCCGCACGCTCGGTGGCGATCGACACGACGAGCGGGATCGCGAGCCCGAGGGCGTGCGGGCAGGCGATCACGAGCACCGTGATGGTGCGGATGACGGCGTCGTCCGGGTGGCCGAGCATGGTCCACGCGATCGCCGTGAGCACGCCGGCGCCGAGGGCGAACCAGAACAGCCAGCCGGCGGCCGTGTCGGCGATGCGCTGCGCGCGCGACGACGAGTTCTGCGCATCCGCTACCAGCCGACGGATGCCGGCCAGCGCGGTATCGTCGCCGATCGCGGTGACCCGCACGCGCACCGCCGTATCGGTGGCCACAGTGCCCGCGACGACGCGGGCGCCGGGGCCGCGGCTGACCGGGCGCGACTCGCCGGTGATCATGGACTCGTCGACGTCCGCCGTGCCTTCGGTGATGTCGCCGTCCGCGGGAATCCGGCCGCCGGGGCGCACAATGACGATGTCCCCGACTCGGAGGTCAGTGGGGGGGACCACGCTCACGGTGTCACCGCTGGCGTCGACGCGTTCGGCCTCGTCGGGAAGCAGGGCGGCGAGGGATTCGAGAGCGGTCGACGTGTGCGCCAGCGAGCGCATCTCGATCCAGTGGCCGAGCAGCATGATCACGATGAGAAGCGCGAGTTCCCACCAGAAGTCGAGTTCGCGGTCGAGAAGGCCCAGGCGCGACCCCCAGGAGGCGCAGAAGGCGACGGTGATCGCGAGGGCGATCAGGAGCATCATGCCCGGCTTTTTCGCCTGCAGCTCGGAGACGGCGCCGGTCAGGAACGGCGTGCCGCCCCAGGCGAACATGACAGTGCCGAGGACGGGGGAGATCCAGGTGACGAGTACCGAGTCCGGCAGTGGGTAGCCGAGGATGTCGGCGAACATGCCGCTGAAGAAGACTGTCGGGACCGCGACCAGGAGCATGATCCAGAACAGGCGCCGGAACTGGCCCGCGTGATCGCCGTGCCCCGCGTGCCCGGCGTGCCCGGTGTGCATGTCGTGCCCCGCGTGGGCGTCGTGCCCCGCGTGCCCGGTGTGCATGTCGTGCCCGGCGTGCGTGTCGTGCCCCGCGTGCCCGGTGCGCATGTCGTGCCCGGCGTGCGTGTCGTCATGGCAGACGTCGACGGGTTCATCGTGCGCCTGGTGCTGGGGAGTAGGGATGTGCTCGCGGTCGCTCATGCACCCAGAATATACCCCCCATGGGTATACAAACCAAGACTGCCCCGCCGATTTGCCCACTTCTGCTGTCGTCGCTGCCGGAACACAGCAGATTCGGGCGAATCGGCGTTCGCGGGCGGGCGATCAGCCGCGCAGGGCGGCATGTGCGGGGTGTCAGAAGCGCGGCATCCGCTTCGCTAGTGTGGGGGGATGCGTCGATTTGCTCGCCTGGCCGTGACGTCGATTCTCGGCATCGCCGCACTCTTCACCGTCGCCGCACCGGCCGCCGCGCTGACATCCGTCCCCGCCGCCACCACTGCCGCGTCCGCCGCCGCCCCCGCCGTCCCCGCCGCGGCGCACACCGGCACCGACGACTTCAGCTTCGACTCCTGGCACTCGGACTACCGCCTCGGCCGCGACTCCGAGGGGCACTCCACCCTGCTCACGACGGAGACGATCGTCGCCCGGTTCCCGGAGATCAACCAGAACCACGGCATCCGTCGCGCCATTCCCACCCACTACCGAGGACACCCGACCGACCTCACGGTCACGGCCGTGACCGACGCGGACGGCACCCCGCGCAGCTTCGAGACCGACGATGACAGCGACGACAGCGGCGACTACCTCGTTGTCACGATTGCCGCGGACGATTTCGTCCACGGGCCGCAGACTTACGTCATCACCTACTCGCAGCGGCACGTGATCCTGTACCCGGACGACGCTGACGATGAGGAGTTCTACTGGCAGGTGAACGGCACCGGCTGGGCCCAGCCCTTCGGCGCGGTCACCGCGACCCTGCACATAGACCCGACGCTGGTGCCGCACCTCACCGGCGATACCGCCTGCTTCACCGGGGGCACCGGGTCGACCGCGGCCTGCGACAACATCAGCGGCGAAGCAGACCGCGACGGATGGCGCGTCGAGGCGACGGCGGCGGATCTCGCGGCACACGAGGGCCTCACCATCGACGTCGGCTTCAAATCCGGCACCTTCGTCCCGCGCGACGATTCCTTCACCGCGAACCCGTTCCCCAGCCTCGGCCTGGCCGGCGCCCTGGCCGGTCTGCTGGCCCTGGCCACGGCGGCCGTGATCCGGCTCACCCGCTGGAGCAGCGCACCCGGTCGGCCCACCATCATCGCTGAGTACCTCCCGCCCCGTGGCGTGAACCTGCTGACCGCCGGCGACATCGCCGGCTCCGCCGCGAAAAGCCGATCGATGGCGGCCCAGTTCATCAGCCTCGCCGTCCGCGGCAACGTGCGTGTCCTCGAGGGAGAGGGCACGAAGCACTTCCTGCTCGAATTCGCCCACGCCGACGGGGCTGACGCGACCGAGCATTCCGTGCTGTCTCACCTGTTCCCCGGACTCCAGCCCGGCACCATTCGTGACCTCACGGACAAAGACGCGGCGCTGTCGAAGGGCCTGCAATCCGCGCTTCGCTCTGCCGGGAAGCGGGTCTTCGCCGAGGGGCTCCGGGAGCACCGCGGCGGTTCGGCGCGGCGCTGGCTGACCGCGGCGGCGATCGTCGCAGGGGTGATCGGCGTGGTGGGAAGCGTCATCGCCCTGGCCACCGAGGTGGGCGGCGGCTGGCCGCTGCTCACGTTGTTCCTGTCGATCATCGTCACAGCCGGAACGCTGGTCACCGGCTACACCGTCCGCCCGCTCACTTCGGCCGGCGCGGAACTGCGCGACTACCTGAAGGGCCTCAGCCTGTATATCAAGCTTGCCGAAACCGATCGGCTCCGCGTGCTGCAAAGCCCGCAGGGCGCCCTCCGGTCCCCATACCGGCCTGACCCGCCGGCCCAGATCCCCCTGGCCGCCGGGGATGAATCCAACTGGCCGTTGCAGGTCCTGAAGCTCTACGAACGCGTGCTCCCATACGCGGTGCTGTTCAACCAGGAGAAGCAGTGGTCCAGGGTGTTAGGCGACTACTACGCCAGAAGCGGGTCCCAGCCTGACTGGTACTACGGGTCAGGGGCATTCAATGCGGTGTACTTCGCGGCCGGCGTGAGCGCCTTCGCGAGCAGCACCACATCAACCTGGTCCGGTACTGCCACCAGCTCGTCGAGTTCCGGCTTCAGCGGCGGCGGGTCGGTCGGCGGCGGAGGCGGCGGCGGCGGGGGAGGGGGCGTCTGATGATGGCTCCGAAGAAACCGGTGCAACGCAGGCAGGGCACACCGGCAGAACCCACCTTCACCCGCTCGGCCCTTGCCCCCGGGTTGCTGGGCGCGATCGCGCTCCTCGCCGGGCTCGCGCTCCTCGACGTCGACAGCTTCATCATCATCCGCTATGTGGTCAGCATCCTCGCCATCATCATCTGCATCTTCGTCGTCCAGGCGAAGGCGTGGTGGTGGCTGGTCGTGCTGGTGCCGATCGCGGTGATCTGGAACCCGGTGTTCGTGATCGACCTGCACGGCCAGGGCTGGGTCTCTGCGCAATTCATCGCGGCGCTCGCCTTCATCGTGGTGGGAATCCGAACCAAAGTGCCCGTGAAGGCCGAATGACGCGTGAGAGCGGTGTTCGCCGGGCGTAGACTTGCGTACACGCCCGGAGAACCCGGTCACCGTCTCGACCGTGTGGCTGCGTGACAACGCTCGTGAGCCGCAACGCTCCCGATCGCGTGACGCAGTCGACATGCTGCTCGATTCAGGGTTTCGGCGTATCGACGAGCAGTCGTCTACGGATGCTGCTCCTTTCGTGAAGTGAGAACAATGGCTTACTCCCGCCAGCAGTCAGGTTTCAGCGGACGTGCGAGCACCGGCACCAGCAGTGGCGGCCGAAACCGTACCCGAACCCGCTCGCACGATGACGACGCGCCCATCATCCCGATCCTTGCCCGCAAGGTGCGCGAGGTGGAGGCGAAGGCCCAGGGCAAGGGGAAGCTCGGTCCCACCAACCGCACCAAGTTCCAGGTCATCGCACTGCTGATGCGCGAAGAACGCGCCAGGGTCAAGACCAGCCCCGAGGTGGCGGACGCCGACCGTCCGGAACTGCTGAAGCGTCTCGATGGCATCGCCCAGATCCTTGCGAAGACTGCGGCGCGCGACACCAGCCTGATCACCCTGCTCGAGCCTGATGCGTCAGTCTCCACCGTCGCGCAGCGCTTCCGCCGGGACTGGCTGCTCGAGTCCGGCGCCGAACTCAGCCCGGACGAACTCATCATCACCCGTGAGCCAGAAGCCAAGCCGCTTCTCCCCGAGAACCAGGTGATCCCGCAGTCGGTGAAGGCCAGGCAGCTGGCGAACCCGTTCCTGGCCCCCGACTTCAGCGCACTGCAGCCGCAACCGGTCGTCCCCGTGCGCCGCCTCGCCAACTGGGAGCTCCTCGGGCCGCTGTTCAAATCCTTCGAGTACGGGTCGGGAGGACAGGCCGCCAGCATGGACCTGCCCGAAGCGCCACCGATCGACCGCCTCGCCCCGCGGGGCATGGAACTGATGCGCCACCAGGCCCGCTTCATCGAGAGCGCGAGGCTCGGCCACCGCAGCTACCTGCTCGCCGACGAACCGGGACTGGGCAAGACCGCGCAGAGCCTGCTCGCGGCATCCGTCGCCGGCGCCTACCCGCTGCTGGCCGTGGTGCCCAACGTGGTGAAGATGAACTGGGCACGCGAGGTCGAATTGTGGACCCCGCACCGCAGGGCCACCGTCATCCACGGCGACGGTGACAGCCTGGACGCCTTCGCCGATGTGGTGATCGTGAACTACGACGTGCTCGACCGGCACCTGGCCTGGCTCGGCACCCTCGGGTTCAAGGGCATGGTCGTCGATGAGGCGCACTTCATCAAGAACCAGCAGTCCCAGCGTTCCAAGCACGTGCTGGCCCTGGCCGAGCAGATCCGGAAGCGCACCCCGGGCGGCAATCCGCTGCTGATGGCCCTGACCGGAACGCCGTTGATCAACGACGTGGACGACTTCCGGGCGATCTGGCAGTTCCTCGGCTGGATCGACGGCGACAAGCCGACCGCCAAGCTGATGGCGAAGCTGGAGGAGACCGGGCTGACCCCGGCCGAACACGGCTTCTATGCCGAGGCGCGCGCATCCGTCATCGATATGGGGATCGTGCGCCGACGGAAGGTCGACGTGGCCGCCGACCTTCCCGCCAAGCGCATCGCCGACCTGCCGGTTGAACTCGACGACGACCTGGGCCGGTCCATCCGCCAGGCCGAGCGCGAACTCGCGGCCCGGCTGGTCACCCGCTACCAGGCGCTGGTCACCGCCCGGTCCACCGGGTCGAAGCGGATGGTGCCGGACGAAGACCAGCGCTCCGCCTTCGTCCGCGCCGTCGCCCACGCCGAACTCGAAGAGTCCAAGGGCGTCACCACGGGGGAGAACGTGTTCACCATGGTGCGGAAGATCGGCCAGGCCAAGGCCGGCCTCGCCGCCGACTACGCCGCCCAGTTGGCCAGGTCGGTGGGCAAGGTCGTCTTCTTCGCCAAGCACATCGACGTCATGGACATCGCAGAGGAGACGTTCGCCAAGCGCGACCTCCGCACCGTGTCGCTCCGCGGCGACCAGTCGGCGCTCGAACGCCAGGCCGCCATCGACGCGTTCAACAACGACCCGGAGGTTGCCGTTGCGGTCTGCTCGCTCACCGCGGCGGGCGTCGGCGTCAACCTGCAGGCATCCTCGAACGTGGTGCTCGCCGAGCTGAGCTGGACCGCCGCCGAGCAGACGCAGGCCATCGACCGGGTACACCGGATCGGGCAGGATGAACCGGTGACCGCCTGGCGGATCATCGCCGCCCACACCATCGACGCCCGCATCGCCGAACTGATCGGCAGCAAGCAGGGGCTGGCCGCCCGGGCGCTGGACGGGTCGGAAGAAGAAGTCGGCTCCGCCGATTCGGTGCAGGCGAGCGCCCTCATCTTCCTGCTCACCCAGGCGCTGGACGGGAAGTTGTAGGCGAAGCCGCCACGCGGCATCCGCTGAACGAATTTGAGTCTGGCCACCCGGCGCACCATGATGTGTAGACGGTGATGGAGCCGACATGATTCTGTTCGCATGAAGGAGCTTCACGAGATGAAAATCGGTATCCTCACCAGCGGTGGCGACTGCCCCGGCCTCAACGCGGTCATCCGCGGCGCCGTGCTCAAGGGCGTGCTCGCACACGACGCCGAATTCGTGGGGGTCCACAACGGCTGGAAGGGGCTGGTCGAGGGCGACTTCCTCAAGCTCGACCGGCACAGCGTGCGCGGCCTCTCCAAGCAGGGCGGCACAATCCTCGGCAGCTCCCGCACCAACCCGTTCGAGGGCGAGAACGGCGGGCCGGAGAACATCCAGCGCACCCTCGACGCGGAGGGCATCGACGCGGTCATCGCGATCGGCGGCGAGGGCACCTTGACCGCGGCCCGGCGCTTGACGGATGCCGGGCTGAAGATCGTGGGCGTGCCCAAGACCATCGACAACGACCTGGCCGCCACAGACTATTCGTTCGGCTTCGACACCGCCGTCGAGATCGCCACCGAGGCCATCGACCGCCTGCGCACCACGGCCGAGTCGCACGGCCGCTGCATGGTGGTCGAGGTGATGGGCCGCCACGTCGGCTGGATCGCGCTGCACTCCGGCATGGCCGGAGGCGCGCATGCCATCCTTATCCCCGAGCAGCCCAAGTCCATCGAGCAGATCTGTGCCTGGGTGGAGCACGTGCGCGATCGCGGCCGTGCCCCGCTCGTCGTCGTGTCGGAGGGGTTCCTGCTCGCCGGCATGGAGGAAGCGCACTCGCACAAGGGACTCGACGCGTTCAACCGGCCGCGTCTCGGTGGCATCGCCGAGCTCATCGCGCCGGAGATCGAGTCACGCACCGGCATCGAGTCGCGCGCCACGGTGCTCGGCCACACCCAGCGCGGCGGGGCGCCGTCGGCGTACGACCGGGTGCTGGCCACCCGCCTCGGCATGGCGGCGATCGACGCCATCTACGCCGGGCAGTGGGGCTCGATGGTGTCGCTCTCTGGCACCGACATCAACATCGTGAGCATCGCGGACGCGACCGGCGGCCTGAAGACGGTTCCCCAGGCCCGTTACGACGAGGCCGCCGTCCTCTTCGGCTAACCCCCGTCTTCACCTCCGCGAAACCGCAGTAGTTGGGTTTATCAGGGCCTCATAACCCCAACAAGTGCGGGTTCGCGGAACTGGTGGCAGCATGGGCGCATGGGAAACGGAACGCAGGACGCACCGATCGAGCACGGCAGCTTCGACGGGTCGTTCGACCAGAAGAAGCAGGGGATCCTCATCCAGGTCGCGGCCGACACCATCGGGCAGTCGCACACCGACGTGGTCGCGATGCTCACGCAGCGCCTGGGCGAAGCCGGACTGCCAGCGGATGCCGCTGAGATCGACGATCTCGTGCGCAACCTGCCGTCGATCGACTCGCAGCGGACGGCGGAGAACCGCGACGCCCGTGAGGGTGACGGCGACCTGCCCGCTTAGGCCAGTTTGGCCTGCACCTGGGCGAGCGACGGGTTGGTCGCCGCCGAGCCGTCCGGGAACAGCACGGTGGGCACGGTCTGGTTGCCGTTGTTCAGGCTCATCACCAGCTGCGCGGTGCCGTCGACCTCCTCGATGTTCACCTCGCGATAGCCGACGCCGCTCTTGTCGAGCTGCGTCTTCAGGCGCGAGCAGTAGCCGCACCAGCTGGTGGTGAACATGGTGATGGTTCCGGAATCGGGCAGAAAGTCCATCTCCGCAGCCTAACCGAGCCACCTGTGCGCGCCCGCAGGATGGTTACGATGGGCTGCATGAACCTGCCACAGGTGTGCGTCTGCTACCTCGTCCGGCGTGGCCCGCACGGCCGCAGACAGGTGCTGCTCGGCCGGAAGAAGAAGGGCCTCGGCGCGGGGAACATCGTCGGCCTCGGCGGCAAGCTGGAACCGGGGGAGAGCGCAGCGGATGCCGCGGTGCGGGAGATCGAGGAAGAGTCGGGCCTCGTCGTCCAGGCATCCGCCCTCACCTCACTGGGTCTCCTCACCTACCTGTTTCCGCACCGGGAGGCGTGGAGCCAGGAGTCCAGCGTGTTCGTCTGCACCGAGTGGACCGGCACGCCCCGGGAGTCGGATGAGCTGAACCCGGAGTGGTTCGACGTGGACACGCTGCCGGTGGACGAGATGTGGGACGATGCCAGGCACTGGCTGCCCGGCGTCCTGACCGGCGTGCCCGTTCGGGCCACTTTCACGTTCGGGGAGGACCTGGCCACGGTCGTCGCGCGCGGCTGAACCTGCCCCTGTCCCCGGTGGGCTGAGTTGACCTGACCCGCTCAGAGTGTCACTATCAATCGGGTCCGATTTACGGCTCACCAGAATCGCCTGAACACCCGGCTCGCCGTGTTCATAACGCAGAGAAAGACGCCGGTGGATTTCACCCTCATCGTCGTGCTGGTCATCGCACTGGCACTCATCTTCGACTTCACCAACGGATTCCACGACACGGCGAATGCGATGGCCACCCCCATCGCGACCGGCGCGATGCGTCCGAAGGTGGCTGTGGCTGTGGCCGCCGTGCTCAACCTGGTTGGCGCCTTCCTGTCCACCGAGGTGGCCAGAACCGTGTCCGGCGGCATCATCAGGGAGGGCGAGGGCGGCATCCAGATCACCCCGGAGCTGATCTTCGCCGGCCTGATCGGCGCGATCGTCTGGAACCTGATCACCTGGCTGCGCGGGCTCCCCTCCAGCTCCAGCCACGCCCTCTTCGGCGGGCTGATCGGGGCGGCCATCATCGGCGTCGGGTTCCAATCGGTGGACTTCGGCGTCGTGGTGTCCAAGGTAATCCTGCCGGCGCTGATGGCCCCCCTGATCGCAGGAGTCGTCGCCTTCATCGCGACCAAGCTCGCCTACGCGATCACCCGGCGTGACATCGGCAAACCGGACGGCCGCGGCGGATTCCGCTACGCCCAGATCTTCTCCTCGTCGCTGGTGGCCCTCGCCCACGGCACCAACGACGCCCAGAAGACCATGGGTGTTATCACCCTCACCCTCATCGCCAGCGGCGCCCAGGCCGTCGGCACCGGACCGGAGTTCTGGGTGATCGCGGCCTGCGCGCTCGCCATCGCGGTCGGCACATACACGGGCGGCTGGCGCATCATCCAGACCATGGGCCGCGGCCTCACCGAGGTCAAGCCGGCCCAGGGCTTCGCCGCGGAGACCAGCACCGCCGCCGCGATCCTCGCCTCGAGCCACCTCGGCTTCGCCCTCTCCACCACCCAGGTCGCGTCAGGCTCGGTCATCGGCTCCGGGCTCGGCCGTCGGGGCGCGACGGTGCGCTGGGGAACAGCCGGGCGGATCGCACTCGGCTGGGTGCTCACGTTGCCGGCAGCGGGCATCATGGGGGCGTTCGCCGCCGGCCTGGCGCAGCTCGGCACCATCGGGATCGTACTCGACGCCGTCATCGGCGCCATCGTCATCGGCGGGATCTACCTCTGGTCGCGGCGCGAAACCGTCGTGCACACCGCCGGCATCAACGAGATCGACGACGCCGGCCGCGTGGTGAAGATCCGCAAGACCCCCAGGAAACCGCCGCGGCAGGACCGGAAGAAGGTGGCACTGTGATCGATTGGGCAGCATTCCTGGTGGTTGCGGGCGTCTCGGTGCTCGCGGCGTCCGTCATCGTCAGCCTCTACTCGCTGGGCCTGAGACTCCTGACCACGGCCGGCAAACCGCCGGTCGGGGAACCGCTGGAATTCACCGGCGCCATCACGGTCGTCACCCCGGCGCGTGCCGCGAAAGAGGCCAAGCGAGCGCGCAAGGCCGCGAAGGCGAACCCGCTCAGCCCCGCCCAGAAGCGGATGTCGCTGGTCGCCGCATACGCCTGTTTCGTGCTCTGCGGCGTTGCGGTGTTGTACGGCGTGTACCTGATCGTTCCAGCGCTGCACCGCGGCTAGAGCAGCGGCCGGCAAAGGATCCGCGGGGGCCGCTGCCGGCGATCGCGACGGATGCGCCGGCAGCATGCCGTACCGCTACGCGGTGCCGCGCACCCGGCCCACCCACGCCATCACGTGGTAGATCACGATCGCGGCGATGGTGCCGAGGGCGATGCCGTTGAAGCTCAGTGTTCCGGCATTCCAGGTGAAGTCGGCGATGCCGATGATCAGCGCGGTCGCAGCAGTGAACTGATTCACCGGCTTGCTGAAGTCCACCTTGTTGTCGAGCCAGATCTTCACGCCGATGATGCCGATCAGGCCGTACAGCGCCGTCGTGACGCCGCCGAGCACGCCGGCCGGAATGGTGTTGATGACCGCGCCGATCTTGGGGGAGAGGCCGAGCAGCACGGCGACGCAGCCGGCCACCCAGTAGGCGGCGGTCGAGTAGATGCGGGTCGCCGCCATCACGCCGATGTTCTCCCCGTAGGTGGTTGTTCCCGAACCGCCGCCGACACCGGCGAGCATGGTGGCAAGGCCGTCGGCGAGGAGTGCCCGACCGGTCAGGCGGTTGATGGCGGGGTCCTCGACCATCTGCGCCACGCCTTTGATGTGGCCGACGTTCTCGGCGATGAGCACCAGCACCACCGGAAGGAATGCCGGCAATACGCCCCATACCGCGGCGTCCTGGAACGGGTTCGCCGGGGCGGTGAAGTCAGGCAGGCCCACCCAGGCGGCGTCGGCGACCTTGCTGAAGTCCACCTCGCCCCCCAACACCGCGGCGACGTATCCGACGACCACGCCGAGGAAGATCGACAACCGGCCGAGGATGCCGCGGAACAGGACGGTACAGAGGATGACGGCGGCCAGGGTGATTGTCGCGGTCAGCGGCGCGAGCATGAAGTTGCTCTTGGCGACCGGAGCCAGGTTGAACCCGATCAGGGCGACGATCGCTCCGGAGACCACCGGCGGCATCAGGACATTGATCCACGCGGTACCGGTGAGCTGCACGATCACACCCACGATGGCCAGGAGGAAGCCCACGGCGAGGATGCCGAACAGGGCGCTCCCCATGCCGGCTGTCGCCGTCGCCGCGGTGATCGGCGCGATGAACGCGAACGAGGAACCGAGGTAGCTGGGCAGCCGGTTCTTCGTGACGAGCAGGAAGAGGAGCGTTCCGATGCCGGAGAACAGCAGCGTGGTGGACGGCGGGAAGTCGGTGAGCAGCGGCACCAGGAAGGTGGCGCCGAACATTGCGACCACGTGCTGGGCACCGATCCCGATGGTGCGCGGCCAGGTCAGGCGTTCCGCCGGACCGACCACTTCGAGCGCCCCGACCGACTTCCCGTCGCCGTGCAATGTCCAGGGCAGCGCCATAGTTCCTCGTTCCAGTCGTTGGTTTGGGTGTTGAATAGGGCAGCGCGGAACGTTCAGTTCACGAATGTGGCCCCTGCCGATCGTAGTGAAGAATTAGGATCTCGACGTGAGTCGTCTCACAACACGCACCGGGCGCCCGGACCCGCTCGATATTCGGGTCGGCGATGGACTCGTGCGCGGGATCGCGGAGCGCGGCGTGCGTGCCTGGCGGGGGATCCCGTACGCGGCTGCCCCGGTCGGCCCGCTGCGGTTCCTCGCCCCGCAGCCACCTGAGCCGTGGAAGGGCGTGCGTCCCGCCCACGAGTTCGGGCTGGTGGCCACGCAATTGCACAAGGGCCAGTTCATCGGAGCGCACCCGCGGATTCCGCAGGGCGAAGACTGCCTCAACCTGAACGTCATCGCGCCGGACGCGCCGAGCACACCGGGCGTCCTTCGCCCGGTGATGGTGTTCATCCACGGCGGTGCCTACAGCGTGGGGTCCTCCCGTGAAGTGCCCCGGCAGGGCGAGGTCCTGGTCAGGGCCGGCGGCGTCATCTACGTCAGCCTCAATTACCGGCTGGGCGCGCTCGGATACCTCGATTTCACCCGGTACTCCACGCCGGAACGCCGGTTCGACAGCAACCTGGGCCTCCGCGACCAGGTTGCCGCCCTGCGCTGGGTGCACGAGAACATCCGCGCCTTCGGCGGCGATCCGGATGCCGTCACCGTGTTCGGTGAGTCCGCCGGCGGCAACGCTGTCACCACTGTGATGACCGTGCCCGCGGCTGCGGGCCTGTTCCAGCGGGCGATCGCCCAGAGCGCTCCGGCGAATGCGGTGTACCCGCCGCTTCTCACGGCGGAGTGGGCCGGGGAGTTCGTCGACATCCTCCGGGGGCTCTCCGGCGAAGGCCCCCTCGCGGGCACGGGCGCGGCCGATCCTGGGGTCGCCGAGACAGTGGAGCTGCTCACCACCACAACTCCCGACCTGCTCGCGCTGGCGACCGCCGTGCTCACCCGTCAGGCCCCCGACCACGTCCCCGGCACCATCCCGCTCTGCCCGGTCATCGACGGCGATTTCCTGCCGGAACGGCCACTGGACGCATTCCGAGACGGGCGCGCCCACCCGGTGCCCCTGATCATCGGGACCAACGCGCGGGAAGGGTCGCTTTTCAACGGGCGGATCGACATCCTCGCTTCGACCCCGTTCCGGGCGAAGGCCATCTTCCGGAAGACGAAGAAGAAGGCGCGCAGGGCGATCAAGGCGCAATACCCTGGATTCCCGCTGCGCCCGGCCGCACTCGACCTCGGCGGTGACTACTCCTTCTGGTACCCCAGTGTGAAGGTCGGGGAACGGCACTCGCGCTACGCGCCGGTGTGGTTCTACAGGTTCGACGCTGCGCCCCGGCTGGTGCGATGGATGGGCCTCGACGCCACCCACGGGCTGGAGATGTACCCGCTTTTCGGCAGGTTGAACGGCGTGCTGGGGCGAGGCATGACGGTGCTCGGTGGCCGGCGCATGTTCAGGTCCGTCGGCGCCAGGATGCAGCTGTGGTGGCTGAACTTCGCCACCACCGGAATCCCGGATGCCGCGTGGCCGCGTTACGACGAGACCGAGCGGGCGACGCTCATCATCGATGAGACCGACCGCATCCAACTCGACCCGCGCGGCGACCGCCGCCGGGCCTGGACTGACTTCGTTCCGCACCTCTGAGCTGTCGAGCCTGGCCCGGAAGGGAGCATGGCCCGCGGCGCATAGACTTATTGCCTGAGAATCAGCCGAGTCATCCACCGGGAGAACATCATTTCCACCACTGAGACGCACACGTCCACACCGTCACCGCAGCCGGGAATGAAAGGCCGGCTCGACCGGTTCTTCGAAATCACCAGCCGGGGATCCACCTGGGCTCGTGAGACCCGCGGCGGCGTGGTGACGTTCGTCACCATGGCCTACATCGTCATTCTCAACCCGTTGATCCTCGGCGGGTTCAGCGCCGACCAGGCCGCCGTCGACGTTGCGGGCGGTTGGCTCCCCAACGCCCAGGTTGCCGCTGTCACCGCGTTGACCGCCGGTGTGATGACGATCCTGTTCGGCGTCGTCGCCCGCCTCCCGTTCGGCTTCGCGGCCGGCCTCGGAATCAACTCGTTCCTCGCTGCCAGCGTTGTCGGCCAGGTCACCTGGGCGGAGGCGATGGGCCTGGTGCTGATCAACGGCCTCATCATCGTGCTGCTGTCGTCGACCGGCCTTCGGGCAATGATCTTCGACGCCGTTCCACAGCAGCTGAAGATCGCCATCACCGTCGGCATCGGCATGTTCATCGCCTTTATCGGACTGGTGGATTCAGGCTTCGTCCGCTCCAGCGGCACGGCTTCCCCGCCCGTGCAGCTCGGCGACCACGGCTCGGTGGTCACCCTTCCGACCACGGTCTTCGTGATCGGGCTGATCCTCATCGGAATCCTGATGGCGCGCAAGGTGAAGGCGGCGATCCTCATCGGCATCGTTGCCACCACGATCATCGCCGTCATCCTCGAGGCGATCTTCAAGGTCGGCCCGTCGCTCGGCACCAACCCGGCGGGCTGGAACCTGAACGCCCCGGTCCTGCCCTCGACCATCGTCGCAGCCCCCGACTTCGGCCTCATCGGCCAGGTGAGCTTCGGCGCCTTCGACCGGATCGGCGCCCTCGCGGCGATCATGCTCGTGTTCACGCTGGTGTTCACAAATTTCTTCGACGCCATGGGCACGATGACCGGCCTGGCCAACGAGGCCGGCCTCTCTGACGCGAAGGGCAACTTCCCGCGACTGAAATCGGCACTGATCGTGGAAGGTGTGGGCGCTGTCGCCGGCGGCGCGGCATCCGCTTCATCCAACACGGTGTTCGTCGAGTCCGGAGCCGGCATCGCTGAGGGCGCGCGCACCGGGTTTGCCAACGTGATCACCGGCGTGCTGTTCCTCGCGGCGATGTTCTTCACGCCGATCACCCAGATCGTGCCGCTCGAGGTCGCAGGCGCAGCCCTGGTCATCGTCGGTGCGCTGATGGTGTCGCAGATCCGGCACATCGACTTCGCCGAATTCTCGATGGTGCTGCCGGTGTTCCTGACCATCATCATCATGCCGCTGACCTACTCCATCGCCAACGGCATTGGCGCCGGGTTCGTCAGCTGGGTGCTCATCCGGTCGCTCTCGGGCAAGGCGAAGGGCATCAGCCCGCTGCTGTGGATCGTCGCGGCCGGCTTCCTGGTCTACTTCGTGCGCGGCCCGATCGAGCAACTGCTCGCGGGGTAGTACCCGGTCAGGTTCGGGGGATAACCCCATGGGCGGCGCCGGGGCGCTTCCGTAACGTTGTTGATGGCCGCAGACGTGGCCGACAGCAACTACCACAGGAGACCAGCATCATGTCAACCACCGCCCCGTTCCAGGCGCCCGCTCCCGCTTTCGCCCCGGCGGCGGCACCGACTGCCGTCGTCGCCGCGCCGAGCAGCCCGCTCAGCATCACCAGCCTCGTGCTGGGCCTCGCGTCGATCTTCGCCGGCTGGACGTTCCTCGCCCCGATCGCGGGACTCGTCACCGGAATCATGGCGCTCAGCCGTGAACCGCAGAGCCGCACCATGGCGATCTGGGGCGTCGTGATCAACGCGGTGATGCTTGCCGGGTCGCTCATCGTCGTGGCGATCGCGTTGATCGCCGGCCTGGCTGCGCTGCCCTTCCTCCCCGCCATGGCCTTCTAGCGCAGCACGCGAAACGCCCCTCCCGCACCGGGAGGGGCGTTTTCGCTGTTTCTGCTGTGGTTTCTTGCGTCTCAGGCTGGTCAGAGGGACATTCCGCGCGCCGGGCCCCGCTTTCGTGCGTGCGCCTCGGGATAGAGTGGAACGGTTAGGAGCCACAAGCTCATCCCCCAGGCAATGGAGCCAGCGTGTCCACAAGCGTGTCCGAAACCCCGTCTGCCCCCATCGAGTCCACCGACTCGCTGAACCAGGAGGAACCCATCACGGCCACTCCCGGATTCCGCATTGAAAGCGACTCCCTCGGCCCGCTCGAGGTCCCCGAAGACGCCTACTGGGGCGTGCACACCCGGCGTGCGATGGACAACTTCCCGATCGCCAAGCGTCCGATCTCGGTCTACCCCGACTTCATCGTCGCCCTCGCCTCCGTGAAACAGGCCTGCGCGCGCGCGAACAAGGAAATCGGCGCCCTGTCTCCGGAGAAGGCCGGCTGGATCGACGACGCCTGCCAGGAGATCATCGACGGCAAGTACCACGACCAGTTCGTCGTCGGCGTCATCCAGGGCGGCGCCGGCACATCGACCAACATGAACGCCAACGAGGTCATCTGCAACCTCGCCCTCGAGCGCGCCGGTTACGCCAAGGGCCGTTACGACATCCTGAGCCCGATCGACCACGTCAACCGGAGCCAGTCGACGAACGACACCTACCCGACGGCGATCAAGATCGCCCTCACGTTCTCGCTCAAACACCTGCTGCGCGAGCTCAAGGCGCTGCAGGGCTCGTTCTCCGCCAAGGGGGTCGAGTTCCGGCAGGTGCTGAAGGTCGGCCGCACCCAGATGCAGGATGCGGTTCCGATGACGCTCGGCCAGGAGTTCCACGGCTTCGCGACCACCCTGGGCGAGGACTACGACCGCCTCACCGAGACCGTCTGGCTGCTCGCCGAAATCAACCTCGGCGCCACCGCGATCGGAACCGGCATCACCGCGGACCCCGGTTACGCGGCCGCCGCCATCCGTCACCTCAATGTGATCACCGGCCTCAAGCTGGAGACCGCGCCGGACCTGATCGAGTCCACCAGCGACGCGGGCGGGTTCATGTCGTTCAGCGCGAACCTCAAGCGCAGCGCGATCAAGCTGTCGAAGATCTGCAACGACCTGCGACTGCTCTCCTCAGGGCCGCAGGCCGGATTGGGCGAGATCAACCTGCCACCGAAGCAGGCCGGTTCGAGCATCATGCCGGGGAAGGTCAACCCGGTGATCCCCGAGGTCGTGAACCAGGTTGCCTTCGCGGTCGCCGGGTCCGACGTCACCGTGACCATGGCCGCCGAGGGCGGGCAGCTGCAGTTGAACGCGTTCGAACCGGTGATCGCCCATTCGCTCCTGCAGAGCCTGGCCTGGATGACCCAGGCGATGTGGACCCTCCGGGTCAACTGCATCGACGGCATTACCGCCAACGAGGACCGTCTCGGTGCGATGGTCGGCTCCAGTGTCGGAGTGATCACGGCGCTGATCCCGCACATCGGCTACTCCGCGGCCGCTGCGCTGGCCAAGACCGCCCTGTTGACGGGCCGGAACGTCGCCGACCTGGTCGTGGAGTCGAAACTGATGACCCGCGAGGATGTCATGCGCGAACTGGAGCCCGGACGGCTGTCGGGCATGGAGCCCAATTCCGCCACGGCCACCGCGGCCACCCCGATCATCGAGTAGCGCCCCGCGCTGCAGGGAGCGAGCGTCGGAGGCGGGTGAGCGATAGCCTGACCCTGTGTCCATCTGGGTGCGCCGATCCCGTCGCGGGGAAGTCGTCGTCGACGAGGAACTCGCGCTGCTCGACGCAGCGATAGCCGACCGTGACTGGACGGTGGTGCCCGACGGCGCCCGTCTGTGGCGCTTCCCGGCGCCCAGCGGCTCCCTGGCGGTGACGTCGCTCGGCGACCCGGCCAGGCCGCGGGTGGTGCTGGTTCCGGGCGCGACCGGGTCCGCGGAAGACTTCCTGCTCCTCGCGCCGCTCCTCGTGGCCGCGGGATACTACGTGGAGAGCTACGACCTGGCCGGCCAGTACCGATCGGCCGCCGCCGGACCGCCGGAGGGGGAGCGGTACAGCTACGATCTGTTCGTCGGCGACCTCATCGCGTTCCTCGAAGCCGGCAGCCGGCCGGCGCACGTGCTGGGCTACTCCTTCGCCGGCATCGTCGCACAGATCGCGTATGCCCGGTGCCCCGACCTCTTCGCCACGCTCGCGTTCCTCGGGGTGCCGCCGCAGCCCGGGCAGACGTTCCGCGGTGTGCGCTGGATCGGACCGCTTAGCTACGTCATCCCGGAGCACACGATCGGGAACCTGCTGATCTGGGGCATCGTCACGAACCAGAACCATGTGCCGCCCGGGCGGCTCGACCTCGTGCGGATGCGCTTCGAGCACACCAGCCGGCAGAGCATCGACGACATCGTGCGATTGATGCGGCACACGCCGGACCTGCGTGGTGTGCTCGCAGCCGGCTGCATCCCCCTGCTCGTCGCCGTCGGCCACCGGGACCTCTGGCCCTCCGGCCTGCACCATGAGTTCGCGGCGAGTATCGGTGCCCGATTGTGCATCTACCGCACCGGGCACAGCCCGTGCGAAACCACCCCGCACCAGCTCGCCAGGGACCTCCTGGCGTTGTACGACCGCGCGCCGTGACCGCGGCCGTGCCTGCGGCGTACCACCGCGGACTCGGTTTTGCTCAGGCGGCCGAACCGGGGGGACTGTCCGCGCCCACCGCGGCATCCGCTCGGCTCGCCCGCGCCTCGGCACGCATCCGCCAGGGGCTGAACTCCGGCAGATGCAGCGCCAGGGTGCGCCACGCCCAGCGCAGCCGGCGGGCGAACCCCGCCCAGCTGTCGAACGGTCGCGCCGAGATCCCCACCCGCAGTGTGGGCTCGTAGGCGACGACGGCGCAGGGTGGAAGGTGGAAGCTGAGGTCGAGGTCGTCGTGCACGTCGTCACGTGTCCGGTGCACCCGCCCGGCCACCTCCTGCCACAGCGTGCGGCGCATCGCGAAGTTCGAACCGAACAGCGGCGGGTGCGCCAGCCACAGCCCGATCGCCCAGAAGTAGCCGCGGATGTAGAGCGTCTCACCGAGCACCGAGGTGAGCGGGCCGGCATCGTAGAAGGCCCCCGGGCCGGTGATCGCGTCGAGGCCGGGCGAGACGGTGAACGCGGCGTCGAGGTGCGCCACCCAGTCTGTCGGGGGCACGGAGTCCGCGTCGAGCCGGGCGATGATGTCGCAGGACGCCGCGTCGTATCCCGCGGCAGCGGCCGGCCAGATGCCGCGGACCGGCTCCGAGACCACACGGGCGCCGGCGGCGTGGGCGACGGATGCCGTGGCATCCGTCGACGCGTTGTCGACGACGATGATCTCGTCGGCGGGGCGCAGCTGCCCGGCGAGTGCGGTGAGCGCGGCCTCGAGCATCACCGCGTCGTTGTAGGAGGGAATCACCACCGATATCGAGGTCACCGGGGCGCTACCTCCTCGCCGCTCTGTCGGGGTGATACTACGCCCGCGTGAGGGCTGCGGCTCAGATCTCCCGGCAGTGGTTGGTGAGCATGCCGATCTTGTCGATCGAGACGGTCACCGTCGCACCGTCGCGCAGGAACACCGGCGGTTTGCGGCTGTAGCCGGCACCACCCGGGCTGCCGGTTGAAATCAGGGTGCCGGGGAACAGCGTCGACGTCTTCGACAGGTAGGAAATGATCTCCGCAACCGTGCGCACCATGTCGCCGCTGGACGCGTCCTGCAACAGCCGGCCGTCGACGTGGGTGGTCAGCCAGACGTCCTGCGGGTCGCCGATCTCGTCGGCGGTGACGACCACCGGGCCGGTGGGGGTGAAACCGTCGAACGATTTGCACCGCGACCACTGCGCCTCGGAGAACTGCAGGTTGCGGGCGGTGATGTCGTTCACCACGGTGTAGCCGAAGACGTAGTCCAGGGCGTCGTGCACCGACACGTTCCGGGCCGGGCGACCGATGATGACGCCGAGTTCGGCCTCGTAGTCGACCTCCTGGCTGAGGTCGCTCGGCCAGGTCACGGTCGAGCCGTGGCCGGTGAGCGAATTCGGCCAGAGAGAGAAGATCGTCGCGGCCGTTTCGGAGCGAAGCTTCAGCTCAGAGGAGTGAGCGGCGTAGTTGGCGCCGATCGCGATGACCTGCGGCGGCCGGAGCACGGCCGACGAGTGCCGGAGCTGGTCGATCGGCGTGAGGCTTGCCCCGCCGGACACCGCGTTCTGGCTGAGGGCCCGCACCCGGTCGAACTCGGCCTCGCCCTTTTCGAGCAGGTCCTGCAGGTCACGCGGCGCATCGTCCATCACCTCGTCGAGGAACAACGCGCCGTCACCGAGAGTGATGGCGAGACGGGGAACGGATTGGCCTTCAACTCTGAGGTGCGCGAACTTCACCTGTCTAGGTTATCGGCCTCGCCGGCCTTTCTATTGTGCGGCTACGACAACGGGCGCGGCATCTGATTGGAGGAAAGCGACGGGTGTGCCCGCCGCGCGCCAGAGGTGCATGCCGGCGTAACTCCGCCACGGCGCCCACCCCGCGCCGCGCGCGGCGAGCGCCCTGGCCTCGGCCGGCAACCCGAGGCGCCCTGCGCCTTGCCGCAGCGCCAGGTCGCTGGTGAGCAGGATGTCCGGGCTTCCCAGCACGCGCATCGCCACGTATCCGGCGGTCCAGGGCCCAATGCCCGGCATGGCGGTGAGCCGGGACTCGAGTTCATGGCGAGTCTCGCCCACATCGAGAACCAGCTCGCCGGAGGCGAGCGCCTCGGCCACCCCGATGATCGCGTTGATCCGCGCCATCGGTCCGCGCAAGACGTCCCGTCCGTGGGCGGCGATCCGTTCCGCGGTGGGGAACAGCCGCCGAAGCGGGTCCGATTCGGCCGCCCCGGGTAATTCGTCGCCGAACGCGGCGGCGAGGCGGGTGAGCGCCGTGCGGGCCGCCGCCACCGAGACCTGCTGCCCGATCAGTGCACGGAACAGCGTCTCCTCCGGGTCGATGCTCCCCGGCACTCGGATCCCGGGTGTCGCCGTGACGGATGCCGCGAGGCCGGCGTCCGACGCGAGGGCCGAGTCGATCGCCTGGGCGTCGGCGTCGAGGTCGAGCAGCCGCCGCACCCGGCTCACCAGCGGCGCCAGGTCGGCGAGAGTGCTGAGGCGGGCGTCGCAGGTGATCGTGGGGGCGGCATCCGTTCCCGACAGGTGCAGATCGACGGTGGCGAACCCGTTCGGCAGTCGGATGGTTCTGGCGTAGGAATCCGGCGCCCGGGTCTCGACCCCGGCGAGTGCGCGGGTGCCGAGGAAACCGAGCACGCCCCGGCCGTCGAACGGCGCGCGCGCCGGGAGCCGGAGGCTGATGCTGGTCAACCCCGGTTCCTCCGGTTCGCCCGTGCGGGCAAAGTGCCGCCCACGGCTCGCCGACCCGGCAATGTGCCCGCACTCGTGCAACGAATCGGAAGCGGGGGCGGGCGAGGTGGGCGAGGGCGAAGGGGAGGGAGCGCGCCGGACGGTGTGCCGCAGCTCGGACGGAGTGCGCTCGTACACGGCGGCGATCGTGTCGTTGAACTGGCGCACGCTGCCGAATCCCGCCGCGAACGCCACATCCGCAACCGGCAGCTCCGTGTTGACCAGCAGCATCCGTGCCGTCTGGGCCCGATGGGCCCTGGCCAGGGCGAGCGGGCCCGCGCCGAGTTCGGAGACCAGCACGCGGGTGAGATGGCGCGGCGTGTAACCGAGGCGACGCGCGAGCCCTGGGACGCCCTCCCGCTCCACCGTCCCGTCGCCGATCAGCCGCATCGCCCGGGCTGCGAGATCATCTCGGATGTTCCACTCCGGCGACCCGGGAACGGCGTCGGGCAGGCACCGCTTGCAGGCCCGCAGGCCGGCCTCATGCGCCGCGGCAGCGGTGAGGTAGAACGACACGTTCGCCGGCTTCGGTGTGGCCGCCGGGCAACTCGGCCGGCAGTAGATGCCGGTGGAGTGCACACCAGTGATGAACTGGCCGTCGAAGCGGGCATCCCTGGACGACATCGCCAGGTAGCGCTGGGCGAAGGCAGGGTCGGAGAGATCCGCGCGGCGCGGCGGCGCGGTCACGGTGTGGGCGGGTGTGGAGGTCACCCCCTCAGCCTGTCACGAGCCGATGCAGTCCGGTAGCGGAAATCGGACATCACCGGAGTTGTAAGGTGGAACTTCATGACTTTTGAGGAAGAGCCGATACATGACCGATCTTGACGCCTCCATCCAGCCCATTTTCGATGAGATCCTGCAGCGGAACGCGGGGGAGACGGAATTCCACCAGGCTGCCCGTGAGGTGTTCGAATCGCTGGGCCGCGTCGTGGACCGGCACCCGCAGTACGCGGAGGGTTCGGTGTTGCGCCGTTTGTGCGAACCGGAGCGGCAGATCATCTTCCGGGTGCCGTGGATGGACGACGCCAACCGGGTGCAGATCAACCGCGGTTTCCGGGTCGAGTTCAACTCCGCCCTCGGCCCGTACAAGGGCGGCCTGCGCTTCCACCCGTCGGTGACGCTCGGCACCGTGAAATTCCTCGGCTTCGAGCAGACGTTCAAGAACGCGCTCACGGGCATGCCGATCGGCGGCGGCAAGGGCGGCAGCGATTTCGACCCCAAGGGCAAGTCGGAGGGCGAGGTGATGCGCTTCTGCCAGTCGTTCATGACCGAGCTGTACCGCCACATCGGCGAGTACCGCGACGTGCCTGCCGGCGATATGGGCGTCGGCGGCCGCGAGATCGGCTACCTCTTCGGCCAGTACAAGCGCATCACCAACCGGTTCGAATCCGGCGTGCTCACCGGCAAGGGCGTCGGCTGGGGCGGGTCGCGCGCCCGCACCGAGGCGACCGGCTACGGCGCCGTGTTCTTCACCGAGCAGATGCTCGCCACCCGCGACGCAAGCTTCGACGGGGCCCGGGTGTTGGTCTCCGGTTCCGGCAACGTCGCAATCTACGCGATCGAGAAGGTGCACCAGCTCGGCGGAACCGTCGTCGCCTGCTCCGACTCGTCCGGGGTCGTCTACGACCCGGACGGAATCGACCTCGCCCTGCTCCAGGACGTGAAGGAGGTGCGCCGGGGACGCCTCTCCGAGTACGCCGAATTGCGCGGCGGCTCCGCCGAGTACCGCGCCGGCGGCAACATCTGGTCGCTGGCCGCTGAAACCCGCATCGACGTTGCGCTGCCGTGCGCGACGCAGAATGAGTTGAACGAAGCGGATGCCGTCATCCTCGCCGCCAACGGCGTCCGCGCCGTCGCCGAGGGTGCGAACATGCCGTGCACCCCGGACGCGGTTCGCGTCTTCACCGAGGCATCCGTTCTGTTCGCACCGGGCAAGGCGGCCAACGCCGGCGGCGTCGCCACGTCGGCGCTGGAGATGCAGCAGAACGCGTCGCGCGACTCGTGGAGCTTCGAACACACGGAGGCCCGGCTGGCCGAGATCATGGTCGGTATCCACGAGTCCTGCGCCACGACGGCGGACGAGTACGGCGAGCCGGGGAACTATGTGCTGGGTGCGAACATCTCCGGATTCACCCGCGTTGCCGACGCGATGCTGGCGCAGGGTGTCATCTAGCGCCATGAGCACACTCTCTCGCCTCACGGATGAGCTCGGCGATGCGGTCAGCACCGACCGGGCCGAGCTGTCGGCAAGCCGAATCGACAAGTCGGGCTGGGTCGCCGACGGGATGCCGCTGGCGATCGTGCACGCCACCACGGTCGAGCAGGTGCAGGCGACGCTTCGCATCGCGAGCGACACCCGCACCCCGGTGGTCACGCGGGGAGCCGGCACCGGCCTCGCCGGGGGAGCCTGCGGAAGCGAGGGGACGATCGTGCTCAGCCTGGCCGGCATGAACCGCATCCTCGAGATTCGGCCAGAGGACGAACTCGCCGTCGTCGAACCCGGCCTCATCAACCAGGATCTGAACGACGCGCTCGCCGCGTATGGACTGTGGTTCGCGCCAGACCCGGCCAGCAAGGCCATCTCATCCGTCGGCGGGAACATCGCCACCAACGCCGGCGGGCTGTTGTGCGCGAAGTATGGGGTGACCCGTGAAGCGGTGCTCGGGCTCAAAGTCGTGCTCGCCGACGGCCGCCTGCTCGAGACCGGCCACCGGACCGTGAAAGGGGTCACCGGCTACGACCTCACCGCGCTCCTCACCGGGTCGGAGGGAACCCTCGGCGTGATCGTCGAGGCCACCGTGCGCGCCCGGGCCGTCACGCCGGGCGACGTGGTCACGATCGGCGCGGTGTTCGCGGATGTCGCATCCGCTGCCGCCGCGTCCGCCGCGATCACCGCGGCGAAGCTCCGTCCTGCGGTGATGGAGCTGATCGACGAACCGTCGCTGGCCATCATCGCCGACTACCTCGGCCCGGAGGGCACAGCGGGCCTGCCTCTCCGGGGAGGGTCATTCCTGTTGCTGCAGACCGACGGGCCGGCCGCGGCCGCCGAGGCCGAGGCATCCGTCGCTGTGCTGCGTGCCGCCGGCGGCGACGTGCAGGTGTCCGCGGATGCCGCGTCGGGGGAGCGGCTGCTCGCGATCCGGCGGGCGTTCCACCCGGCGCTCGCGGCGCGCGGCGAGGTGCTGATCGAGGACGTCTCGGTGCCACGCTCGCGGATGGCGGAGATGTTCGACGCGATCACCGCGATCAGCGTGCGTACCGGGATCCCGATCCCGACCGTCGCGCACGCCGGCGACGGCAACCTGCACCCCAACTTCGTGATCCCGGTCGACGCGGATCGCGCGGTCGACGCGCCGATCGTGCCGGAGGCGGTGTGGGTGGCCGCCGACGAACTGTTCCGGGCCGCGCTCGCGCTCGGCGGCACGCTCACCGGCGAGCACGGGGTGGGCGTGCTCAAGCGCCGCTGGCTGGCCGAGGAGCTCGGCGAGACCAGCTTCGACCTGCAACGGCAGCTGAAGGCGGTCTTCGACCCCCACGGCATCCTGAACCCCGGCGTCATGTTCGCCTCCTGACCCTGCGCCCCGGCCCCCTGCCCCCTCCCCCCTCCCCCTGCCCCCGTTCCGCGAAAACGCACTTGTTGGGTTTATGAGGCTCGGATAACCCCAACAAGTGCGTTTTCGCGGAGGGGGGAGGGAGGGTGGGTAACCTGTGAGCATGAGTGACAACGGCGGGCACTATCTGCACCCCGCGCCCCATCCGGTACAACCGGTCTGGACCGGGGAGGTGCGACAGTCCCGCGCCGGCCCGATCGTGCTCGCGATCGCCGGGATCCTCATCGGGGGTATCGCCCTGCTGGTGGTGTTCGTGTACCTGGCGTCGTTCCTCGGAACCGGCGGCCTGCTGTTGAGCCTCGCGTTCGCCCTGATCCCGTTGGCCGCCGTGCTGTGGGCGGTGCGCTGGATCGACCGGTGGGACCCGGAGCCGCGCCCCGCACTCTGGTTCGCGTTCCTTTGGGGTGCCGGCGTCGCCATCGTGACCGCCCTGCTCTTCGACCTGGGCGTGCAACTGGCTATTCTCGCCGCCACCGGGGGCGCACCCGGCCAGGATGGCGCAGGCAGGAATGACTTCCTCGCCGCCGTCGTGCAGGCGCCGATCGTCGAGGAGAGCGCGAAGGGCTTCGGCATCCTGCTGTTGTTCTGGGGCATGCGCAAGCATTTCGACGGCCCGGTCGACGGAGTCGTGTTCGCCGCCACCATCGCGGCCGGCTTCGCGTTCACGGAGAACATCCAGTACTTCGGGGTGGCGCTGGCCGAGGGCGGTTTCGGCTCGCTGGGACTGACATTCGTGGTCCGCGGCCTGTTCTCGCCGTTCGCCCACGTGATGTTCACGGCCTGCACCGGCCTCGCCCTGGGACTCGCCGCCGGGCGCACCGGCCCGATCGGGGCGATCGGCTACTACCTGGCCGGCCTGGTGCCCGCGGTCCTGCTGCACGCGCTGTGGAACGGGGCGTTCACGCTGTTCGCCGCCGACACGTCGCTGATCGCCTACTACCTGCTGGTGCAGGTGCCACTGTTCATCGCCGCGATCGTGGTGGTGGTCCTGCTCCGCCGCCAGGAAGTGCGGGTCACCGGCCAGCGCCTCGGCGACTATGCCGCAGCGGGCTGGTTCACACCGGCCGAAGTCGCCATGCTCGCCACCCCGGCAGGTCGGCGTCAGGCGCGGGCGTGGGCGGCCAAGCAGCCGCCAGCCACACGGGCGGCGATGCGCCGGTTCATCACGGATGCCACCCGCCTCGCCTTCGCGCGGAACCGCCTGGTCAACGGGTCAGCGCGCCAGGTCAGCCGCGCCGATGAATCGGCGCTGCTCGGACGCGTTCTCGCGGACCGCGCCGCCGTACTGGGCTGAACGGGCACGGCTGACCGGCACATCCGCTGGATGCCGGCGCCGGACACAAGGAGAACTCGTTGCCCGGTGGTGTGACACTGTCTACAACTCTCCGCGGGTCAACGAGTTCATCTGTCATTAAGACTGCACCGCGGACGCTGATAGTGCAAGAGGATTCCTGAATGTGCACTCGAGCACTTATTCCGGTTGGATAGGGGGATGACTGATCTGAATGCAAAGCCAGAACTCGATTTTCCCGAGGGCCCCGCGCCCGAGGACCTGGAAATCACCGACATCGTCGTGGGCGACGGCGCTGAGGCAACCAAGGGCGCGACGGTTGACGTGCACTACCTCGGGGTCGAGTACGACACCGGCGAGGAATTCGACTCCTCATGGAACCGCGGCCAGTCGATCAACTTCCCGCTCGGCTCCCTGATCGCCGGCTGGCAGGTCGGCATTCCCGGAATGAAGGTCGGCGGTCGCCGCAAGCTCGTCGTGCCGCCGCACCAGGCGTACGGCCCGGCCGGGTCCGGCCACCGCCTTTCCGGCAAGACGCTCATCTTCGTGATCGACCTGCTCGGCGTGAGCTAACGCGCGACTCGCACCCGCACCACCCGCGGCGTGGCCCGGGACCGGCTCCCCGTGTTCCTGGCCACGCCGTCGTGCGCGGTGGCGTCACCTCGCGAATCCCGCGGCCCCTGTTCCATCACGGCCGCAGGTGGGGATAATGAGTGATGATCTCCACCGAACTGGCTCGTGCGCTGCAGACCGCCGGCCTCCGCTGGAAGCCGGTCTCGGGTGACTTCTTCCGAATCGACCGCCCTGACCTGGAGGGCGACCTGTTCACGGTCAGCGACATGACCATTGAGCCGCACGAATTCGACACCGGCACCATCCTCGGCTTCAATGGCACCACGGAATGGGCGCTCGACTCCCTCGCCCTGGAGGATGCGCTCTGGTTGCCCCGGGAGGACCAGCTCCGCGAGCTGCTGCGCGGCACGTTCCGCGGGCTCTGGCGGGAAGGGGCCGGCTACCGGGTCGATGCGGAGATCGCCGGGCTCGACGACTACTTCTGCGCGAATGACCCTGCTGACGCGTACGCCATGGCGCTCCTGGCACTCATCGAACACTCGGCGGCGCCCGCACCCGCACCGCAACTGAGCACTGACGAAGACTAGTACCGGCTTGGTTCCGGCCCGAGGGGGAAGCGCCGGCCGCTGACCTCCTGGGGGGTGACCTCGACGTAGATGTACTTGAGTGTCGGGATCAAAGGGCGCAGCGGAAGCTCGTCGGCGGCGTCGATCTCCGACCGTTTCTCGAGGATGCGTGCGGTTCCTTTCGCCACGACGCTCCACGCCTCGTCGCGCCCCACGCCGTCGGTCTCCACGGCCACGTTGCTGTTGACCGTGAGCTCAAGCAGCTTCGTACCCTCAGCGGTGCGGAAGACCAGCCGGCGATCGACGGCGACGAAGTTCACCGGGAAGATGTCCGGTCTCCCGCCGACGCTCACCGCGATCCGGCCCAGACTGGCGGAGAGCAGCAGCTCCCAGCATTGCTCCTCATTGAGGATTTCAATCGCGTTCGCGTCGTAGTCCATCCATCATGGTCCCACTTCGCCGCCGTGAGGGCCAGCCTTCGGAACACGGAACACCCCGGCAGCACACTGCTGCCGGGGTGTCCGGATGAAGGCTGCGCCGGGTATGCCTACGCGGCTGCCGCGCCCAGGTTGCGCTCGATGTGTGCGGCGAAGGCCGCCATGAAGCTGGTGAGGAACTCGGCGGTTCCTTCGTTCGTCACTTCGCCATCGTCGGTGATCAGGCCCTCGGAGAACTGGATGTAGCCCTCCGGCTGCCCCATCGACGGCGCGTTGAGGAAGTCGAGGATGTTCTTCAGGTGTTGCTGTCCCACGGCCGAGGACAGGCCGCCGGGGGAGGTTCCGATCGTCGCGGCAGGCTTTTCGTTGAAGGAGTTGGTTCCCCAGGGGCGACTCGCCCAGTCGATTGCGTTCTTCAACGCACCCGGGATCGAGCGGTTGTACTCGGGGGTGACGAAGAGTACGGCGTCGATGGCGGCGATGTCGTTCTTGAGCGCCTGGGCGACAGCGGGGTATGCCCCATCGAGCTCGTAGTCGTATGCCGGCAGCTCCGAGTACCCGATCTCGATGAGCTCGAGGTTGCCCGGGGCGACGCGCACGAGCGCCTTGGCCAGCTTGCGGTTGATGGAGTTGGCTGCCTGGCTGCCAACGAAATACCCGACCTTGTACGTCATAGAGTTCCTCTTCTTGATGCCTGCGGTAACGCGGTGAAACGCGATCGTGACAATCACGCCACGATATAGATGCAAACGCATGGATACGTCCGCCTATTCCCGGTTGGACGGAATACCCCCGCGCGGATCGCCGTTGCCCCCAGGGATGACTACGCCACTCGCCCTTTCCGTGCTCGACCTCATTCCCGTCCGCAGCAACCAGACGTCGGCAGACGCGGTCGCGGCATCCGTTGCCCTGGCGAAGCGGGCGGACGAGCTCGGCTACCGGCGCTACTGGGTGGCCGAGCACCACAACATGGCGTCGGTGGCGTCGACGAACCCGCCGGTGCTGATCGGAATCCTCGCGGCGAGCACCGGCCGGATCCGTGTCGGGTCAGGCGGCGTGATGCTCCCCAACCACTCGCCGCTCGTGGTCGCCGAGCAGTTCGCGATCCTTGAAGCCGCGTTCCCCGGCCGCATCGACCTCGGGATCGGCCGGGCACCGGGCAGCGACCCGGTGATCACCTCTTTCCTGCGGTCCAGCGGGGCCGTCAGCGAGGTCGACGCCTTCCCGAACAACGTGCAGGACATTGCAGCGCTGCTGCACCCCGACGGTGCCGCACTGCGACTCACCTCCGGCCAGGAGTACGGGCTGCACGCCACCCCGCGCGCTGCCAGCACGGCTGAACTGTGGCTGCTGGGTTCGAGCGACTACTCGGCGAATTTGGCCGCGAAACTCGGCCTGCCCTATGTCTTCGCCCACCATTTCTCCGGCGACAGCACCAACCACGCGCTCGAGCGGTACCGCACGAATTTCAAACCGTCCGACGCCGGCCCCGCCCCGCGCACGTTCCTCACGCTCAACGTATCGGTCGCGGAGACCGCCGAGGAGGCGCACGCCCTGGCGCTTCCGCAACTCCACAGCATGGCCAGGCTCCGCACCGGGCAACCCATGCTGCCGCTGGCAACGGTCGAGGAAGCGGCGGCGACCGAGCTCACTCCCGCGCAGGACCAGCTGGTTCGCGGCATGATCGAGCGCTGGGTCATCGGCACCCCAGCGGATGCGGCGTCCCGCATTCGCGCCCTCGCCGACGCCGTCGACGTCGACGAGGTGATGGTGGTTCCCGGCGCCTCCGCGCACACGACCGACGCACCACCCAGTGCGCCCGGCCGGGTCCGCGCGATCGAACTCCTGGCGGAGCAGCTCCTCGGCTGATCCGGGTCAGGCCTGCGGCGCGGCAGCGCTAGCGGCCCTCATTGACCGCTTTCACCCGGTCGACCAGTTCGCGCCAGGGTCCGGACACCTCTGGTTCGCCGAGTACCACCTCGTGCGGCGCGCAGCGGATGCGGTAGACGAAGCGATCCGGCTTCGGCTCGGTGTCGCCGACGTCATCCCACGGCAGCTGCTGGAGGAACTGCATCCACTGGAACGCGTCGGGCTGCTCATCGACCTGGACTTCCCAGGTGATGCGGATTCCGGCGATGCCACCGCTCCGCGAGACGATGACCTTCATGTCGTGATGCTACCCCGTGGCAGCCTCGCTGGCGACACCGCCCGTGACGCCGACCGTGGCCCATGCCTTCGTGACTGCCGTGTGTTCGGCGGAACCCGTGCCGAACAGGCTCGCCGCGGAAGCCGCCGTGGCATCGGCGAACCCGGCGAAGTCCACGTCTGCGGCCAGGGACCCACCGGTGAGGGTCTGGTACCAGATACGGCCCGGTGCGTCCCACGCATTGCCCCCGAGCGCGTCGGCCACCAGGTAGAAGGCGCGGTTCGGGATGCCGGAGTTCAGGTGCACGCCGCCATTGTCATCCTCGGTCTCCACATATCCGGACATGCTGTCCGGTTGCGGGTCCTTCCCGAGAACGTCGTCGTTGTACGCCGTTCCCGGCGCCTTCAGCGAGCGGAGCGCGGCGCCCTGCACCTGGTCGGTGAACAGCCCTTCGCCGATCAGCCAGCTCGCCTCGGCCGTGCTCTGGCCCTTCGCCCGTTGTTCCACGAGCGAGCCGAAGACATCGGAGACGGACTCGTTGAGCGCGCCGGACTGGCCCTGGTAGGTGAGGTTCGCGGTGAACTGGGTGACGCCGTGGGTCAGCTCGTGTCCGATCACGGTGAGCGAGATCGTGAACCGGTTGAAGATCTGCCCGTCGCCGTCACCGAAGACCATCCGTGCGCTGTCCCAGAACGCGTTGTCGTAGGTCTTCCCGTAGTGCACGGTGGCGTCCATCGGCATGCCCCGCCCGTCGATCGAATCACGTTCGAATTCAGCCCAGAACAGGTCATAAGTGTCGCCGAGGCCGTCGTACGCCTCGTTGACGGCAGGGTCGGCGACCGGAGGTTTGCCCTCGGCGCGGACCAGGCGACCGGGCACGGTTTCGGTGCCACCGGCATCGGAGATGCTCCGCTCGGGAGTTCCGGGTGCGGCGGCCTTCTTCGCCCTGGCCGAGGGGCGGTCCGGCGACGGATGCGCTGACTCGCGCAGGCCACGGATGGGCGTGTCGCGGAGCAGCGAGTGCCGGGCGGCCTCCGCCGCGGCGGCGAACCGGGGATCATCCAGGCGCGCGAGACGCACCAGGATGTAGGGCGGAACGATCCCGCAGCATGGGAATGCGTCGGCGGAGGAGCGGACGTCGGTGTTCGTTGTGCCTGCCATATCCAGAGTCTGCCACCGGGCACTGACATCGGAGTAGACATTGGCGGGTTGAACAGGGCGTGTCCCCCGTCCAGGGGTAGACCTGCGGGTGACATTTTCGCGTATGATTTGTATACGGCGGCGCTCACAGAGCGTTTCAGCCGCGGGCGCGATGCCTCCTCTGCCTTCTAGGGAGACGAAGGAGACACCGAAACCCGGCTTCGTCCCTGACGCGCATTCGGGTTGCGCCCAGGGACGAAGCACCCCCTCGTCGCCGGCCTGCGACGGCGGTCCCGATCGGCCCGGGCGTAACATCAGCCCATGAGATACGGGATCACCATTCTTCCGCAGGACTCGTGGCCTGAAGCCAGCCGCCGATGGCGATCGGCCGAGGAACTCGGCTTCGATCATGCCTGGACCTATGACCACTTGTCCTGGCGAACCCTCGCCGACCAGCCCTGGCACGCGACGGTGCCCACGCTGACCGCCGCGGCGATGGTCACCTCGCGGATCGGGCTCGGAACCTTCGTCTCCACACCGAACTTCCGGCATCCGGTGCCGTTCGCCAAGGAGGTCGCGACCGTCGACGACATCGCGAACGGCCGCTTCCTGTTGGGCATCGGGTCCGGCGGTACCGGCTTCGACGCGTTCGTGCTGGGCCACGCTGAGTACTCTCCGGCGCAGCGCCACGAGCGCTTCGCCGAGTTCGTGGCCGGACTCGACGTGCTCCTCCGCCATGAACCGCCGGGCGAAGCCGGCGAACCCGCCCTCAGCAACGGCATCAGCTTCACCGGCTCCTGGTTCAGCGCGGCCGGCGCCCGGATGGTGGGGAAGCCGGTGCAACAGCCGCGGGTGCCCTTCGTCATCGCGGCGAACGGTCCGAAGGGCCT
This sequence comes from Glaciibacter sp. 2TAF33, assembly GCF_052114945.1. Taxonomy (NCBI): domain Bacteria; kingdom Bacillati; phylum Actinomycetota; class Actinomycetes; order Micrococcales; family Microbacteriaceae; genus Glaciibacter; species Glaciibacter sp. 2TAF33. The sequence continues at coordinate 261,224 of NZ_JBFRFS010000001.1, forward strand.
CCGCCTCGTCACCGAGTTCGGGGCAGGCTGGGTGACCACGGGGAAGGACGGCGCAGTCGGCGAAGAATGGTGGAGCGCGGTCCGTTCGCTGGCCGGCCGGCTGGACGACGCGGCATCCGCTTCGGGGCGCGAGCCGGCCTCGATCGATCGCTATCTCTCACTCGACAGCGGCGGCTCGTACTCGTTGCAGAGCATCGACGCATTCGATGACGCGGTCGGGCGTGCGGCCGAACTGGGCTTCACCGATGTGATCAGCCACTGGCCGCGCGCAGACGGCGTGTACGCCGGCCGAGAGTCAGTGCTCGAGCAGGTGGGCGCCCGACTGCCCGGGGCTGAACGATGACCTCGCTCATCGACGAGGTCGGCCCTGGTCTGGCCGGTCTGGAGCAGCTCCGCGCCCTCATCGCGTCGGGGCGGCGCCCGGGCATTGCCGAGTCCCTCGACTTCACCCTCGTCGAAGCGGATGCCGGGCGTGCGGTCTTCGAGGGCACGCCCGGTCCGCACGCCTACAACCCGATCGGTTCGGTGCACGGCGGGTACGCGGCCACCCTGCTCGACAGCGCCTGCGGGTGCGCGGCGCATTCCCGGCTCGGCGCCACCCAGGGCTACACCACACTCGAGCTCAAGGTGTCGTACCACCGGGCGATCACGTCGGGGACCGGGCTGATGCGGGCCGAAGCGACGCTGGTCTCGTTCGGTCGCCGCGCCGCATTCGCCCAGGCGACTCTGACGGATGCAGCGGGTCGGGTGTACGCCACGGCCACGTCCACCCTGCTCATCTTCGAACGCTGACCCATTGTCGACGGTGACGCCTTGCCCCTAGGATGACCCCTGAATGGGGAGGTGAGCACCGTGGCTGTTTCCACTCTCAAAGACATCGTCGACCGTGCCTTCGCGGAACGCTACGGTGTGCCGGCGATCAACATCGTCAACGACCTGACACTCGAGGCCGTACTGGCCGGCGCCGTCGAGGCGCGCTCGCCGGTGATCGTGCAGACCTCGGTGAAGACCGTGAAGTCGATCGGGTCGAAGGTGTTGTTCGCGATGTGGGAGTCGATGACCGCGGGAATCGACGTACCGGTCGCGCTGCACCTCGACCACTGCCCTGACCGCGACGTGATCACCGAGTGCCTGGAACGCGGTTGGAATTCGGTCCTGTTCGACGCATCCGTTCTTCCGGTGGAGGAGAACCAGCGGCAGACCATCGAGGTGGTCGCCCAGGCGAGGCAGTTCGGGGCGCATGTCGAGGGCGAGATCGAAGCGATCACCGGGGTCGAAGACGGCCTCGGCTCGCACGAGGAGGCGGCAAGGCAGACCCTCGAGGTGTCGCTGCGGTTCATCGAGGCCACCGGCGTCGACGTGTTCGCACCGGCGATCGGCAACGCCCACGGCGTGTACAAGCGCGAGCCGGTGCTGGACTTCCAGCGGGTGACCGACATCGTCGACGCGCATCCGATCCCGATCGCGCTGCACGGCGGCAGCGGCCTGACCGATGCCCAGTTCGCCGACCTGATCGCCAGGGGCTGCGCCAAGGTGAACATCTCCACCGCACTCAAGATCACCTACATGAAGTCGAACCTTGCCTTCCTGAAAGACGCGGAGGTTAGGGACAAGTGGGATCCGCCATCGCTGTTCACGCAGGTGCGGAGCGACATCGTCGCCATGACGCGCGCCCTGGCCGAGCAGTTCGGCAGCGCGGGAAAGGCCTGACCGATGCCGGCGCTCATCTTCGACTGTGACGGGGTGCTGGCTGACACCGAACGCGACGGGCACCTGCCCGCGTTCAACCAGACCTTCCGCGAGTTCGCCGTTCCGGTGCACTGGAGCGACGCCGACTATGCCGAGAAAGTGAAGATCGGCGGCGGCAAGGAGAGGATGGCGAGCATACTCACCGCCGAACTGGCGGCAGAAATCGGGCTTCCGGACGACCCGGACGCGTGGTCTGAGAGCGTCGCAGAGTGGCACCGGCGCAAGACCCAGATCTATACCGAGGAAGTGGCGGCCGGGGTGATGCCCGCGCGGCCCGGAATCCTGCGGATTGCAACGGATGCTGCGGCGGCGGGCTGGACGCTGGCCGTCGCGTCGACGTCGGCGGAGGCATCCGTTCGCGCCGTTCTCGAGCATGCCGTGGGCGACGAACTCGCGCAGCAGTTCAGTGTGTTCGCGGGGGACATCGTGCCGAAGAAGAAGCCGGCGCCCGATATCTACCTGCACGCCCTGCGGGAGCTGGGCCGCGACGCCGGCGACGCGATCGTGATCGAGGACAGCGAGAACGGGCTGCGGGCGGCGCTCGCCGCGGGCCTCCGCACGCTGGTGACCGTGAGCAGTTACACCGCCGAGGAGGACTTCGGCGGCGCTTCGCTGGTGGTGTCATCCCTGGGCGACCCGGGGGAGTCGCCGGTCACGGTGCTCTCGAACCCACTGTCGCTGCCGGTGCCTGGCTTCGTGCGCCTCGACGACTTGAACGCGATCCTCGCCCGGCCGTTGCCCGGCCGCCCGGCCAGCGCCACGCGAGCCGATACGGAGGAGAACCGATGACCGAGTCCAGCCTGGCCGACCTCGAATTCGTCGTGCACAGCATCGCGCAGACCGCGGTGGACAACGAGAAGGAGTTCGGCGACCTGGACGCGGTCGTCGGCGACGGCGACTTCGGTTATTCCCTCGCCCGCGGTTTCGAGATCGTGCTGCAGGACTGGGACGATTTCGACCGCAGCAGCCCGTCCACGTTCCTGCAGAAGGTGGCAATGGTCATCTCCGGCCGGATCGGAGGAACCTCCGGGCCGATCTGGGGCACCGCGTTCCTGCGGGCATCCACGGCGATCCGGGACAAGGAGCGGGTCACCGGCGAGGACGCCGTTGCCATGCTACGGGCCGCCGCGGAGGGGATCATGAAGAGGGGAAACGCCGACCTCGGCGACAAGACGCTGCTCGACGCGATCGTGCCGGCGATCGACGCCCTCGCCGAAGAGGTCGGCAACGGCGCGGACGCCGCCACCGCCGTCAAGCGGATGGCCGTGGTCGCCCGGGACAGGGCAGACGCCACAACGAGCATGATCGCCAAGCGCGGTCGCGCCAGCTACACCGGTGAGCGCAGCATCGGCTCACCAGACCCGGGGGCGGTCGCCGTGGCCGTCATCCTTGAACGCCTCAGCGCCGCATGGTCGGCACGCACCTGAAAGAGACTCCTCGCAACCCGAACCGAAGGCAATGGAGCTGAAGAAAATGAAAAAGTTCGTCAACGACCCGAAGCAGTACGTTCCCGAGATGCTCACCGGAATCGCCCTCGCGAATCCCGACAGCCTGAAATACGTGCCCGCATACAACTTGATCATGCGCTCCGACGCCCCGAACCCCGACAAGGTCTCCATCGTGCAGGGCTCCGGGTCCGGTCATGAACCGGCCCACGTGATGGTCGTCGGAAGGGGCATGCTGGACGCCGCCTGTCCGGGGGACGTGTTCGCTGCTCCGCCCATGGACTACGTCTACGAGACCACCAAACTGGTCGCGTCGCCCAAGGGGGTGCTGCTCCTGGTGAACAACTACACCGGGGACAAGATGGCCTTCGAAATGGCCCAGGAGCTCAGCGAAGCTGACGGGGTCAAGGTCAAGACACTCTTCATCGACGACGATGTTGCGGTGAAGGACTCCACCTACACGGTCGGCCGCCGAGGCGTCGCCGGCAACTTCTTCGTCATGAAAGCAGTCGGCGCGGCCGCGGAAGAGGGGGCCGACCTCGACGAGGTCATCCGCATCGGCGAGAAGGTCAACGGCGTCACCCGCACCATGGGCATGGCGCTGACGTCCTGCACCCCGCCGGCGAAAGGGTCGCCGTTGTTCGAGCTCGGCGACGACGAGATGGAGATGGGCGTCGGCATCCACGGCGAACCGGGGCGGCGCCGTGCCAAGCTCGCCAGCGCCGATGAGATCGTCGACGAACTGCTTGAATCCGTGGTGAGCGACCTGCCCTACCAGTCGGGGGACCGGGTGGCCCTGATGATCAACGGACTCGGCGGCACTCCGATCAGTGAGCTGTATATTCTCTACGGGCGCGCCCACCAGCAGCTGGCCGAGCGCGGCATCACCGTCGGTCGCAGCTACGTGGGCGAATACTGCACGTCGCTCGACATGGCGGGCGCCTCGCTCACCCTCGTCAAGCTCGACGACGAAATCGAGCGGCTGCTGGCCGCGCCGGCCGAGGTGGCCGTGCGCATCTTCTGACGACGTTTCTGTCGTCGGGATCGCTGCCGCCCCTTGACGCCGAGCCGAAGGGTTCGTATCCTGATGTAACCAACCAAAAGGTTGATAAACAAAAAGGTTGATTATGCGCGAGACGCCAGACCAGGACGCACGGCTCGACCGCGCGTTTCTGGCCCTGGCGGACCCTGTCCGTCGGCAGCTGGTGGCGCGGCTGTCGCGCGGTCCGGCCACCGTGAACGAACTCGCCGAGCCGTTCGCCATGACCAAGCAGGGCGTCTCCAAGCACATCCAGGTGCTGGAGGCGGCCGGGCTCATCACCCGGACCCGCGACGGCCAGCGACGGCCCTGCCATCTCGACCCGGCCGCGCTCGAAGCCCTCACCGCATGGATCGACACCTACCGGCTCGTCGCCGAACGACAATTCCGCCGCCTCGACGCCGTGCTCGAAACCATGAAAGCAGGAGAGAAATGACCACCCATAACCCCGTCACGCTCACCGCTCAGCCTGGCGTGCCGTTCGTCGATATCGTGCGAGAGTTCGACGCTCCCGTCGCGGACGTCTTCCGTGCCTACACCGATCCGGACCTGGTTTCCCAGTGGCTCGGCCCGCGCGACCTGAAGATGGAGCTGCACGAATATGACGCCCGTACCGGCGGGGCGTACTCATACACCCACCGCGACGCCGAGGGAAATGGCTTCGGCTTCCGCGGCGTCTTCCACACCGTGGACCCGGAGCGGAGCATCGTTCAGACCTTCGAGTTCGACGGGTACCCCGGTCACATCAGCCTGGACGCCGCCAACTTCGAGGACCTGGGCGGGCGCACCCGCGTCTCCAGTCGCTCGGTCTACCAGTCGGTTGAAGACCGGGACGGCATCGTCGCCATGGGCATGGGGGACGGGCTGACGGAGGGCTACGAGCGCCTCGACGAGTTGCTTGCCTCGATACCGGCGCGCTGAACCGACGTCCGCGGGGTGCGAGCGCGCCGCACCCCGCGGGCCACGGCGAGGCCGACGATCGCCAGGCCGATCGTGATCGGATATGCCATGAACCGCTCCACCGTGCCGGGCTCAAAGCCGGAGCCGAACTGGAATATCACCGTCGCCGTCAGGGACACTGCGCCGCAGGCGAAGGCGGCCCAGCTGACTCGACTCACCGTGCGCCAGCTCCACGCGATAGCCAGCAGTGAGAGGCCGCCGGCGACGAAGAACAGCAGGGCGCCGATGAAGTGCACCGGCGAACGCAGGTCCTCCGGCACCAGCCCGACGGCCATGATGCCGATCCCCGAGAGCGCGATGAGAACGCGACTGAGAATGACCCACAACGGATGCGCACCGGCGGCACTCGACACCGGTTTCGCCGCAACCCGTAAGACGACAGTGCCCACCAGGATCGCTCCCACGAGCATCCCGACGCCGTGGAGAACGAACGACAGGTTCATGACCAGGTGCAGGGGCGAGCACACGTCTCGTCCGTTGTAGACGCCGCAGTGCAGGGCGCCGAGGTCGCTGATGTAGTTCAGCCGACGGCTGTACGGCGCCGAACCGGCCCAGGCGGCGATGGCGATCGTCTCCGCGAGAAAGAACTGCAGCACACCGACCTGTGCCCAGGCGCCGATCAGCGCGCGGCGTGATGGGGGGTGCACGTCACGCCGTGACCAGCACGGAGGCGAGGGAGTCCAGTGCCCCGGGCACCAGCGCGTAGTACGCCCAGGTGCCTCGCTTCGACCGGCTGAGGAAGCCCGCGTCGGTGAGCACTTTCAAATGGTGTGACACGGTCGGCTGGCTGAGCCCGATCGGCTCCGTCAGGTCGCACACACAGGCTTCCTGGCCCTCGGAGGCGGCCACGATCGAGAGCAGCCGGAGCCGGGCGGGATCCGCGATGGCCTTCAACCTGTGAGAGAGGTCCACGGCCTGCGCTGCATCGAGCGGATGCCGGGTCAGCGGAGCGCAGCAGCCCGTCACATCGGTCAGCGGAAGGAGCGTGGGAGCGGACATGCTCCCAGCCTAATTGAATATTGACAGTTGTCGATGTAATCACCATACTCTGTTCATCGACACTCATCGATATTTAAGGAGAACACGGCATTGACGCTCATCGACCTCACCGCACCCGCGATCCGCAGCCCTTTTTCCGGCCCATTGCCGGTGGCGATCATCGGGGCGGGGCCGATCGGTCTCGCCGCCGCGTCCCAGCTCCATGAGCGCGGAATCGACTTCGTCCTCCTCGAGGCGGGAGTCACCATCGCCAGCAGCGTGGCGGCCTGGGGACATACCCGGTTGTTTTCGCCGTGGAAGCACCTCGTGGACCCCGCAGCCCAGCGGCTCCTGGCCGCGACGGGTTGGGCGTCGCCCGACGACACGACCCTCCCGACGGGCAGCGAGTTGATCGAACGGTATCTCGCGCCGCTGGCGGCCCTTGAGGCCATCGCGACCCGGACCCACGCCGGGACCACCGTGATCGCGGTCAGTCGGCAGGGAATGGACCGAACCCGCACGGCCGGCCGCGGTTCCCGGCCCTTCGTCCTCCGGCTGCGCGCCGCCGACGGGAGCGTGACAGACCTGCCCGCGGCCGCCGTCATCGATGCGTCTGGCACCTACCTGAACCCGAACGGCCTGGCCTCAAACGGCCTCGACCCGATCGGTTTCGAGACAGTCGCGGACCATATCAGTCACGCACTGCCCGACGTGCTCGGAGTCGACCGCGAACGATTCGCCGGAAAGCACACGGCGGTCGTCGGCGCCGGTCACTCCGCCGCCAACACCCTCATCAACCTCGCGCGTCTGGCGCGGGAGGAACCGGGCACGAGCGTCACGTGGATCATCCGCAACCCGGCGGCCGTCCGCGTCCTGGGTTCCACAGACGACGAGCTGCAGGCGCGGGCGTCGATCGGTCTGACGGTGCGGGAACTCGTCGACGCCGGTGCCATCACCCGGGTCGACGAATTCGAGATCGTCGCCCTGGAACGCGATCGTGACGGCGTCGACATCATCGGAAACCGACGGGGCGGCCTCGCGCATGTGCGGGCGGACGTCGTTGTGAACGCCACCGGATTCCGCCCCGACCTCGACATGCTGCGCGAGATCCGACTCGGGCTCGACGACATCGTCGAGGCACCCGCCACCCTCGCCCCTTTGATCGACCCGAACCTCCATAGCTGCGGTACCGTCCCGCCCCACGGAGTCGCCGAACTCGCCCACCCGGAACGGAACTTCTTCAGCGCCGGCATGAAGAGCTACGGTCGCGCTCCCACGTTTCTGCTGGCAACCGGGTACGAACAGGTGCGATCCATCGCCGACGAACTTGCCGGGAACGCCGCGGCGGCGCGTCGGGTGCAGCTCGTTCTCCCCGCCACCGGGGTCTGCTCGACCGGCGGAGACGGCGCGTCGGGCTGCTGCCGATGAGGCCGGTCTAGGGTGGGTGCATGGCGGGTCTCGACGAGTCGACCGTGGACGTTCTGATCGTCGGTGCCGGGCCGACCGGTCTCGCCCTGGCGGCCCAATTGCGTGCTCTCGGTGTTGGCTTTCGCATTGTCGACCGGGCGACGGACGCGGTGCACGAGTCACGGGCGCTGGCCATCCAGGCACGCACCCTCGAGGTCCTGACCCCTCTCGGCCTGGGAGCTGAGCTTGCCGCCCAGGGTGACGCGGCGACCGTTCTCCTGATGCACTTTGCGAACAGCACGGCCGAGATCCCACTCTTCGACGAGGGGTTCGACGAAACCTCCTTCCCCTACCTCCTGTTCCTGTCGCAGGCCAAAACGGAGCGGATCCTGGCCGATCGGCTTGCCCAGGCCGGCACGCCGGTCGAACGGGGCGTCGAGTTCCGCACTCTTGCCCACGACGCCGGCGCCGTGACATCGACACTGGACACGGCCGCGGGCGAAGTTGTGATCCGGTCGCGGTACGTGGTCGGCTGCGACGGGGCGCACAGCGCGGTCCGTCACAGCAGCGGCATCCGCTTCCCGGGCACCGCATTTCCCCAAAGCTTCGTCATCGCGGACCTCGAGGCCGACGCCCTGGAAACCGGGCGGGTGCATGTGTACCTGGCCGCCGACGGAATGATGTTCTTCTTTCCGCTCGGTTCGCCGGCTACCTGGCGGATGCTGGTCATGGCCTCACCGACCGCGGCGACGGAAGCGCCGACCCTCGAAGCGGTGCAGGCCATCGTCGGCCGGTACACCACCGATCCCGTCGTGCTGCGGGATCCGGTGTGGCTCACCAACTTCACCGTGCACAGCCGGCGGGCCGAGAGCTTCCGTGCCGGACCCGTCTTCCTCGCCGGGGATGCCGCGCATATCCACAGTCCGGCCGGCGCGCAGGGGATGAATACCGGCATTCAGGATGCCGTCAACCTCGGGTGGAAACTCGCACTGGTGTGCCAGGGCCTCGCTGGTGAGACGGTCCTCGACAGCTACCAGTCTGAACGCCTGCCGGTGGCCCGCTCGGTCCTTCGGATGACAGACCGGGCCTTCCGCGTGGCGACGTCTCGAAACCCGCTGTTCCGATGGTTCAGACCGCGGGCGGCGGCGGTGGTGGTTCCGATGGCCCTGCGGATCCGCCTGCTTCGGCGGATCGGTTTCCTCGTCGTCTCCCAGCTGGGCATCGGATACCGGAAGAGTCCGCTGTCCGTTGAGGGGCGGCCTCGACTGGGACGTCGGGCGCGCGCCGGTGATCGTCTTCCCGACTCCGCGATAACCGTCAACGGTCACGCCACCACACTCCACCGATCGCTGCCGAGCGGATTCTGTCTGCTGTGCTGCGGGCCCGCCGGGGAGTGGCCCGAACACGTGGAGCTTGGCGGCCCCCGGCCGGCCCTGGTCCAGGTCATCCGGCTCAGTTCCGCCGGAGGGCCTGGCGTCTGGGTCGACCCCACGCAGCAGGCGCTCCGGAGGATGGGGCTCCGCCCGGCAGACACCGCCCAATTCCTGGTGCGACCCGACGGGTACATCGGCTACCGTGCCCGGGGCGCCGACCTCAGTGGCGTGCGGGCGTACCTCGAATCGTTGTAATCGGCCTCCGATTCGACTCACGCTCATGGCCTCGACGAGTGGTGACGCAGGCGGGTCGTTCGCCGCGCCGGAGTCCGTCGACCGTGATGCTGCCGAGGGCATGGCCAGGGCGCTGAAAGCGATGGCGGATCCCACTCGGCTGCAATTGCTGGGTCTGGTGGTCGGCAGCCCGGGCGGGCGTGCACTGGTCGGGCAGCTGGCGGACGCGGTCGGGCTGCGTCAGCCGACGGTGAGCCACCATATGCGCGTGCTTGTCGAGCAGGGGCTCCTCGAACGCCGGCCAGACGGCCGCGTGGCCTGGTACTCCGTCGCGCCGGCGCGCCAGGCCGAGGTCGCCGAAGTCCTGCGCGGGGGCGGCCCAACGGATGCCGAGTCGCTGACGCCCGCGGTCCTGGATCGGATCACCGATGACCTCGCCGTGCGCTTCCGCGGCGTGTTCTCATCCGAAACCATCGCGCGTTATGTGCGCGAGAGTTACGCCTTGTTGTCCAGGCGCGCGGGGGTGCCCCGGTTTCTTCCATCTCTCACCAGCCGGTTCGCCGGTGACAGGCTCCGTGCCACCGCCAGCGTCGAGAACCTGATCATCGGGCACACCCCCGAAGTGCTCTTCGTCTGCGTGCAGAACGCGGGCCGATCGCAGATGGCCTCCGCCATCCTCCGTTCTCTTGCCGGGGACAGTGTACGAGTGCGGACCGCAGGGTCGGAGCCGGCGGCGCTGGTGAATCCCCTCGTGATCAGTGCACTCGATGAGGTCGGCATCCCCCTCGCGGGCGAATACCCCAAACCGCTCACTGACGAGGTGGTCCGAGCCGCCGACTATGTGATCACCATGGGCTGCGGCGACGCGTGCCCGGTCTACCCCGGCCGCCGCTACCTCGACTGGGATCTGGCTGATCCGGTGGGCCTGCCGGTGGAGGGTATCCGCGCGGTCCGCGACGACATCGCCGACCGGGTGCGAGGGCTGCTCGATGAAATCCGGGGTTCCAGCCCGACCGCTCGGTGAGCCGCACCGTTCCCGGTTCCCTTCGATAGACCATCGTCTATGCTTTGGGTATGTCCGGTACCAGAGGGAATGCGTCGACCGTCAAGCCCACCGTCCTCTTCGTCTGCGTGCACAACGCCGGGCGTTCCCAAATGGCCGCGGGCTACCTTACCGCTCTGTCCGACGGCGGCGTTGACGTACTCTCCGCCGGCTCCGAGCCGAAGAGCCAGATCAATCCGGTTGCGATCCAGGCCATGGCCGAGGACGGCATCGACATCGCGGGAAATGTTCCCAAGATCCTCACCACGGATGCCGTGAAGGAGTCCGATGTGGTGATCACCATGGGATGCGGCGACGTGTGCCCGATCTTCCCCGGCAAGCGGTACGAGGACTGGGAGCTCGACGACCCGGCCGGCCAGGGCATCGAGGCCGTGCGCCCGATTCGCGACGAGATCAAGGCGCGGATCCAGAAGCTGCTCGCCGAAATCCTTCCGTCGGCCGCCTAGGCAGGACTATCGCACCTGTCGTTCGGGATTCGGCGGGCGTAACGTTGCCATCGACACACCGACACCCACGTGAATCCTGCAGACGACAGGGAGAGCAATGCCCGCCTCAGAGGAAATGCCCGACACCATCAAACGCTCGCCCGAGCACGCGCAGGCGTTGTGGTCGAAGGCGCACGATTCTGCGGTCACAAGCTACGGGGAGGGCGAACGCGCCCATCGCACCGCCTTCGCGGCCTTGAAGCACGAGTACGAGAAGGTGGGGGACCACTGGGAGGCGAAGGATCAATGGGGTCCATCGGATGCCGGCGCCACGCGTCGCGGGGCTGGCACCGCCGGGGGAGTTGACGCCAATGCCTCCAAGCAGCACCTTTATTCCATCGCCCGGCGACTCGAGGTTCCGGGGCGTTCGTCGATGTCCAAGGACGAGCTGGTGGAGGCAATCCAGAAAGCCAACGATCGCGAGACTCGGAAGGCGCGCGAGGGCTGACCGCTCCCGTTGCGAGCCCGAGGTCCTTTCCCGCGTTCGGTAGTGTGTGAGGTGGAGCAGAAGGCGGGCAGTAGATGAAGTTCACGTGGAAGAAGCGGAACGCCGCGCCACCTGAGCCATTCGACTACACCCTGCTCCCCGACCCGGAACCGGCGGCCCTTCGGGACCAGGTTTCCGAGGGCATGATGCTCGCCCAGTTCGCCGGGCGGATGGCACTGAAGAACCAGATCGTGATCGGGACGCTCACCGATCCCGCGCCCTATGACGCGGCGCGCTACACGGATGCGGCCCGCGCGGTGCTCGAGGAACAAGCGGTCGAGTCGGACGAGTCAGCGCGCCTGGCCGAGGAGGAACGCCGGATGGCCACGGGCCGGCAGGGCGTCGGACAGCACCAGCACGACTACCGGGAGAGCGATACCGCCAACCTGCTGCGACGGCACCGCGTGCACACGACCGTCGCCGAGCGGCTGCGTGCGATGGAGGATGACCCGGACTACCTTGCCGGGTTCATCGAACGCGCCAGGGACGACGCCTGGGGCGACATCGCCGGCGCCATCACCGCCCGGCTCGACCGGGAGTGGCCGGTCTACACGGGGGCATCCGGTATGGACGCGGGGGACCAGGACGACTCGCCGCGTAAGCAGCACAAGCGAACCCGCCAGCTGCAGAAGGACCTTGCGAAACTCGTGCACCAGTACCAGTACCAGCACCAGCACCAGCACCAGCACGAGCACGACCGCGGTTGACGGCGTTACAGGCGCGCGGCATCCGTCATCCGACGACGATCACCTTGCCCACCATGCCCATGTAGTCGTGCAGGGCGCAGATGTACTTGAACGTTCCGGTTCGGTTGAACGTGACGCTGAAGCTCGACTGCGGCGGCATGATGCCCGAATTGAGCTGCCCGCCGGTGTAGTTGGCCGGCGTGCCGATCGGAACGAACGGATTGCCTTCCTGCCCGAACGTGACGGTGTGCGGCGCGCCCATTCCGTTGTTGACGAACCTCACGGTTTCACCGACCCGCACCACCGTGATCGGACTGACGAACCGCATCACCATGACAGTGCCGTTGTCTGCCCCGGCGATCACGACGCGCCGGCTGGCCTGGGTGATCGTCTTCCCGGCCAGCAGGTACCCCTTCACGAGAAGCGCGCGCTCGGTTGCCTGGGACTGCCGGTCGTACTGAGCCTGGGTGAACGGGTACGGCGTGCCCGCAGCACGCACATGCACGACGCCCTTCATTGCCATCCCATGGACCAGGCAGTAGTAGGTGTAGTCGCCGGCCGCGGGGAAGGTCAGGTTGTAGTGGGTGACAGCCGGGAACCCGCTGTCGGTGACGTTCGTCATGACGCCCGAGTTGTAGTACGAGCTGCCGTCATAGACGGGCCCGCCCTGGGGCAACGCCTCGAGGGGATTCGTCGGGTCGAACGGCTGGGTTGACTCCAATGTCTGCCCGGCGGCCAGGAGTGTCACGGTGTGGATCTCGGCCGAATTCGCCGCCCAACTCACGGTGTCGCCGGCATTGACGAATACCTCAGACGGGAGGAACGCCATGCTTTGGATGGCCTGGTCCCGCGATTCAGACCCGACCTGCACGGTAAAGGTTTGCGTGCCGGCGGGGGTGCTCGCGAAGGCGCCGGTGCCGAGCGAGAGCGGCACGACCAGTGCCGCCAGCGCGACAATCACCATCGACGACCTTCCCGCGGCTCGACGCCGCTGTTCTATCTGCTGACTCATGCGAAGGTTCCTTTCCGATCACCTGCGGCCGCCCCGCTACCGTGATAGCTGAGAATTGCTCAGGTGTCAAGGGGAAGAACTATCAGCCGGTCGCCGTGCCGTCCCTTGGGTCTGCTAAACTCTTCAGGTTGCCGTCCAACGGCCGCGGACTAAGAGAGCTCAGGCATCCTGCCCCGGGCACCGCGCAATGAGAGATAAGGGGATTCCATCTATGGCACTCGAAGCTAATGCTAAGAAGGCGATCATCGAAGAGTACGCTACCCACCCAGGTGACACCGGATCCCCCGAGGTCCAGATCGCGATGCTCACGCAGCGCATCAAGGACCTCACCGAGCACCTCAAAGAGCACAAGCACGACCACCACTCACGTCGTGGCCTGCTTCTGCTGGTTGGTCAGCGTCGCCGTCTGCTCGGTTACCTGTCGGACGTGGACATCAACCGCTACCGCTCGCTGATCGAGCGCCTCGGCCTTCGTCGATAACGCGAACTTCTTACAAACGGGTCGTCACCTTTCGAGGTGGCGGCCCGTTCTGTTTGTGCCGGCGTTATAGTGTGACCGCACACCGGGTGGTAGGACGGAAGCTATGACATCGATCACCGGTCTGGCGTCGGTCCCGTGAAGACCCTCCATGTCGCGTTCCGCGTCTCCGATCTCGTGACCTCACTCGAGTTCTACACTGCGCTGGGGTATGTCGAGGTCGGCCGCGTGGACATCGGAGGCGGCACCACCCTCACCATGCTCAAGTTCCCGGGGGAGGCTGTCGTCACACTTGAGTTGGCCTACCGGCCGGCCGATGGAGTGGTGGACGTCGGCTCCGGATTCAGCCACCTCGTCGTCCAGGTGGATTCCCTGGCCTCCATCATCCGGGAGTTGTCACAATCCGGCCTCACACCGGCGCCCCCGGAACGCCCCGGCGGCCCCGATGGACCGCAGACGTCGTGGCTGAAGGATCCTGACGGTTACCGCATCGAATTGGTCGAGTGGCCCCCCAGTCATCCCGACGGAATCACCGCCACCGACGTCGGCTGATCCCCGACGTGTGCGACCGTCGACCTCACGCTCGGGCGGCAGCCGCTCGACAACTCGAACAACGGCTGGCTGCTGCGTGCGCTCGCTTTCTTCTCCCGGCATGACGCCGCAGACTGGGTCACTGACGGCCGGGTCGAGTTCATCGCCAACATCGGCATGTTCGTGCCGATGGGCCAGCGTCACCGTCTGCTCGGCTACCTGTCGGACGTGGACGTCAACCGTTACCGCTCGCTGATCGAGCGCCTCGGTTTTCGTCGATAACGCGAACTTCTTCCGAACGGGTCGTCACGTTTCGAGGTGGCGCCCCGTTCTGTGTCTCGACAGGCTCGACAACCGGTGGTCGAGCTTGTCGAGACCCGTCATCACCGCCGGGCGGGCTCCACGGGGTTCAATCCGCGGTCCGTTTTCGACGCGTTCAGCTGGCGTATGGCGCCCGGCTGGTCGTGGTGTGTCTTAGACCCCCGACCGCTCAACAACAGCCTGGACCAGCGCCTCTTCGGCGTGGTGGCATGACACGTGGCGGCTTCCGTGGGCCTCATCCGCCCGCGGAAGCATACGCAATGGGGGCACAATCGTTCGGCACTCGTCCGTAGCCATCCAGCAGCGCGGATTGAACCGGCAGCCACTGGGCGGGTTGACCGGTGACGGCGGTTCCCCGCCGAGGATCCTCCGTCGTGCCAGGCGCCCACGGTCCGCCCTGGTGCGAGCCGGAGTGGCCGAGAGTAGTGCCTGGGTGTACGGATGCGACGGAGCGTTGTAGATGGTGTCGGTGTCGCCGATCTCGGCGACCCGCCCCAGATACATGACTGCCACTCGGTCGGCGATGTGGTGCACCACGGAGAGGTCGTGGGCGATGAACAGGATGGCGACGCCCAATCTTTTCTGGAGGTCGCCGAGCAGGTTCACCACCTGGGCCTGCACCGACACGTCGAGCGCTGACACGGCCTCATCGCACACGAGCACCTCGGGGTCAAGAGCCAGAGCACGGGCGATCCCGATCCGCTGGCGCTGGCCACCGGAGAACTGGTGCGGATACCGGCTCATCATGTCGGGGGCGAGCCCGACGAGGCCGAGCAGTTCGGCGACTCGCTCGCGCCGGCTGGCCGAATTGCCGGTGCGAGTGGCGGCCATTGGTTCCGCGATGATGTCGCCGACGCTCATGCGTGGATCAAGCGAGGTGTACGGGTCCTGGAAGATCATCTGGACGCCGCGGCGCAGTTCTCGGCGGTCGCGACGACGTCCGCGGGTGACGTCGACGCCGTGATAGCGGAGGCTCCCGCCATCAGGTCGCTCGAGTCCCACGAGCATCCTGGCGAGCGTCGACTTGCCGCAGCCAGACTCACCGACGACCCCGAGGGTCTCGCCGGCGTGAAGTCCGAGGCTCACTCCGTCGACCGCCGAGACGCGTACCGGGTGCAACCGCGACCCGCTCGTGAAGGTGCGGCGGAGGTCCGTCGCCTCAAGAACGAGGCGGCGATCCGAGACAGGGGAGTGGTCGACGGCGGTGTCAAGCAGCGGATTCACTCAGCAACTCCTCTGATCGGTGGCAGGCGGCGTCACGGTCGGGGGTGACTTCGACCAGCGGCGGGCGCACGCTGCGGCAGAGGTCGATCGCCAGGCGGCAGCGTGGGTTGAAGGGGCATCCCGGCGGTGTCTGGGCCGGACTGGGCGGCGACCCCGGGATCGTCAGCAGGCGTTCGCCGCGGCCGGCCGCCTGGGGGATGGATCGCAGCAACGCCTCGGTGTACGGGTGCGCTGGCCGGTTAAGCACGGTATCGGTGTCACCACGCTCCACGAGACGGCCCGCGTACATGACGGCCAGCCGGTCGGCCACCTCCATGACCACGCCGAGGTCGTGGGTGATCAGCAGGATGCCCATCCCGAGTTGGCCGCGCAGGTTCCCGAGGAGATCGAGGATCTGCGCCTGCACGGTGACGTCGAGCGCCGTGGTCGGCTCGTCTGCGATGAGCATCTCCGGCTCGAGGGCGATCGCCATGGCAATGAGGATCCGCTGCCGCATGCCGCCGGAGAACTGGTGCGGGTAATCGTCGACCCGCGACGTGGGGGAGGGGATACCGACCAGTGCGAGCAGTTCGATCGCGCTCGCCCTGGCTTGCTTTGCGGTGGCTCCACGATGCACGCGGAAGAGCTCGCCGATTTGCCTGCCGATGGTCATCACCGGATTGAGGGCCGAGAGCGCGTCCTGGAGCACGAGACTCATCCGGTCGCCGCGGAGCAGCCGACGGGCCTCGTCATCGAGGTGTTTGAGGTCTACACCGGCGACGACGAGTTCGCTCACCTCCACCCTGGTGTGCTCATCGGTCAAGCCCATGACCGCCCTCGCCGTGACGGACTTGCCCGACCCCGACTCGCCGAGGAGGGCCACGAACTCCCCACGCGCAACGTCCAGGTCGATGTTTTGCACCGCGCGCACCTCGCGCCCGCCGCCCGTGAAGGTGACGTTCAAGTCCCGAACGCGGAGGGCGCTCGTGCCCGGAGTCGTGAGTTTTGGTTCCACGGTTCCATCCTCGCATCGAAAGTTCACCGATATGTTTCAAGTGGATTACTTTTTTGCCGAATTTCTTCATTCATATTGACATATATGCCGGATATATACCAGATTGGCTGCTCAGGTGCCGGGGTGCGTCACAGGCGGACGGCCGGCACGCGACAGAGCGTGCACGACGACTATGGAGGCAACACGTGCTGGAACCCGCAGAGCGCTACACCGGATACACCGCATACGACTATCTCGAGGCCGGTAAGGACTATAAGGAGTTCACCTACGCCAAGCAGGTAGGCCGCGTGCCCGCCTACGCGGGCCTCGACCTCAGCGCCGATGAAGAGGCGCGCACCACGAAGCTCCTCACGGAGGAGACCGTCATCTCGCTACACGAGCACGTGCAGGTCTTCCCCGAGGACATGACGCAGCTACGCGATCACATCCGTCAGGGACGCGAACCAACGGCTTACGAGGGCCTGGCCGGTTCTGGCCTCACCGCTGTCTTCGACAACGGCATGGACGGCACCTGCTGCATCTCGAGCGACGCCGGGTGGAAGTACCAGGACGTGCTGTTCGACCTCGGCGTGCGCATGGCCGACCTTGCGCACCAGGACTTCGTGATGAAGGCGGAGTCGATCGCAGACATCAACCTCGCCAAGGAGACGGGCCGCATCGCCCACATCTTCGCACTTGAGGCGTCAACGATGATCGAAAACGAGGTCGACCGGCTCGACGTGCTCTACGGCTTCGGTGTTCGCCAGATGGGCATCGCATACTCGGAGGCCAACACCCTCGGCGGCGGGCTCAAGGAGCGTGGCGACGGCGGACTGACCTACTTCGGCGAGCGCGCCGTGGCTCGAATGAACAAGCTCGGCATCGCAATCGACATCTCACACAGCGGTGACCAGACCTGCCTTGACGTGATAGCCGCATCGACGAAGCCGGTGTTCATCACCCACGCGGGCGCACGCGGGCTCTGGCCGACCAACCGCATGAAGACAGATGAAACGATCATCGAGTGCGCCAAGCGCGGCGGTGTTATCGGCATCGAAGCAGCCCCGCACACCACCCTTTCGCCGCAGCATCCGCTCCACTCGCTTGAATCCTTCATGGACCACTTCCAGTACTGCGTCGACCTGGTCGGCCTGGAGCACGTGAGCTTCGGCCCTGACACCCTCTTCGGCGACCACGTCGGTCTGCACGACGCGTTCTCGTCGAACCTGTCCCTCGGCCAGGCGCACGGCCAGGTCGAGTTCCAGAAGGTGCCCTACGTCGACGGAGTCGAAAACCCCGGTGAGGCGTTCTTCAACATCATCGGCTGGCTGGTCAAGCACAATTACTCCGACGACGACATCCGCGCCGTCGTCGGCGGCAACACCCTGCGGGTCCTTGAGGAGGTTTGGGTTTCATGAGAAAACGCAGTCTGATCATCGCCGCGGGCGCATTGTCCGTGGCGCTCGCGATGAGCGCGTGCGCGCCGTCCGCGCCGCCCGTGAAGTCGGCCGCGCCGACCGGCGCGAGCAACGACACGCTCACCATCGCAACGACGACCGATGTCGTGAACTACAACCCGCTGATCGGCAACAGTCGCAGCGACTATTGGATCACCAACCTGATGTACCCGCATCTCATGAGCATCGCTGACGACGGCAAGAAGACCGCCGCCTTGGCGACGAAGTGGGGCTACGTCGACGACACGACGGCCTTCTACGAGATCCGCACCGATTTCACCTGGAGCGACGGCGAACCCGTCACTTCCGAAGACGTCGCGTGGACGCTGAACGCCGTCAAGAAGGACAAGCCGTCTGGCACCTTCTACGGCCAGATGGCGCACTTCGCCTCCGCTGAAGCCGTGTCAGACACCCGGATCGAGGTCAAGTTGACCGAGCCCGACTCCTCGATGATCGAGGAACTCGGTTTCTGGGGAAACGTCGTGCCGAAGCACGTCTTCGGGAAGGCGGCTTCGGTGGCCACGTTCCCGAACGACGGCACCGACGGAGGATGGGTCGGCGCAGGGCCGTACACCCTCACCAATGTGCAGGTCGGCCAGAGCTACACGATGGATCGAGTGGACAACTACCCTCTTGTCGAGGGCGGCAAACCGCTTGCCGCCAAGGTCGTGTATCGCGTCTTCCCTGACGTGAACACGGAGATCCTGGCGTTACAGAGTGGCGAGGTGGATGTGATCGCGAACGCCCTTCCGCCGGCGCAGGTCTCACAGCTCGAAAAGACCGATGGCATCAAGGTCCAGAAGGTTGTGGGCCTCGGTTACGCCCACATGACGTACAACATGCAGAAGCCTGACTTGGCCAAGCTCGAGGTGCGCCAGGCGCTCGCCCACGCGGTGGACTATGAAACTATCCGCAAGGTCGTGCTCCAAGGACAGGCTGTGTCGACGGGCTCCAGCGCCCTTATGCCCGTGCTCTCCGACTACTACGACAAGTCGCTCAAGGAGTACACCTTCGACCCCGACATGTCGCGCAGCCTGATGAAAAAGGCGGGCTACGTCGAGGATGCCGACGGCAACTTCAACGTCTCCTTCCGTCTCATCTACTCGCTGCAAGACAGCGTCACGAGCCAGTGGGCCCAGCTGGTGAAGGACAGCTCGGCCAAAGCCGGCATCACGATCGAGCTGCAGGGCACCGAGCGAAACACCTACCTGGCGATGACCAATGCGGGTGACTACGACATCTATGCCGGCAACTTCGCCATCATGGACGACCCAGTCACTAACTTCGTGTTGTCCTACCTGCCCGGAGGTGCAATCAACTACACCTACGTCGACGATCCGAAGCTGAACGACCTGATCGCCAAGGGGTCGGTCACCTCCGACACCAAGGCCAAAATCGCGATCATGCAGGACGCCGCGAAGATCGTCCACGACCAGGTCTATGACAACATCATGTACACCCAGAACCTCAACTTCGCGCACAGGGCGGACTGGGAGGGTTTCGTGACGAGGCCGAGTGAGCTTCTGTCGATCGTGTCCCCGGTGTCGGTCGCGAACGCTCACAAGGTCAAGTAGGGAAGAGGGCTGCCCGCGTGTCTCGTTTGTCATTTGTTCTCCGCCGCATCGGCAGGGGTCTGTTCACGATTTTGTTCGCCGTGACAGTGACCTTCCTCCTGCTCCGACTGTTGCCCGGAGACCCGGCCCTGGCAATCGCCAGCCCGAACATGACCGAGGAGACCCGGGCAGCCCTGCTCCAGCAGTATGGGCTCGACAAGCCCTTGTTCGTGCAATACCTGATCTATCTTGGTCAGCTCCTGCAGGGCAACTTCGGGACATCGTTCACCCAGTCAATCCCGGTGATGAACGTGCTCATGCAGCGCCTGCCCTGGACTCTGTTGCTCACCTTCACCGCACTCATCATCACCGTGCTGGTCGGCGTGCCGCTCGGCGTTCTCGCGGCATCGCGCCGGGGGAAGCTCGCTGACAAGGTCGTGCAGGTGATCGGCGTCACCGGGCAATCGCTTTTCGTTCCGAGCATCGGCGTTCTCCTGCTGTTCGTTTTCGGGCTGATGCTCGGCTGGTTTCCGATCGGCGGCGCCTATTCGTCGGGCACCTACGGGATGGACTGGTACAGAAGCGTGGCAAGCCACCTCGTGCTGCCTGCCACCTCGCTCATGCTCATCCAGCTTGGATCCTATGTATTGACCATGCGATCGACGCTGATCGATGCGCTTCAGGAGGACTACGTCACCCTGGCGAAAGCGAATGGGCTGCCCTACCGCCGCATCCTCTGGCGGCATGCATTGCGCAATGCGCTCCTGCCCACGACGACGCTGATCGGGCTCCAACTCGGATTCCTCGTGGGCGGCGCAGTACTCACCGAGACCGTGTTCGCCTACCCCGGCATCGGCCGCGGCATTTACGAAGCCGTCACACAGCTCGACTTCCCGGTGCTCCAGGGGGCATTCCTGCTTCTGGCCATCACTGTTGTGGTCGCCAACATGGTGACGGACATCATTTACGGATTCCTCGACCCCAGGGTGAAGACATCATGACTTCGATCGGACTCGACCCCAGCGCCGTTCTGGCCGAACCCGTCGCCACCGAGAGCGAACGCGCCGGGGCGGCAACCTGGCGGGTGTTCCGCAAGGAACCGCTCGGCCTTGTCTCGGCCGGCATCCTCCTTCTCCTGGTCGTCGTCGCCCTGGCAGCGCCGCTCCTCGCGCCGTACCCGGCCAGCTACGGAACCGATGTGCTCGTGCCGCCGGGCGGCGCATACCCATTCGGGACCGACTCCCTGGGGCGGGACCTGCTCGGCGAAGTGATCTGGGGAACGCAACAGAGTCTGCTGGTCGCCGTGTCGGCATCCGTCATCGCCATCGGCATCGGCACCCTAGTCGCGGTCATCGGCGCGTACTTCCGCCGGATCGACACGTTCATCAGCGTGCTGGTCGACCTCACGCTTTCCCTGCCGGTGCTGCCCCTGATGATTCTCGTGGCTGCACTGGTGGGCCCCAGCACCGCCACGATCATCGCGGTCGTCGCCGCATTCTCCTGGCCGGAGGTGACCCGACTCGTGCGCTCGCAGGCACTGACTGTCGTCAACCTTCCCTACGTCGATGCGGCGCGGCTGATGACCACGTCGCCGGTGTGGATCATCGCCAGGCATGTCGTCCCTGCCGTCACTCCGGTGATCGTCGTGTCAGTTGTCGTGACGGCGTCGCGTGCGGTGCTCTCCGCCGCCGGTCTCGCATTCCTCGGCTTGGGCGACCCGACCACGTGGTCGTGGGGACGAATCCTCTATGAGGCCCAGCAGTCCGGCGCGATGTCAAGCGCTTGGTGGCTCACACTCTTCCCGTCGATCGCCATCTTGATGCTGGTACTCTCGGCAACTCTTTTGTCCATCGCGTACAACGATGCGCGCAACCCACGCAACCGGTCCCGCTAGGAGTGCCGATGACGACCGCCACCCGTTTCAGCCAGGCCCTTGATCCGGTGTTCTTCGACCGGGTGCAGGAGCGCGTTCGAGGACGGCTTGCCGAGGAAAACCTCGATGCCATCCTCACCGACGACCCCGAAGACGTCGCATACCTCACCGGGTTCTTCCACCACCCGTGCGAGCGGCCGGTCGCCGTGTGGCTCGCCGCGGACGGGCCAACTGTGCTGCTGACGCCACGGCTCGAGCGGGAGAATGCCGAACGCCAGCAGGCGCGCGCGCGGATCGTCTCATACGGTGAATTCCCCGGTACCGAGGCCCCGTTCGCCACCCTCGCCGCCGAAGTCGACCGGGTCGGCGGCGGCGGCGGGCTGCGCGTTGGTTTCACGACCCACATGACGCATGAACGGCTCGCGGCCGCGCGCCGCGAGCTCCCCGCGGCCGACTACGCTCCGACCACGATCGTGACCCGTGCCCGTTACGTCAAGTTCGACGAGGAGATCGCACTCCACCGTGAAGCAGCCCGGGTTACCGACGTGATGCTCGGCGCGGGGGTTGCCCTAGTCAGGGAAGCCGTCGCCGCCAATGGCCGGCTTCCGAGTGAGGCGGAACTCGCCTCGGGCGTGACCGGCATCGGCGTGTCGATGATGTACGCCGAGCATGACGACGTGGTGGTGGTCTCCCCTCTCGCCGGTGGGCTGGTGTACGCCGGGGCGAATTCGGCGTTTCCTCACGGGCTTCCCTCAGGCTACCGGCTGTCGCCAGGTGACACTTTTATGCTCTCTCTCGGATGCGCCGTGGGCGGCCGCTTCGTCGAGGGCGAGCGCACATTCGTGTTAGGCAAGCCGACCCCCGACCAGTTCCGCTTCCACGACACGATCCGCCGCGCCCAAAGCGTAGGGGGGCAGGCGATCCGACCGGGCGCGCGGTGCAGGGAGGCGAACGCCGCGTGTCTCGCTGTCATCGAGGAAGCGGGCCTCGGCGAGTACATCCGTCATCGGCAAGGCCACGGCATCGGACTCGGCATGCATGAGCCGCCGTGGCTGGAAGCCGGGGACGACACGCTCCTGGAGGCCGGCATGATTGTGTCAAATGAACCGGGAATCTACATCCCGAGACACGCCGGCTACCGCATCAGCGACAGCATGCTGGTGACCGAGTCGGGTTCGGAAGCGCTGACTGCCTTTCCGCGCGGACTGGCCGACTGCACCATTGAGCTGTGACATCCGTCAGGCCGGGCATCAGCCCGACCCAGCATCACCGACATGCTGAACAGATCGACGAACTGAACAGATCGACGAAGGAGAATCATGACCCAGGAAACAGTCTCGCCAGAGTTTTCGACGGCTACCACGCCGGCGCAACGAATCTTAATCAATGGAAACGAGCTCGCGGTCGAGGTGCTGGGACCCGAGGGTGCACCTGTCATCATCACCCACCACGGAGCTCCCGGGCTGGGTTCACGCGCTGAACCGCGGGCCAGCTTCGGCCGCCTCGCCGATGAATATCGTGTCGTCGTCTTCGACGCCAGAGGCTCGGGGCAGAGCGAGGGCAGCGGCACGTTCAGCCATGAGCAGTGGGCAGCCGACATCGACGGACTGCGCGAGTGGATCGGTGCAGAGCAGATCGTTATCGCCGGCGGATCGTATGGCGGATTCATGGCGATGGAGTATGCCATCCGTTACCCGGACCGGGTGAGCGCCCTCGTGTTACGCGACACCTCGGCGGACAACGGCAACGCCCACCTGGCCAGGGAGAATGCGCTCGCCTCCGACCGCGTGACCATCGACATGGAGAAGTTTGACCGCATCGACGAGGGACGCGTCGCCGACAATGACGACCTGCGGGACTGTTGGCGGGAGATCCTGCCGCTCTACGACTTCAACTATGACCCAGCGGCGGTCGAGAAGAAGGTCGTAGCCACCCCGTACCGCTACCAGGCGCACAACTACGCCTTCTCGCGAAACCTGCCCAGCTACGACCTCAAGCCGAAGCTTCCCTCGATCGCCGTCCCAACCCTGATAACCGTGGGGCGCACCGACTGGATCACACCCGTGTCGTGCAGCCAGACCATCGCCCGGCTGATTCCGAACTCTGAACTTGTCGTGTTCGAGGAATCGGGTCACTCACCGCAGATTGAACAGGCAGAGCTCTGGACGGCGACGGTGCGTGACTTCCTCCACCGCGTTGCGGCCCCGACGCGCGCCGAACCGGCGGCAGAGTGAACGCGCCAGCCCTCGATGGGCTCGATGAACTGGACCGGCGCATCGTCGTCGCCTTGCAGCACGACGGCCGGGCGAGCTGGCGCACGATCGCCGATATGGTCAACTCCTCGACCGCCACAGTCGCCCGTCGCGGCCAGCAACTGCTCGCGTCGGGAGTGACCAAAATCGCGGTGGTGCCCGCGCTCGGCAGCAAAGGTCAGGTCGACTCATTCCTGATCCGCATCAACTGCCAGCCTGGCACCCAGCTCCAGGTCGCCGCGGAACTGGTCAACCATGAAGGCATGCGATTCGTCACCGTCGTCACTGGCCGTTATGACATCATCGCGGAGCTGGTCGTTCACGGCGGTGCGACGCACTATCCGCAATTCATCGAAGAGCTGCAGTCGATAGCCGGCATCGAACGCTGGCGGAGCGACCTCATCATGCACGTCTACAAGGTGACCTTCGATTGGGGGCGGCAGCTTTTTTCGGACACCGCCGATCTGCCGGGCGTGCCCGGTGAGAACCTCGAGGTCGTTGAACCGGCATCCTGCCGGCCGGAGCACTTCGACAGTTCCGACTGGAAGATCGTCGAGGCGCTGCGTGAAGACGGACGGGAGACATTCCAGGCCATCGCGGATCGACTCGGAATGAACGAATCGAGCGTTCGCCGTCGATTCGAACGCCTTCGCAATTCCCGGTGCATCGATATCCTGACCGTTATGCCGGCCACAGCACTCGGGATGGGCGCGGAGACACTTCTGACCGTCCGCGTTGCGCCACGGAGGATGGACGCTGTAGCCCGCGAATTGGCGCAGCATCCGGCGGTCCGTTACCTCGCTGCCACCCTCGATGAAAACTCGCTGTTTTGTGAAGTCATCCTGCCGTCAACGACGGACTTGTATAGTTTCATCACTTCGACGCTCTCCAGGCTTGAGGGGGTAAAAGACTGGACCGCATCGATGGAGCTGCTCTTCCTCAAGCGCGGGTTCGTCGAAACGCCCTGGTGGCGCTCTCAGGTTTCCGCTCTAGAGCCCGCACTCCCATGAGCGCCGCGATCGGCTTTGAGACGGGACGTTCCCGATAGCACCCGGCAGGATCGGGCACCATGGAGTCATGCTGCACCGCCACCCCGTCCTCTCCCTGGTCTCCCTCGCGTACCTCGCGTTCGTCGGCTGGGTGACGCTCGGGCCGCAGCCGTTTGACAACTCGAACAACGGCTGGCTGCTGCGTGCGCTCGCTTTCTTCTCCCGGCACGACGCCACAGACTGGGTCACTTACGGCCGAGTCGAGTTCATCGCCAACATCGGCATGTTCGTGCCGATCGGCGCATTCCTGGTGCTCCTGTTCGGGCGCCGGTTGTGGTGGCTGGCGATCGTCATCGGCATCATGCTCACCTGCTCCATCGAATTCGCGCAGCTGTTTCTGCCGACCCGTTACCCCGACGTGCGGGACCTGGTCGCGAACACCGCCGGTGCGGCCATCGGCGTGCTGTTCGCCCTCGTCATCACGGCCGTGCAGCTCGGGCGCCGCAGGCCTGTTCGACGCGCGCAAAATGCGGAAGGGTAGAGGCATGAATAAGCCGCTCGATTACGTGAAACGGCGAACGGATGCGCCGCCCCGCTTCTTCGAAGCCGAGGCCGCCGGACTCGGCTGGTTGGCGGATGCGCGGGGCGCGCGCGTCGCATCCGTCATTGATGTGAAGCCGGGACACCTGGTGATCGAGCACGTGGACGAGGTGCAGCCCACGCCCGATGCGGCGCACGCGTTCGGGGCGGCGCTCGCGGTGACCCACCGGGCCGGGGCAGCCGCTTTCGGGGCGCCGCCGGCCGGTTACGCCGGTCCGCTCTACATCGGGAACCGGGTGTTGCCGGTTGCGCATGAGCCGTCCTGGGGACGGTTCTATGCCCGCGACCGGGTGTTGCCGTACCTCGAGGTGGGCGAGAAGGTCGGCAACGTGACGGATGCCACAGCGCGCGTCGTGCATGACGCCTGTGAACGCATCGGAGCCGGCGAATTCGACGACGAGGATCCTCCCGCACGCCTGCACGGCGACCTGTGGAACGGCAACGTGCTGTGGTCGGCAACCGGCGTCGTGCTGATCGACCCGGCCGCGCACGGAGGGCACCGCGAGACAGACCTCGCCATGCTTGCGCTGTTCGGCTGCCCGTACTTCGACGACGTGGTCGCCGGGTACCAGGAGGTGAACCCGCTCCGCGCGGGCTGGCAGGAGCGGGTCGGGCTGCAGCAACTGCATCCGCTGGCCGTGCACGCGGCCGGCCACGGCGCGGAGTACGGCGAACTGCTGGGTGCTGCGGCGCGCTCGGTCCTTGCCCTGCCCTGAGCCAGCGGTTCCGAGTGTCTCTCGCTAGGCGTGCTGGCCGGCGTGAGCACCCTCGGCGATTTCCTCAACCACCTTCGCGTTGAATGCCGGCAGGTCGTCAGGCGTGCGGCTGGTGACAAGGCCCTGGTCGACGACGACTTCCTCGTCCACCCACTGGGCGCCGGCGTTCCTCAGGTCGGTGCGAAGGCTCGAATA
Source organism: Glaciibacter sp. 2TAF33 (assembly GCF_052114945.1). Lineage (NCBI taxonomy): Bacteria > Bacillati > Actinomycetota > Actinomycetes > Micrococcales > Microbacteriaceae > Glaciibacter > Glaciibacter sp. 2TAF33. Next base: position 287,304 of record NZ_JBFRFS010000001.1, read on the forward strand.
TGAGGTGAGCTTCCGTCCCTCAGCGACACCAGCCTCGATCAGGATCCAGGGTGCGTGGCAGATCGCGGCGACAGGTTTGTGCGCCGTGAAAAATGCCTTCGTGAAGGCGATCGCGTCCTGGTCCATGCGCAGGTGGTCGGCGTTCACGACGCCGCCGGGCAGAACCAGCGAATCGAAGTCCGCCGCGTCGGCATCCGTCACCGACACGTCGACGGGCTGCTCGTGCCCGTTCTTGCCGGTGACACTCCCGTCGGCGGGGGAGACCAGGACGGGGGTACCGCCGGCTTGGGCGACCGCGTCCCACGGACTCGTCAGCTCGCTGTCCTCGTATCCGTTCGTCAACAGGAAGGCGACGCGCTTGCCGGAAAGTTCGGTGCTGGCCATATCTCTTGCTCCTCCGGGTGTTTGCTGATCTGAGTGGTGCCGCAGCCGTGCCGTGGCACGTTTTTCACGCTACCCGTGGAGCCCCGAACCGCCAGCGGCTCACACCGAACTCTGAGGTTCGGCCTACGATTGAGTACCCCGTTCGAGGATCGCGGAACCAGAGCACGCACACACGAGGGATGCTGCATGAGTCTATGGAGAACAAAGAGCATCGAGGATTCGATGGCCGACTCGCTGGAGAAGGGCCACAACCTCAAGCGCACGCTGGGAACCTGGGATCTCATGATCATGGGCGTCGCGGTCGCGGTGGGCGCTGGAATCTTCTCGGTCGGCGCCAAAGCGGCCGGCAGTTATGCCGGGCCGTCGGTCACCCTGGCTTTTTTGCTGGCGGCCATCACCTGTGCCCTCGCCATCATGTGTTACGCCGAATTCGCCTCGGCGGTGCCGGTCGCCGGCTCCGCATACACCTTCACCTATGCCACCCTCGGCGAACTGCTCGCCTGGATCATCGGCTGGGACCTCATCCTCGAAATGCTCACCGCAGCTGCGGTGATCGCCAAATACTGGGGGATCTACCTCAGCAGCGTGTTCGCGCTCTGGCACTGGAACGTCCCGGACACCGTCAACGTGCTGGGCCTGGAGGTGAGCTGGGGACCGTTCATCATCGTCGCCATCTTCACCGTTCTGCTGGTGCTGGGCACCAAGCTCTCCGCCCGGGTCAGCGGCATCATCACCGTGATCAAAGTGGCCATCGTCCTGTTCGTCATCGTGGTCGGCGCTTTCTTCATCAAGGCCGAGAATTACACCCCCTTCATTCCCGAGTCGGTGCCCACGAAGGGCGGCGCGAGCGATGCGTGGAGCCAGTCACTGTTCTCCTTCATGACCGGTGCAGCGCCGGCGCAGTACGGCGTCTTCGGACTCCTCGCCGGGGCATCACTCGTCTTCTTCGCCTTCATCGGCTTCGACGTGGTGGCGACCTCGGCCGAGGAAGTGAAGAACCCGCAGCGCACCCTCCCACGCGGCATCTTCGCCGGACTCGCAATCGTCACGGTGCTCTACATCGCGGTCAGCCTGGTGCTCACCGGCATGGTGCCGTATACGGTACTCGCCGACGACCCCAACGCCTCGCTGGCCACGGCGTTCGTCTCCGTCGGCGCCGGCTGGGCGGCGCAGGTGATCTCGGTCGGGATCCTCGTCGGCCTCACCACGGTGATCATGGTGCTGCTTCTCGGGCTCTCCCGGGTGCTGTTCTCGATGAGCAGGGACGGCCTCCTGCCCCGCGCGCTGAGCGTCACGTCAGAGAAGCGGCGCACGCCGGCCCGCATCCAGATCATCGTCGGCTGCGCTGTCGCGTTGCTGGCCGGGTTGACGGATGTCGGCATCCTCGAGGAGATGATCAACATCGGCACCCTCTCGGCATTCGTCCTGGTCAGCATCGCGGTCGTCGTGCTGCGGAGAACCCGGCCCGACCTCAAGCGTTCGTTCCGGGTGCCGCTCTCGCCCTTCCTTCCGATCCTTTCGGCCGTGCTCTGCATCTGGCTGATGCTGAATCTCACCACTCTCACCTGGGTGCGGTTCCTGGCCTGGCTGGTGGTCGGCTTCATCATCTACTTCAGCTACGGTCGCCGGCATTCACTGGTCGGACTCCGCGCGAAGGGCGTCTTCGACGCCACCATCCGGGAGGAAGCAGTTCGGGAGGAATTCCGGGAATAGGAATCGCCGGTCCGTCGTTGGACACGATATCTATGCAAACGCATTGAACTGGAAAGGCTGAAAAATGCAGTTCGGAATCTTCACCGTCGGCGACGTAACCACCGACCCCACGACCGGCCAGACGCCCACCGACGCCGAGCGCATCAAGGCCATCCTGACCATCGGGAAGCACGCGGAAGACGTCGGACTGGACGTTTTCGCCACCGGTGAGCACCACAACCCGCCGTTCGTGCCGTCGAGCCCGACCACCATGCTCGGCTACCTGGCGGCGCAGACCAGCACGATCATCCTCTCCACCGCGACCACGCTGATCACCACTAGCGACCCGGTGAAGATCGCCGAGGACTTCGCGGTGCTCCAGGTCATCGCCGACGGCCGGGTCGACCTCACGCTGGGCCGGGGCAACACCGGCCCGGTCTACCCGTGGTTCGGGCAGGACATCCGCCAGGGCATCCCCCTTGCGTTGGAGAACTACGCCCTGCTGCGTCGGCTCTGGGACGAGGAGTTCGTGGACTGGAGGGGCCAGTTCCGCACCCCGCTGCAGGGCTTCCAGTCGACCCCGCGCCCACTCGACGGTGTGCCGCCATTCGTCTGGCATGGCTCGATCCGCAGCCCGGAGATCGCCGAGCAGGCCGCGTTCTACGGTGACGGCTTCTTCTCCAACCACATCTTCTGGCCGGCCGAGCACACCGCGAAGATGATCGCCTACTATCGCCAGCGCTTCGAGCACTATGGCCACGGCACCGCCTCGCAGGCGATCGTCGGCCTCGGTGGCCAGGTCTTCATGCGGAAGAACTCGCAGGACGCCGTCAACGAATTCCGCCCCTACTTCGACAACGCCCCGGTCTACGGCCATGGCCCGAGCCTCGAGGACTTCACCTCGCAGACTCCGCTCACTGTCGGCAGCCCGCAGGAGGTTATCGACCGCACGCTCGGATTCCGGGACTACGTCGGCGACTACCAGCGCCAGCTCTGGCTGATGGACCACGCCGGGCTTCCGCTGAAGACCGTGCTCGAGCAGCTCGACATCCTGGGCGGCGAGGTCGTCCCGGTCCTTCGCGCCGAGTTCGCGAAGAACCGTCCGGCGGACGTCCCGGAAGCGCCCACCCACGAGCTGCTCGTGGCGGCGGCCGCGACGAAGGCCGCAGCCGAGCGGGCCACGATCACCGCCGCGCCCGGCGCCGCGTTCGGCCTCTCCGCGGACCCCGCATCCGTCGGTGGCGCCCGGAAGGGAGTCTGACCATGACCGTGCGCACACTCGCCGTCATCTCCGCCGGGCTGAGCCAGCCCTCGTCCACGCGGATGCTCGCCGACAAGATCGCCGCCGCAACCGTGTCCCGGCTCGCTGAGAACGGCATCGACACCGAGGTGAAGACATTCGAACTGCGTGACTTCGCGCATGACATCACGAACCACATGCTCACCGGCTTCCCGAGCCCCAAGCTCGACGCCATGATCGAGGCCGTCACCACCGCCGACGGCCTGGTCGCTGTCACCCCGATCTTCACCACCAGCTACAGCGGGCTGTTCAAGTCGTTCTTCGACGTGATCGACAACCGCGCCTTGACCGACATGCCGGTCGCGATCGGCGCGACGGCCGGGACGGCCCGCCATTCCCTGGCGCTGGACTACGCCATTCGCCCGATGTTCACCTACCTGCACTCGGTCGTCGTACCGACCTCCGTGTTCGCCGCGTCGGAGGACTGGGGGAGCGGGGCCGACCAGGTCAAGACGCTGCCAGACCGGATCGACCGCGCCGCCGGCGAGCTGGCCGCGCTCGTGTCGACCTCTGACCGGTCGAGCCTGGTGCGCGACCCGTTCGCCCTGGATGCCTCGTTCAGCCCGACCGGCGGGTTCCAGCCCGAGTTCTGATCCGTGCGGGCGGGTCATCGCCCGCCCGCGCCCTGGACCAGCCGCCGCGTGCGGCCAAAGTGCCGCCTCGATCCGCGTCGGGGCGGCACTTTGGCCGCACGCGTGGAGGCTGGAAGCGCCCCTCTGCTAGACTTGATGAGGTTAATCCTCTGGATTGGCCGAGCGCGGTGCTCGCAGAGTGCCGCATGGAGCAGGCTGGCAGGAAGCTGGTCCTCGGTGGTGGTTTCCCAACCAGGTTCATTCGAACCGGCGGTTGGTGAATTTCTACTGGTGGCCAGCGCAAGCCGGTGCACTCACAGTCACATTCACGACAGAGACACGCACACGGGCCCAAGGATTCTGCCTGTTCCTGCTCCGATGTATCCACTCGCGCACCATATGGGTGAGCGAGTCTAAACAAAGGAGATAGACCTCTTGGAAGGTCCAGAAATCACGTTCGCCGAAGCCGTTATCGACAACGGCAAGTACGGCAAGCGCACCATCCGTTTCGAAACTGGGCGCCTCGCCCAGCAGGCGCAGGGTTCTGCCGCCGCCTACATTGACGACGAGACGATGCTGCTCTCAGCGACGTCCGTCAGCAAGCAGCCGAAGGACAACTTCGACTTCTTCCCGTTGACCATTGATGTCGAAGAGCGCATGTACGCCGCCGGGCGCATCCCGGGCAGCTTCTTCCGCCGCGAAGGTCGTCCCTCGACCGAAGCCATCCTCACCTGCCGCCTGATCGACCGGCCGCTGCGCCCGTCGTTCGTCGACGGCTTGCGCAACGAGATCCAGGTCGTCGTGACCGTGCTGGCCATCGCGCCCGACGAGTACTACGACGTGCTCGCGATCAACGCGGCATCCATGTCGACGCAGATTGCCGGCCTCCCGTTCTCCGGTCCGATCGGTGGCGTTCGCGTCGCCCTCATCCCGGATGAGAACGGTGGCGGCCAGTGGGTTGCCTTCCCGAAGTACTCGCAGATCGAGGAGGCCGTGTTCAGCATGGTCGTCGCAGGTCGTGTCGTGACGGATGCCGCCGGCGTCCAGGACGTCGCGATCATGATGATCGAGGCCGAGGCCACCGACAACGCGTGGAACCTGATCAAGGGCGGCTCCATCAAGCCGAACGAAGAGGTCATCGCGCAGGGCATCGAGGCGTCGAAGCCGTTCATCAAGCAGCTCGTCGAGGCCCAGCAGAAGGTTGCCGCTTCCGCCTCCAAGGCGACCGGTGACTTCCCGCTGTTCCCGCCGTACGAGCAGGCCACCTACGACGCCGTCGCTTCTCTTGCCTACGACGAGCTCAAGGACATCTACCAGATCGCCGCGAAGATCGAGCGCCAGGATGCCGACGACGCACTGAAGTCGCGCGTCAAGGCAGCCGTGGCCGCCAAGGTCGAAGCCGGCGAACTGCCGGCCGGCGCCAACAACCAGGTCTCCGCTGCGTACAAGTCGGTGACCAAGCTGGTCGTCCGCTCGCGTGTCCTCAACGAGGGCGTGCGCATGGACGGTCGGGGACTCGCCGACATCCGTCCGCTCGACGCCGAGGTGCAGGTCATCCCGCGCGTTCACGGCTCCGCCATCTTCCAGCGCGGCGAGACCCAGATCCTGGGTGTCACCACGCTGAACATGCTGAAGCTCGAGCAGACCATCGACTCGCTGAGCCCGGTCACCAAGAAGCGCTACATGCACAACTACAACTTCCCGCCCTACTCGACCGGTGAAACCGGCCGGGTCGGAACGCCGAAGCGTCGCGAGATCGGCCACGGAGCGCTCGCCGAGCGTGCCCTGGTCCCCGTGCTGCCCACGCGTGAGGAGTTCCCCTACGCGATCCGTCAGGTGTCGGAGGCCCTCGGGTCCAACGGTTCCACCTCGATGGGTTCCGTCTGCGCCTCGACCCTGTCCCTCCTGAACGCCGGTGTGCCGCTGCGCGCACCCGTCGCCGGCATCGCCATGGGCCTGATCTCCGACACCGTCGACGGTGAGACCCGCTACGCGGCCCTCACCGACATCCTCGGCGCCGAAGACGCCCTCGGCGACATGGACTTCAAGGTCGCCGGTACCAGCGAATTCGTCACGGCCATCCAGCTGGACACGAAGCTCGACGGCATCCCGGCATCCGTTCTCGCCGGTGCGTTGAACCAGGCGAAGGATGCCCGCACCACGATCCTCGCCGTGCTGAACGCCGCGATCGACAGCCCTGACGAGATGGCGCCCACCGCGCCCCGCGTCATCAGCGTGCAGATCCCCGTCGACAAGATCGGCGAGCTGATCGGCCCGAAGGGCAAGACGATCAACGCGATCCAGGACGAGACCGGCGCCGACATCTCGATCGAGGAAGACGGCACCGTGTACATCGGCGCCGTCGACGGACCGTCGGCCGAGGCCGCGCGTGCCCAGGTCAACGCGATCGCCAACCCGACCAACCCCGAGGTCGGCGAGCAGTTCCTCGGAACCGTCGTGAAGATCGCCGCATTCGGCGCCTTCATCTCGCTGCTCCCCGGCAAGGACGGCCTGCTGCACATCTCCGAGGTGCGCAAGCTCGCCGGTGGCAAGCGCGTCGAGAACGTCGAAGACGTGCTCGGCGTCGGCCAGAAGGTTCTCGTTGAGATCACCAAGATTGACGACCGCGGCAAGCTCTCGCTCGCCCCGGTCCTCGACGAAGATGCGGACACGGACAGCCGTGCCGCACTCGGCGAGCACGCCCAGGCCCCGGCCGAAGGCTAGTCAGCCAGGTCTCCCGGTTCGCCTCTCGCCAGGCAGCCGGTGAGACGGAGGGCCCGTTTGCTTCGGCAGGCGGGCCCTTTCGCTGTCCCGGCTGCGGCGAGATCCTTGCCAGGCGCGCTCCACCGGGAGTACCTTTCGGGGATGTTGAATTTATCTCAGTTTCGAGTGCAGTTCCTGTCGCGCCTCGGCGTCCTCTCCCTGGTGACGGCGGGGTTGGTCGTCGGTGTGGCCGCGACACCGGCCGCTGCGTCGTCCGCCACGACCTCGTCCGTTTCCTCCGCGCATTCGAGTTGGTCGTTCAACTCCGCCGGCAACCTCGTCGCGCTCGGCGACTCGTTCACGGCGGGCCAGGGTGCTCCGCCCTACCTGCCGGGACCCTGCTTGCAGAGCAGGTTCGCCAGCTACCCGGGCATTGCCGCAGCGCTCAGCCCTTACCGGCTCGCCGCCAACAACGCCTGTTCGGGTGCGCGCGTGGCTGACGTTCCCGCCCAGCTGGCCGGAGCCAGCCCGTCGACGAAGCTGGTGACCCTCACAATCGGCGGGATCGACGCCGGCTCCAACCAGGTCCTGCAGGCCTGTGCTCCGGATCCAACTGCGCCGATATGCCTCCAGGCCGTCGCAGCGAGCGCGGCGCAAATGGCCGTCCTCGGCCCCCAGCTGGTCGGCCTCTACCAAGGGATCGCGACGGCGCTGCCGCAGGCGAGGCTCGTCGTGTTGAACTACCCGCGATTGTTCAACCCGGGCGTCCTTCCGCTGGGCGAGCTGGTCAACACCGCTACGGACACGCTGAACCAGGTCATCCAGGGGGCGGTGGCAGCAGCGGCCAACCCGCGTGTCACGATGGTGGACGTGACCCAGGAATTCGCCGGGCACGGGATCGGAGCCCGCGTTCCCTACATTGCCTACAATCCCGCTGACCCGCTGGCCCTGGTGAACTTCCACCCGACTGCGTTGGGCAATGCGCTTGGCTACGCCCGGGCGCTTGCCAACGACGGGATCCTCCGCCGCTGAGCCGTGCCCGCACCCGGGGTGAGGCGCACGACCTCCGCCCTCACCCTCGGGGCCTGTGACGTGAAGTCGGCTACCGCTCCATCGCCGAGGTACTTGAACGACTCGCCAGATAGTTATATTCTGAAGTAATGGAATTGTCGAACGAACTGCCGGTCGCCCAACTGAAGGCCGAACTGTTCAAGGCGCTCGGGCATCCGCTGCGGGTGCAGGTCCTGGAACTCCTGGTCGACGGCGAGCGTTCGGTCGGCGGTCTCGCGGACAGTCTCGGCAGTGAACTCTCCGCGCTCTCGCAACAACTCGGCGTGTTGCGACGCGCCGGCGTGGTGGTCACCCGCCGCGAGGGCAACACCATCCTGTATGCACTGCGCGACCCCGATATGGTCCAGCTGCTCGCCGTCGCCAAACGGATGCTGGTGTCCAACCTCCAGGACTCCCACGCGTTGCTACGCCAGCTCGAACGCACATCCGCGACCGAGCGTCCGCAATGAGCACTCCAGTCACGACGAGCAGTCCCTTCACGCGTACCCTGCACTTCGTGCGCACACTGCTTCCGCAGCGCACCGACTTCACGGCGATGCGCCGCTCTCCCGGGCGCGACCTGCTCGCCGGCCTCACCGTCGCGATCGTCGCCCTGCCGCTCGCCCTCGCGTTCGGCGTCGCCTCCGGGATGGGTGCCGAGGCCGGCCTGGCCACCGCCGTCATCGCCGGGATACTCGCGGCGGTGTTCGGCGGGAGCAACCTGCAGGTCTCGGGGCCGACCGGGGCGATGACCGTGGTGCTCCTGCCGGTCGTGCACCAATTCGGCGGCGCCGGCGTGCTCCAGGTCGGCGTGATGGCCGGCATCATCCTGCTGGTGCTCGCGTTCTCCGGCCTGGGGCGGTATGTGCGCTACCTGCCCGCCTCGCTGGTGGAGGGGTTCACCGCCGGGATTGCCGTCGTGATCGCGTTGCAGCAGGTGCCGAACATGCTCGGCGTCACGCCCGGCGACCAGGAACAGGTCTGGGCGGTAGCCGGGGACGCAGTCGTTCGCTGGTTGCAGGCGCCGGACTTCGTTGCGCCCCTGGTTGCGGTCGGCGTCGCCGCCGTGATCCTGCTCGGCGCCCGCTGGAAGCCCTCGCTCCCGTTGTCACTCGTCGCCATCGCCATCGTCACGGTGATTGCGGCGTTCGGCCACGCTGGCTTGCCGGCGATCGGGGCGCTGCCGGCAGCCCTGGCCGCGCCATCCGCCGGCTTCTTCGACGCCAACCAACTCGCGAACCTGTTCACCTCAGCCCTGGCGATATCCGCCCTCGCGGCGCTCGAGAGCCTGCTCTGTGCGACCGTTGCCGATGGCATGAGCGTCGGCGAGCGGCACAACCCCGACCGTGAATTGTTCGGGCAGGGGATTGCAAACCTCGTGGTGCCCTTCTTCGGCGGAGTCCCGGCGACGGCTGCCATCGCCCGCACCGCGGTGAACGTGCGGAGCGGCGCCCGGTCCAGGCTGGCCGCGATCTCCCATTCGGTGGTGCTTCTGGTGGTCGTGCTCGCCTTCGCGCCGCTGGTCGGATTCATCCCGCTGGCGGCGCTCGGCGGCGTGCTGCTGGCCACGACGATCCAGATGGTCAAGCTCGGGGCCATCCGCGCCATTGTGCGGGCGACCCGCGGCGACGCGGCGGTGCTGTTCGTCACGTTCGGCGTAACCGTGGCCATCGACCTCGTGACGGCCGTGGTGATCGGGCTCGCGGTCGCGGCGCTCCTGGCGCTCCGGTCCGTCTCCCGCAGCTCCCGGGTGGAGCGGGTGCCGCTCGACACCGGCGACCACAGCGCCGAGGAGCAGAAGCTAATCCGTGAGCACATCGTCGCCTACCGGTTCGACGGGCCGCTGTTCTTCGGCGCGGCGAACCGGTTCCTGCTCGAGCTCACCGAGGTGAGCGACGTGTCGGTAGTCATCCTGCGGATGAGCCGCGTCACTACCCTCGACGCGACGGGAGGGCTCATGCTCGACGACGTGATCACCCGGCTCGAGGCCAAGGGCATCGCGGTGCTGGTGTCCGGGGTGACGGATGCGCACCGCAGCGTGCTCCGGAGGCTCGGCGTGGCGCCGCACCTCCGCGAGAGGGGTCGCGTCTTCGCCGACACCCCCGAGGCGATCGCCTATGCGCGCACCCTGCTTCCCGCCGCCGCCGCCGCCCCCTAACCGGCCCGCCGCCCTTCCGCGAACCCGCACTTGTTGGGGTTATAAGCGCGGGATAACCCCAACAAGTGCGGGTTCGGCGAAGTCGACGAGGGTGGGCGAGGGGAAAGGGCGGGGCTAGGCGGGAGTGGAGGCGAGGCCGCGCTCGAGCAGCGGCTCCAGGCGGTAGGGGATGAGTTCGCCCATCGCCAGCGACGTCTCCGTGCGTTCGACCCCGGTCACCGCGAGGATGGTGCCGTCGATGCGGAACAGGTCGTCGGCATCCGTGCAGACCACGCGCACGAGCAAGTCCGCCTGCCCGCTCATGCCGTGCGCCTGCACGATTTCCGGGATGTCGGCCAGCGCGACCACGATCGGGGCGAGCAGCTTCTGCTGCACGTGCACCTCGATGAAGGCGGTCAACGGATAGCCGAGCGCCGCCGGATTGATCCGCCGGGAGAAGCCCAGGAAGGCGTTCGACTCCTCCAGTCGAGCCATTCGCGCCTGCACCGTGTTGCGCGACAACGACAGCCGTTGGGCGAGCGCCACGAACGTGCTGCGGGGGTCCGAGCACAGTGCTCGGAGGAGCTGAATGTCGGTGCGGTCCACACTGCGCATAATGCATCAGATTAGCAGCCTCTGCCCGGGTCCGGTGTGGCAGTGTGCACAATAAAACAACAACCGGTTGTGCCGACTGCCGCACGGACATACGCTCAGAGCAACTTTAGCAAGGAAGCTAGGAGTGACGCCGTGGTGCAGACAGTGCTTGAGACCCAGCAGGATTTCGTGCAGTTGGTGACTCCGGACGGAATTCGGGTGCCCAACCCCGAACTCGACCCGTGGGTGGCAAAGGTCACCGGTGAACAACTCGCCGCCCTGTACGAGGACATGGTCGTGGTGCGGCGCATCGACACCGAAGCAACGGCGCTCCAGCGCCAGGGCGAACTCGGCCTCTGGCCGCCCCTGCTCGGCCAGGAAGCCGCGCAGATCGGGTCGGCCCGCGTGCTGCGCAGCGACGACTTCGTGTTCTCCAGCTACCGTGAGAACGCCGTCGCCTACTGCCGCGGTGTCGAGCTCACCGACATACTCCGGGTGTGGCGAGGCAACGCCCAGGCCGGCTGGAATCCCTACGACATCGGGATGGCCGCTCCGGCGATCATCATCGGCGCCCAGACGCTGCACGCCACGGGTTACGCCATGGGGTGCGTCGCCGACGGTGTCGACTCTGTCGCAGTGGCCTACTTCGGCGACGGCGCCACCAGCGAAGGCGACGTGAACGAAGCCATGGTCTTCGCCGCGAGTTTCCAGGCGCCGGTGGTCTTCTTCTGCCAGAACAACCACTGGGCGATCTCCGAACCGGTCAGGTTGCAGAGTTCGAAGCACCTCTCCGACCGCGCCCCCGGATTCGGCATCCCCAGCATGCGCGTCGACGGCAACGACGTGCTCGCCGTGATGGCAGCGACCCGTATCGCCCTCGACCGAGCCCGCACCGGAGGGGGACCGAGCTTCATCGAAGCGGTCACGTACCGGATGGGACCGCACACCACCGCCGACGACCCCACCCGCTACCGCGACGCGGCCGAGCTCGAGGCGTGGAGGGCCAAAGACCCGATCCTCCGCCTGCGGCGGCTGCTCGAGTCCGAGGGGCTGTTCACCCCCGAGCTTGAAAAGAAGACCACAGCCAAAGCGGATGCCGTCGCCGCGGAAATCCGCGCCGGCTGCATCAATCTCCCCGACCCCGAACCGCTGACCGTGTTCGACAACGTCTACACCACGCCGAACGCCACCCTCGCGCGCCAGCGGGCGGAATACGCGGCGTACCTGGCCAGCTTCGCACCCGAGCCCGGCGCGGCATCCGCTCCCGGAACCGGAGGCGCATCATGAGCACCATGACCCTCGCGAAGGCGATCAACACCGGGCTCCGCGATGCCATGCGGGAGGACCACAAGGTCATGCTGCTCGGCGAGGACATCGGGGCGCTCGGCGGCGTCTTCCGGGTGAGTGACGGCCTGCAGGCGGAGTTCGGGCCGCGCCGCGTCGTCGATACGCCGCTCGCCGAGTCCGGCATCATCGGCACCGCCGTCGGCCTGGCCTACCGCGGCTACCGGCCGGTGTGCGAGATCCAGTTCGACGGCTTCATCTACCCGGCATTCGACCAGATCGTCGCACAGGTCGCCAAGCTGCACTACCGCACCCGGGGCGCCGTGACCATGCCGATCACGATCCGGGTGCCGTTCGGCGGCGGTATCGGCGCGGCCGAGCACCACTCAGAGTCGCCAGAGGCCTACTTCGCGCACACCTCCGGGCTGCGCGTGATCGCCGTCTCCAACCCGCAGGACGCCTACAGCCTGCTCCGCCAGGCCATCGCCAGCGACGACCCGGTGCTCTACTTCGAGCCCAAACGCCGCTACCACGTGAAGGGAGAGGTCACCGAAGACCTCGGCGATCCCATGGAGCGCGCCGTGATCGTCTCCCCTGGAACGGATGTCACGCTGGTCACCTACGGCGCGCTCGTCGCGATCGCCCGCGACGCGGCCCTGGCCGCAGCGGATGAAGGCACCTCGGTCGAGGTGATCGACCTCCGCTCGCTCGCACCGGTCGACTACGCGACAGTCGAAGCTTCGGTGCGGAAGACCGGCCGCCTGGTGGTCACGCACGAGGCCGCCCTGTCCGGCGGCATCGGCGGCGAGATCGTCTCCAGCATCACCGAACGCTGCTTCACCTCCCTCGAATCCGCTCCGGTGCGGGTCACCGGCTGGGACATCCCCTACCCGCCGGCGAAGCTCGAAACCCACCACCTGCCCGACCTCGACCGCATTCTCGACGGTGTCGACCGCGCGATGGGACGCCGTTCATGATCAAAGTCTTCAAGCTCCCCGACCTCGGCGAGGGACTGACCGAGTCCGAAATCGTCGCCTGGCTGATCGCGCCCGGTGACACCGTCGAACTCAACCAGCACATCGCCGACGTCGAGACCGCCAAGGCCGTCGTCGAGTTGCCGTCGCCGTTCGCCGGCACCGTCACCGAGCTGCACCAGCAGCCCGGTGTGGTGGTGCACGTGGGGGAGCCGATCGTCTCGTTCGACGTCGCGGGCGCCGAGCCGCAGTCCGCCGGGGGCGTCGGGGCTGCCCAGCCGGTCGAGGCCGAGTTCGGCGATGGTGTGGCATCGGCAACGGATGCTGCCGGCAGGTCCGGCGAGGCCGCCGGCGACGGTGCGCCCGCGCGTGAGGCTGTGCTCGTGGGATATGGCGCTGCCGCCGAACGTGGCGGCCGCCCGAAGCGGCGTCCCCGATTCGGCGGACCGGTGGTCGAGCCTGTCGGGAAAGCGCCTTCGGTGGTCGAGCCTGTCGGGACCCGGGAACGCCCCCGCTCCACCCCGCCGGTGCGCGCCCTGGCCCGGGAGCTCGGCGTCGACCTGGCCGCCCTCACCGGCACCGGGCCGGACGGCCTGATCACGCGCGATGACGTGCACCAGAATGCGCCCGGCCGCGCCGCGGCGTCCGCCGGCCAGGGACAAGCCCCGCGCGACGGCAGAGCAGACGCGACGCCCGCTCCCCGCGAATCACGCTCGCCGATCAAGAGCCTGCGGAAACTCACCGCCGCAGCCATGGTTCAGAGCGCGTTCACCGCCCCGCACGTGACCGAGTTCCTCACCATCGATGTGACGCCGACCGTTGAGCTGCTCGATTCGCTGAAACGTGACCGGGCGTTCGCGGACTACCGGATCGGCATCCTCACCGTCGTCGCGAAGGCGCTCTGCATCGCCGTCGCACGCAACCCCTCGCTGAACACACGATGGGACGACGCGGCCGGCGAGATCGTGCAGTTCAACTATGTGAACCTCGGGATCGCCGCCGCGACCCCGCGCGGCCTGATCGTGCCGAACATCAAGGACGCGCACGCGCTCGGCCTCACCGAGCTCGCCACCGCGCTCGCCGGGCTCACGGAGACGGCGCGGGCCGGCACGACCAGCCAGGACGCGCTCACCGGCGGCACGATTTCCATCACCAACATCGGCGTGTACGGCATCGACGCCGGAACGCCCATCCTGAACCCGGGGGAGGCGGCGATCCTGGCGATGGGCAGCATCCGCCGAACACCGTGGGAGCACCACGGCGAGGTCGCGCTCCGCAGCGTGATGACGCTCAGCCTCTCCTTCGACCACCGGCTGGTCGACGGAGAGCAGGGGTCGCGGTTCCTTGCCGACGTCGGGTCGATCCTGGCCAACCCCGGCATGGTCCTGACCATGATCTAGCGGCCACAGGGTCGACAGGGGCGCCGGGGCGGAGCAGAGTGGGGTCATGAGCACCCTCCTCTCACCCCACGACACCGCCGCCGACCTTGAGGGGACGGCCTTCAGCCACGGCACGGGCGCCCTGCACGCGGCGTACGCGACGGGCGACTTTGCCGGTGCAGTCCGGCTGCTCGACCGGGTGGCCGAGGCGGCGGATTCGATGAACCATCACCCCGACGCCACCGTCGGCTACGGCCGCATCAGCTTCGCACTCAGCTCGCACGACGCCGGCGGCGTCACCTCACGCGATGTCGCGCTGGCCCGGCGCATCCAGGAGCTGGCCGATGCCGCCGGCGCCACGAACGCAGCCAGCAGCTGAGCGATCGTGCACTGGATCTGCGTCGCCTGCGGCCTCGAATACGGCGGCCTGGCCGGGGCAACGGATGCCTCCGGCCCGCCCGCTCGATGCGCCATCTGTTCCGACGAGCGCCAGTACGTGCCACCGAGCGGCCAGGCCTGGACGACGTCCGAGGAGCAGGAAGCCGGCGGGACCCTGGCGACGCTCACCGAACTCGAACCAGGTCTGCACGAGATGCGGGTGCAACCGACGATCGGAATCGGCCATCGCCCCATGCTGGTCAGGACCGGTTCCGGCAACCTGCTCTGGGAGCCACCCGGATTCATCAGCCCCGCCGCCATCCGGTCGGTGCGCGAGCTCGGCGGGATCACGGCGATCGCCGGCAGCCACCCGCACCTGATGGGAGCGATGACCAGCTGGAGCCGCGCATTCGACAACGCGCCGATCTTTTTCAACGCGGCAGATAAGGACTGGATCGTGCACCCGGACCCCGCGATCACCCACTGGAGCGGCGAGGCGAACCCGTTGCCCGGCATCCGCCTGGTGCAGTGCGGCGGTCATTTCCCGGGCAGTTGCGTGTTGCTCTGGGGGGCCGGGGCTGCCGGACGCGGCGTGATCCTGACCGGTGACACCATCTTCATCGGCCCGGACAACAAGACCATCAGCGTGATGCGGTCGTTCCCGAACCGGCTTCCGCTGCCGGAGGGCACCGTCAACCAGATTCTGGACCGGCTCGAACCGCTCGACTACGACCGGATGTACGGCTCGTTCGGGCAGCTGGTGCCGTCGGGCGCCCGGGCGATCGTCCGCATCTCGCTGGGGCGGTACATCGCCTGGATCCGGGGGGACGTCGACGACTGGTGATCAGGGCGGGCCGTTGACGACCGGCACGACCACCAGGAGGGCCGGAATCATCACAGCGGCGAAGACACCGACCAGGCAGACGAGTAACACGATCGGGTGCCGTTCCCAAACGCTGATGTTGCGGCGATACTGCGACCGCCGGAGTTCGCTCCACGTCATCGGGGTGTCCACCAGGCGGACCGGGATGGCGTAGTAGTCGATCACGCGCCACAGGTCGGACGCGTGCCACATCGGGCCGCGCATTCGGAGCAGGGTGTTGCCGCTGGCGTCAACCATGAACATCTGCTGCGACACGGAGTCGCTGTTCGAGTCCCTCAGTTTGACCACAACGACGGATGCGATCACCTCAACCGGTGTGAAGACCTTCCGGCGCAGATATTCGCGCTCACGCATGCCATCCGGTGCCAGGAGAATTCCGGCACCCTTGAGCCGCCAGGCCGTGAGCACGAACAGCAGGATCAGGACCGCATGGGCAGAGGCGAACGGGAGCCACCGGCCTGTCGGGACGGTGATCAGGTAGAAGGCGCCGAACAGCGGCAGGGTGAGCAGGCTGAAGGCAACCCAGGCGGACACCCAGAGATCGCTCTTCGGACGGACCATCAGCGCGGGGAACGCCGGGGCGTGGTCGTTGCCGACGCGCTCGTCGCGCTCAAACGGAATGCGCCGTACAGGACGAGTGAACCGTCGTTTCCCCACGGGTCCACCCTATCGGCGGCTCTGGGTCGCACACTCGCGGTGAGGTACGTATAAAGCACCCATATTCTCGCGGCGAAGGTGCTTTATACGTACCTCAGCGGAGAAGAAAGAGAGGCGGCAGACAGTCGCGGCGTCCGCTCAGGACCTGAGCGCGGTGAGCGCCATGCCCTCGAGCACCGCGCGCACCTGGTCGGGGGGCGACGCTGCGGCACTGTGCGGCGTCGAGTTCATCAGGCCGAAGGTCGCGTGGGCGCGGATGCGCAGCATCGACGGATCGACGGTTGGATGCAACTGGTGCAGCACGTCGACCCACAACTCCACATAACTGCGCTGCAGGGCGCGCACCCGGTGCCTGTCGTCGTCTCCGAGCTGGTCCAGGTCACGATCCTGCACCTGGATCACATCGGGATCGCGGAGCGCGAAGTCGACGTGGAACCGCACCAGGCCGGCTAGAGCGGATGCCGCGTCCGGCGAGCCGTCGACGACCGCCTGGCCGCCACCGATCAGGTCCTCGCTCACCCCGATCAGCAGTGCGGCCAGCACGGCTTGCTTGCCGCTGAAATGCCGGTACACGGCGGGCCCGCTGACGCCGACGGCCGCCCCGAGGTCTTCGATCGAGACCCCGTTGAAGCCCGAGCGCGCGAAGAGGGCGGCGGCGGCGACGAGCAGCCCCTCCCGCCGCACTGCTTTGGCCCGGCTGCGCGGCGTAGCGCTCGTCGCCCCGACCGCCTCCGGCAGTCCGCTCATCGTTCCCACCTTCTGGACATTCCGGTTAACAAGGACTAACCTAAATCGAGTTAGTAAACACTAACTGTACTTGAATCCTCATCACCAGTGGGAAGTCGTCGATGGAGACACTCGCGAGTCGGATCGACTCCAGCAGCCAGGCCTACGCCGAGAACGATGCGGCCCAGCGTGCGCTGGTGGAAGACCTGCGCGAGCGACTGGCGACCGCCGCCCGGGGTGGCCCGGAGGCCTCCCGGCAGCGTCACCTCGACCGCGGAAAGCTGCTGCCGCGGGAACGGATCGACCAGCTCCTCGACGAGGGCAGCCCGTTCCTCGAGATCGCCCCGCTGGCGGCCAATGGAATGTACAACGACGACAGTCCGGGCGCGGGCCTGATCGCCGGCATCGGCCTGGTGCACGGGCGAAAGGTGCTCGTCATCTCCAACGACGCCACGGTCAAGGGCGGCACGTACTATCCGATGACCGTGAAGAAGCACCTCCGGGCGCAGGAGATCGCCCTCGAGAACCGGCTGCCGTGCATCTACCTCGTCGACTCTGGTGGCGCATTCCTGCCGATGCAGGACGAGGTCTTCCCCGACCGCGACCACTTCGGCCGCATCTTCTACAACCAGGCGCGGATGTCCGCGGCCAAGATCCCGCAGATCGCCGCGGTGATGGGGTCGTGCACGGCAGGCGGCGCCTACGTGCCGGCGATGAGCGACGAGACCGTGATCGTGCGTGACCAGGGCACCATCTTCCTGGGCGGCCCGCCCCTCGTGAAAGCGGCGATCGGTGAGATCGTCACCGCCGAGGAACTCGGCGGCGGTGAACTCCACGCCCGCACCTCCGGCGTCGTCGACCACCTCGCGGAGAACGACCTGCACGCCCTCCAGATCGTGCGCGACATCGTCACCTCCCTGCCGAATCCGGGTTCGCCGGCCTGGGATGTGATTGCGAGCGTCGATCCCGTTGCCGATGAGAGCGAGCTCTACGGGGTCGTCCCGACGGACGTGCAGGGGCAGTACGACGTGCACGAGGTGATTGCCCGGCTGGTCGACGGCAGCGAGTTCCACGAGTTCAAGCGCGAGTACGGCACCACGCTGATCACCGGGTTTGCCCGCTTGCACGGGCACCCGGTGGGTATCGTCGCCAACAACGGGGTGTTGTTCAGTGAATCCGCGCAGAAGGGCGCGCACTTCATCGAACTCTGCGACCAGCGCGGTGTCCCGCTGATTTTCCTGCAGAACATCTCCGGGTTCATGGTCGGCCGCGCCGAAGAGGCGGGCGGCATCGCAAAGCACGGCGCCAAGATGGTCACCGCGGTCGCCACCGCGCGGGTGCCGAAGCTCACCGTCGTGATCGGCGGCTCGTTCGGCGCCGGCAACTACTCGATGTGCGGCCGCGCGTACTCTCCGCGGTTCCTCTGGATGTGGCCGGCCAGCCGCATCTCGGTGATGGGCGGCGCCCAGGCTTCCTCCGTGCTCGCCACGGTGAAGCGCGAACAGCTCGAAGGCCGCGGCGACGAATGGTCAGCGGAAGCTGAGGCCGACTTCAAGGCCCCGATCAAGGAGCAATACGAGCAGCAGGGCAACCCCTACTACTCGACCGCGCGACTCTGGGACGACGGCGTCATCGACCCGGCCGACACCCGCACGGTGCTCGGGCTCGCGCTCGACATCTGCGCCAACGTGCCCCTGCCCGAGACCGCCTTCGGTCTCTTCCGGATGTGAGCGCCACGATGATCACGAAAGCCACTATGCCAGGGACCACCGACACGAATTCCAGCGAAGGGGTCTCGACGGGCTCGACCACCGGGACGGGCTCGACCACCGGGCAGGGCTCGACCACCGGGCAGGGCTCGACCACCGGGACCGCCCTGTTCAGCACGGTGCTCGTCGCGAACCGGGGGGAGATCGCCTGCCGCGTCATCCGCACCCTTCGCGAGCTCGGCATCCGCTCGGTCGCCGTCTACAGCGACGCCGACCGCGGTGCCCGCCATGTTGCCCTGGCTGATGTCGCCGTGCGGATCGGCCCGGCACCGGCCGCCGAGAGCTACCTCAATGCCGCCGCCATCATCGCCGCCGCCGAACAGACCGGCGCGCAGGCGATCCACCCCGGATATGGCTTCCTCAGCGAGAACCAGGCCTTCGCCCGCGCCGTCGCCGACTCCGGGATCGTCTTCATCGGGCCGAGCGTGCACGCCCTGAACGTGATGGGCGACAAGATCCGGTCCAAGAACCACGTCGCAGCCTCCGGGGTGCCGGTGATCCCCGGCATCGCCGAACCCGGCCTCACCGACCAGCAGCTGATCGATGCGGCCGCCGATGTGGGGTACCCGCTCCTGATCAAGCCGTCCGCCGGTGGCGGCGGCAAGGGCATGCACGTGGTTGAACGGCCGGAGGACCTGCCGGACACCCTGGCCACCGCCCGGCGCGTCGCCGCCCGCGCGTTCGGCGACGACACGCTGTTCCTGGAGCGGCTGGTCGGCACTCCGCGTCACATCGAAGTGCAGGTGCTCGCAGACAACGAGGGTCACGCCATCCACCTCGGGGAGCGGGAGTGCTCCCTGCAGCGGCGCCACCAGAAGGTGATCGAAGAAGCGCCATCGCCGCTCCTGGACGCCACCGTCCGGGCGCGGATCGGCGAAGCCGCCTGCGCCGCCGCCCGCAGTGTCGAGTACACCGGCGCGGGAACCGTCGAGTTCCTGGTCTCCGACGCCGCGCCCGACGAGTTCTACTTCATGGAGATGAACACGCGACTGCAGGTCGAACATCCCGTCACCGAGCTCGTCACCGGCATCGACCTGGTCGAGTGGCAGCTGCGGATCGCGGCGGGGGAGCGGCTCACCATCACGCAGGACGACGTACTGCTGACCGGCCACGCCATCGAAGCCCGGGTCTACGCGGAGAATCCGGCGGCCGGGTTCCTGCCCTCATCCGGCACGGTGCGGACGCTCCGTGAACCGTCCGGACCCGGCATCCGCTGCGACAGCTCGCTCACGCCGGGCCTGGTCATCGGCTCCGACTACGACCCGATGCTCGCCAAGGTCATCGCCTGGGGGTCCACCCGCCAGGAAGCGCTCGGGCGGCTCGACCGGGCACTGGCCGACACTGTCGTACTCGGCGTGACGACCAACGTAGAGTACCTGCGGCTGCTGTTGGGTGATGACGACGTGCAGGCCGGCCGGCTGGACACCGGGCTGATCGAGCGGAAACTTCCGGGCCTGGGCTTCGCATCGGTCACGCCCCATCTGCTGGCCGCCGCCGCACTGTTCCTGCGCGCCGGCGAGTGGCACCGGGCGAACCCCGCCTGGTCCCGTCCCAGTGGGTGGCGGATGGGCCCGCACCGTCCCGCCCGCTACAACCTGGCCGGAACGGGCGTCACCCCGATCGACGTGCGGATCGACGGCGACCCGGCCACGGCATCCGTCGCCGTCGGCGATCAACCCCCGGTGCCCGCGGGCATCGGTGCGATCCCGGGCAGCGACAGCGGTTTCAGCGTCGACTACGACGGTGAGACGCGCCGGTTCGACATCGTGCGTGAAACGGATGCCGCGGGCGTACGCCTCTGGATCGGTCGCGCCGGGTTCGCGATCGGCGTGGCTCTCCGCAGCCGGGCCGAGCAACTCGACGACCAGCTCGCCGGACTCGAGCGGGATGAGGGCGCGGCCAGCCCGCAGGTGCGGTCGCCGATGCCGGGCACGGTGATCGCCATCAACGTCGCCACCGGAGACACCGTCGCGGCCGGTGACACGCTGCTCACCGTGGAGGCCATGAAAATGGAGCACAAGCTCACCGCGGGGCTCTCCGGCACCGTGAACATCACCGTCGCCCCCGGCGACCTCGTCAAACTTGACCAGATCGTCGCCACCATCGACTCTGTTCACCACGCCGGAGCGTCAGACCCGACGCCTCGCGGCGATCACCCCGCCCCCAGCGACCACCAGGGAGACCACTCATGAGCCACAGCAGCCACGGCCTGACCACCTACCAGCTCAGCGACGAGCACCAGAAACTGAGCGACGCGGTGCGCGACTTCGCCGACACCGTTGTCGCGCCGGCCGCCTACGAATACGACACCAAACGCGAACTGCCATACGGCATCATCGCCACCATGGGCGAGATGGGCCTGTTCGGGTTGCCGTTCCCCACCGAGTACGGCGGGCAGGGCAAGGACTATTTCGCCCTCTGCCTCGCCGTCGAGCAGCTCTCCCGCGCCGACCAGTCGATCGGGGTCACCCTGGAGGCCGGCGTCGGCCTCGGCGCGATGCCCATCTGGCGGAGCGGCACCGACGCGCAGAAGCAGGAATGGCTGCCGATGCTCGCCCAGGGTAAGGCGCTGGCCGGCTTCGGCCTCACCGAGGCGGAAGCCGGCTCCGACGCCGCCGGCACCCAGACCACCGCCGAGCTCCGTGACGGCGAATGGGTGATCAACGGCACCAAGCAGTTCATCACCAACTCCGGCACCGAGATCACCAGGCTGGTCACGATCACCGCCGTCACCGGCGAGGCCGAGCGCCATGACGGCTCCGTCAAGAAGGAGCTCACGGCGATCCTGGTGCCGAGCGGCACCCCGGGCTTCACCGTCGAGCCCGGCTACGACAAGGTCGGCTGGCACACCTCCGACACCCACCCGCTCACTCTCCGCGACGTGCGGGTGCCCGAGGCGAACCTGCTCGGCGAACGTGGCCGCGGCTTCGCCAACTTCATCCAGACCCTCGACGAGGGCCGGGTCGCCTTCGCGGCGCTCTGCACCGGAGCCGCCCAGGGATGCCTCGAAGAGGCGATCCGCTATTCCAAGAGCCGCAACGTCTTCGGCAAGAACATCGGGTCCAACCAGCACATCGCCTTCAAGATCGCACGGATGCAGGCCCGCACCCACGCCGCGCGGCTGGCCTACTACGACGCCGCGCTGAAGCTCGTCGCCGGCCAGCCGTTCAAAATGGAGGCGAGCCTGGCCAAGATGATTTGCAGTGAGGCGGCGATGGACAACGCCCGCGACGCCACCCAGATCTTCGGCGGTTACGGGTTCATGAACGAGAACCCTGTCGCCCGGCACTACCGCGACTCGAAGATCCTCGAGATCGGCGAGGGCACCACCGAGGTGCAGCTCATGATCATCGCTCGCGAACTCGGTTTCAATGCGTTTTAATCGGTATCCCAGCCACACCGACGTGAATGCAGACAGGGGCACGGCATGACGGAAGCAAAGGTCGTGTTGCAGCGTGGGCTGTATTACGACGAGTTCGAGGTCGGCACCACCTACCTGCACCGCCCCGGCCGCACCGTCACCGAGGCAGACAACGTGCTGTTCACGACCCTGACCATGAACACGCAGAGCCTGCACCTGGACGCGGCATGGTCGGCCGGGCAGCCGTTCGGCCAGCGCCTGGTGAACTCGATGTTCACCCTGTCGACGCTGGTGGGCTCCTCCGTCGCCCAGCTCACGCAGGGCACCATCGTGGCCAACCTGGGTTTCACCGAGGTGGCGTTCCCGCATCCGCTCTACCACGGCGACACCATGTATTCGGAGTCGCTGGTCACCGGCAAGCGGCTGTCCAGCTCGCGGCCGGGCCAGGGAATCATCTCACTCGCCCACACCGCGCGGAACCAGGACGGCGTCGTCGTCGCCCGCGCGAACCGTTCGGTCATGGTGTGGTCGGAGGAGAGTGCGCCGTGAGCTTCGACATGGGACCCGCGCTGCTGTTCTGCCCCGCCGACCGGCCGGAGCGCTACGGCAAGGCCGCCGAGCGAGCGGATGCGGTGATCATCGACCTCGAGGACGCGCTCGCACCCGGTGACAGGGCCGCGGCACGCACCGCGCTCGTCCAGAGCCGACTCGACCCGGCCCGGACGATCGTGCGGGTGAACGCCGTCGGCACCGCCGATTTCCCGCTCGACCTGGCGGCCTTCGACGAGACCCTCTACCGCACGGTGATGGTCCCGAAGGCCGAACAGGTGGAGCAGGTCCAGGCACTCGGGCCGTACGAGGTGGTCGCCCTCTGCGAAACCGCTGCCGGTGTGCTGGCGGCGGCGGACATCGCCGCCGCGCCGAACGTGGTCGCCCTGATGTGGGGCGCAGAGGACCTGATCGCGTCGCTCGGCGGCAGTTCCAGCCGGTTCGCTGACGGAACCTACCGGACCGTGGCCCGGCACGCCCGCTCCCAGGTGCTGCTGGCCGCCGGTGCACACGGCAAGGCGGCGATCGACAGCGTCTTCTTGGCCATCCCCGACGAGTCGGGGCTGCTGGCCGAGGCCGAGGATGCCGTCGCGAGCGGCTTCACGGCCACCGCATGCATCCACCCCAGCCAGGTGGCGGTCATCCGGCAGGCCTACCAGCCGAGCGACGCGGAAGTGGCGTACGCCTGGGAAATCCTGGAGGCGTCCACCAGCGAACACGGCGTGTTCCAGTACCAGGGGCGCATGATCGACGGGCCGCTGCTGCGGCACGCGGAGGCGGTGCTCCGGCGCGCCGGCCGCTAAAGCCGTGCGGGGTCAGGCCACGGACGTGGTGGCCAGCGCGCTCTCCACGGCGGCCACGAGTTCGGGGGATTCCGGTTCAACGGCCGACGCGAAACGGTTGACGATGGTGCCTTCCGCGTTCACCAGGAACTTCTCGAAGTTCCACTTCACCAGCCCGGGCAGGACGCCCTGCTTGAACGTGGTCAACTCCGCGTAGAGCGGATGCTGGTGCTTGCCGCGCACATCGACCTTCGCGGTCAGGGGGAAGCTCACGCCGAAATTGACCTGGCAGAACTCCTGGATGTCCTCTTCCGTGCCGGGCTCCTGGCCCATGAACTGGTTGCACGGCAAACCCAGGACGACCAGTCCCGAATCCTTGTACTTCTCATACAGCGCCTCGAGACCCGCGTACTGCGGCGTGAATCCGCACCGGGACGCGACGTTGACCACCAGTACGGTCTTGCCGCGGAAGTCGTCGAACGTGGTCTCGGTGCCGTCGATCAAGGTCAGCGGGATCTCGTAAAGGTTTGTCATCCGCCCAATCTATGCCCGAACCCTGAAGACACTCTGCTGGGCCTACCAGCAATGTCGGTGGGCTGACCTATCCTCATTCTCAACGGAGGGAGCGGCTCATGGCGCAGCATGTCGCAGCAGTCGAATCTGCGCCTGTGCAGCGGCCCCCACTTCAACCGGATGCCGCATTCGCCGTCCCCGCATTCGCCGCCCCCGCGTGCGCGCCCCGCCGGCTCATCCCCGACACCGACCTCGGCGTCTACCCGCTCGCCCTCGGCGGCAGTGTCTTCGGCTGGACGGCCGGTGAAGACGCCAGCCGGCATATTCTGGACCGGTACCGTGAACTCGGCGGCAATTTCATCGATACCGCGGACAGTTACGCGGCGGGACGCAGCGAACAGATCATCGGTAACTGGATGCGCGACCGCGGTGTGCGGGAGCAGACGGTCATCGCCACCAAGGTGGGGCGGAACCTCGACCATCCCGGCCTCACCCCGCGCAGCATCATCGGCGGCGTGCACGCCTCCCTGGAGCGGCTGCAGACGGACTACATCGACGTGCTCTACTTTCACGTCGACGACGAGACGGTGCCGCTCGAGGAGAGCCTCGGCGCTGTCGACGTCCTCCTCCGCAGCGGCCAGGTGCGCCACATCGCGGCGTCCAACTTCTCCGCCGAGCGGCTGATGGAGGCCAGGGTGCTCGCCGCCAACGGCCTGCCTCGCTTTGTCGCGCTGCAATCCCATTACAACCTCGTGCACCGCGCCGCCTACGAGAATTCGCTGGCCCTGGTGACGAGGGCCCAGGGCATGGCCGTGATGCCGTATTTCGCGCTCGCCCACGGCTTCCTCACCGGCAAGTACCGCACGCGCGCAGACACCCTCGGCACGGCCAGGGGATTCCGCGCCGCCGCCTACCTCAACCGCAAATCGCTGCGGGTGCTCGGCGTGGTGGAACGGGTCGCCCGCGAGCATGAGGTGGCGCCGGCGACCATCGCCATCGCCTGGCTGCAGGGCCGTGGGGGAGTCGTGGCCCCGGTGGCCAGCGCCAGCCGGCCGGACCAGGTGGATGTGGTGATGCAGGCCGCAGGCATCCGTTTGAACCGTGCCGACATGATCGACCTCGACCGGGTGTCGGCGCCCTGAGCGGACTCGGGACGGAAACCGCGCGTCGCTCGCGTCGTTCGCGTTGCTCGCGTTGTTAGCCTGCCGGTCCTGGGCCGTTCGAGCGCGAAACATCATGCGTCCCCAGGACCCCGACCGCCCGAGTCGGCGCMGCCGTCTCGCCGTCCCGCCGTCCCTCCGCGCCGGTGAGGTACGCATAAGACACCTTCACATCGCGGTGAATTCACGGCGTCGTTGCAACACGGTTTTCGTTTGGCGAGTTTAACAGCAGTTCGTTGAGGGCCTCGGCTGGGCTCTTCCAGTTGAGGGTCTTCCGTGGTCGGCCGTTGAGTTCGGCTTGGACAAATTCGAGGTGCTCGCGAC